>JAEYWK010000045.1 GCA_023431345.1 Pseudomonadota bacterium
GGCGGGGGGGCGGCGCGCGGCCGCCCGGGGCGCGCGCGCGCGGCCGCGCGCCGGCGCTGGCTCGAACGGCAGCCGGGCGGGCGCGGTGTGCGCTCCGATGGCCGGCAAGCTGCTGCGCGTCGAGGTCGCGCTCGGGGATCGCGTCCGCGCCGGGCAAGCGCTGGCGGTGATCGAGGCGATGAAGATGGAAAACGAGCTGCTCGCGCCTTTCGCCGGTGAGGTCGCCGAGGTCGCCGCGACCGCCCCCGGGCCCATCGACAAAGGCGCGCTGGTCGTGCGACTGGAGCCGACATGAAGCGGCTGTCGCTGTGTCATTCACCCACGCCGATTTGGCGTCATCGCGCGCTCGACGCGCTCGTCGGCTGCGAGCTGTGGGTCAAGCGCGACGACATGACCGCAGGCGCCGCCGCCGGCAACAAGATCCGCAAGCTCGAGTACTTGTTCGCGGACGCGCTCGCGAACGGCGCGACGGCGGTCATCACCTGCGGCGCGCTGCAATCGAACCACGCGCGCGCTACCGCCCTGGTCGCGCGCGAGCTCGGGCTCACACCGCACCTCTTGCTGCGCACAGCAGAGCCCGCACGCCCCGGGCCCGCTGTGGGCAACCTGCTGCTCGATCGCTTGGTGGGCGCAGAGCTGCGGCTCATCACCCCCCGCCAGTACCGCGAGCGCGCAGAGCTCATGAACCAGCTTGCCGAGGAGCTGACCGCGCGTGGCGAGGTGCCCTACGTCATCCCGGAGGGGGGCTCGAACGGTGTCGGTGCGTTCGGCTACGTCACGGCGGTCGAAGAGCTCGCCGAGCAGCAGGCGCGCGCTGAGCTGCCGGCCGACTTGGACGCGGTCGTCTTCGCGTGCGGGTCCGGCGGCACGGCGGCCGGCGTCGCGCTCGGCCTCGGGCGGTTCCCCGGCGTGGCCGCGCGCGCGGTCGCGATGGCGGTCTGCGACGACCGCGCGTATTTCGAGCAGGCGATCGGCCAGATCGTGGCTGAGGCTCGGGCGCTCGACCCGTCCCTCGGCGTCCCCGCTCCCTTCGATATTTACGATACGTTCAAAGGCCCAGCCTATGGCGTCGCCAGCCCCGAGCAGCTCGGCTTCGTGGCGGAGGTGGCGCGCGCGTGCGGCTTGGTGCTCGATCTCTCGTATACCGGCAAGGCGCTGTTCGGCCTTTCACGGATGAAAGGCCGCCCGCGCCGCGCGCTGTTCGTGCACACCGGGGGGCTGCCGGGCCTGCTCGCCGAGAGCGAGGCTATCGCGGCGGCATGGGAACCCGCCGCAGGCCGCCCCTGAAATCGACGAGCTTCTGGCGCATGCTCTGGGTGAGCGCTTTGTCGCCGGTCAGGTTTTGCTTCTCGTCCGGGTCTTTGGCCAGGTCGTAGAGCCCGAGCACCCGGCCTTCGCTGGCGGTGAGCTTGAGGTCACCTTCGATGAGCGCTTGCCGCTCGGCGTTGTGAGGGCCACGCGCCATGTCCATGAAGACGGTTCGCTCCGGATCGGGGCCGACACGCCGCGTGAGATCGTCGAGCAGTGACTGACCGCTCACGAAGTCGGGCCCGACGCCGCTGGGCGCCGGCACCTTGAACAGGTCGAGCAGCGTCGGCACGAGGTCGATGCCGCTGCGGCGCGCGGTCACGCGCCGCGCCGGCAGCCCGGGCACTTTCACGATCAGCGGCACGCGCACCAGCTCTTCCCACAGCTCGAAGCCGTGCCGGATCATGCCGTGCTCGCCGAAGGCTTCGCCGTGGTCGCTGGTGACGATGACGGCGGTGCGCGCGCCGAGCGGTGACTTGGCCAGCTGCGCGAGCACTCGGCCCAGATGGGCGTCCACGAAGGCGACCTCGCCGTCGTAGCGATCGCGCTGCGACGGGCCGAAGTCGTGCTCGGGGTGCCGCGCGTACTCGGCGTGAGGATCCACGTAGTGCATCCACATGAAGAAGCGCTGGCTCTGCTGCTCGGGCGCCTGCAAGAGCTGGATGGCCACGTCACTCAGCTCGTCGCTGTTCGAGCTCTGGTCGCCCTCGATCGCCGCTAGCTTGGGCGCCGCGCTCGAGTCGATCACGTCGAAGCCGCGCTCGAAGCCGGCATCCTTGAAGAAGTACCAATAGCCCTGCACGCTGAGGGTGCGCACGCCCGCCTGCTTGAGCCGCTCTTGCACGAACGTCTCGCGCTTGGAGTAGCGGTTGAAATGCAAGAAGCCTCCCTCGAGCTCGCTCGCGTACTTACCGATCAAGAGCGGCCCCATGCTCTTGCCGGTGTACGACGCGAGGGAGTAGGCGCGCTCGAACACCACGCTCTCCTTCGCCAGCGCGTCGAGGTGCGGTGAAAGGTTGCGCGGGTTGCCCATGTAGCCGAGGTCGGCGCGGAGCGTGTCGATGGTGACCAGCAGCACGTTCAGGTCACTCGGCAGCGCGGCTACGTCCGCCGCCGCGGCCGGCTTCGCAGCCGGCTTCGCAGGGGAAAGGGCGTCGCCGTCTTGGCAGTCTTCGTCGACGCCATTTCCTGGAATGTCCAGCGCGCGGGGGCTGATGGCAGCGTCCGTGTCGTCGCAGTCACCGCCGGCGAAGGCTCCGCTCACGCCGTCGCCATCGCCGTCGCTGAGCCGGCGCAGCAAGCCGAGCGCCACGCGGCCGAGCGGGGCTTGCCGCTCTACCGCGAGCGCCGTCTCCTCGCTCAGCGAGCGTGACATCGCCAGCGTGAGCCCGAGCGGCAGAATGCTCACGAGCGCGAGCACTAGCGAAAGCGGCGCGCGGCGCGGGCTCGGCCAGACGAGCGCGCCCAGGAGCGCCAACAGCAGCAGAGCGGGCGCGCGCAGGTCGAGCTCGGGCCTTCGCAGCACGCCGAGGATGCCGAGCGCGCCGGCGCCGCTGGTCTCCCCGAGCGCGATCAGCAGCGTGAGCGCTACCGTCACCAGGCCGAGCCCGAGCCCGAGCGCCGCGCGCGGCGTCAAGCCGGCCCGGGTAAAGCGCGGGCCAAGCCGGGCCGCCCCCACGCGCGCCGTGGCGACCAGCGCCAGCACCAGCGGCAAGCTCGACAGGGACACCGTCGCCGCCGCCGCCGCGTAGCTCAGCTCGGCGCCGAGCACGCGCGCCGTGACGCCCGAGACCACCACCAGGCCCGCCGGCACGAGCAAACCGACGAGGAGCGGCCCTGCCGTCCAAGCGTCGCGGCGCTGTCCCTCGAGCGCGTCGACGAACGCCAGCAGCCGGCGCGGCGAGAGCTCCTCCCCGCGCAAGAACGCTGCCCGAAGCAGCCACGCCACCGCGGCCATCGAGAGGCCGAGCGGCGCGATCAGGCCGAGGCTCGCCACGAACGAGCCCGCGGCGCCCTCGGTGCTGGCCGCGCGAGCGTCGAGGGCGGCGGCGAGCACCGTCCCCAGGCCGCCGCCGACGAGCGCCGCGCTCGCGCCGAGCAGCGAGCCGCGAACGAAGGGGCTAAAGGCGGGAGCAGGCGCTGCCTGCGTGGTCACGTCGCTCACCGGCGGAGCCTACCTCAACGGGCGCGCTTGGCGCGCGCTAGCGGGTGCGCTTTGTCGTAAACCGTGAGCAGCTGGTCGAGCGATACGTGCGTGTAGCGCTGCGTGGTCGCCAGGCTCGAATGCCCCAAAAGCTCCTGAATGACCCGCAGATCTGCGCCGCCTTCGAGCAGGTGGGTAGCGTAAGAGTGACGCAGCGCGTGGGGGTGGAGATCCGGGCGCCCCGCGCCGAGCGCGCCGTAACGTTGCACCAGCTTCTGCATCGCGCGCACGCCCAAGCGACGGCCGCGCACGGAGAGCAGCAGCGCCCGCTCGTCCAGCTTGCGGGTGCTCGGGTGCGCGAGCTCGGCGCGGCGCGGCAGGTACGCCGCCAAGGCCTCGAGCGCCTTGCCGCTCATCGGCACGATGCGCTCCTTGCGGCCTTTACCCACCACTCGCAGCTCCGCGCCGCGCAGGTCGACGGCGTCGAGATCGAGGCCGAACAGCTCGCTGACGCGCAGGCCCGAGCCGTACAAGAGCTCGAGCATCACCCGGTCTCGCAGTCGCTCGATTTCGGAGCCGAGCGGCGCCGCGTCGGGCGACTCGACCACCTCCGCCGCCGCCTCGGCGCGCAGCACCAGCGGCAGCCCTCGGCTCAGCTTGGGGCTCTGCAGGAGCGCGGCGGGGTTTTCGCGCACCTCCCCCGTCCGTCCCAGAAACACATAAAACGCGCGCACGCTCGACAGCTTGCGGGCGATGCTGGTGGCGGCGAGGCCCTCGCCCACCGTGCCCAGCCAGCTCCGTAAGCTCATGCGCGACACGTCGCTCAGCTGCGGGTCACGCTCCAAGCGCTCGCGCAAGAACTCGACCAGCGAGCTCAGATCGCGACGATAGGCCGCGACGGTGTGGGGCGACGAGCGCCGCTCGAGCGCCAAATACTCGGCGAACCGGGCGACGACGGCGGCGAGGTCGGCGCTGTGGCTGGCTCGGACGGCGGACACGCCCCGAGCCTAGCCGCGATAAGCGCCCAAGGCCCACAAACCCACGCCCAGCGCGAAGGCGACGAGGCCCCACTTGCCGCGCAGCCAGTCGACGCGGCCGCTTCCGCCGAGCGCGGCGCGCGCAAACCAAGCCACGCCCAGCGCCGACAGCATCAGCCCCGCGGCGAGCAAGGCGCCGAGCGGAAATCGCTCTGGATCCCGCTCCTCGGCCGCCTCGAACAGTCGCTTGGCGACCTGCGCCCGGGCCGGCTCGGGGCCGGCTCTCACCGCCGTCAGGCGGGCCAAGTTACGGTTGGCCTCTTCGAGCCGCTCGGGGAAGGGCCGGAGCAGCGAGGCGCTTTCGAGCACGGCCGCGCGCTGCGCTTGGTAGGCCAGCGTCGCGATTTCGGGTCGTGCGCTCGCTTCCGCTCCGCGCGCGATGGCGCGTAGGCGCGCGTAACCTCGCTCCACGTGGGGCGCGAAGGGAGCGTAGGCGCTGGCGGCGCGGCGCGCGTGCTGAATGGCGCCGTGCAAGTCGTTCGCGTCGAACGCGGCGTCGCTTTGGGCGATCTCGCGCTCGCCGTCGAGCACCGCGCGCGCCGTCGCGACGGCGGCGAACAGCAGCAGCGCTGCGAGCGTCCACAGCACCACCGACGACGCGCGGCGAAACGGCCCTGGCTCGCTCATATGAAGTCGCGGCGACGAAAGATCTGGCTCGCCAGGGCGAGCAACAGGACGGACCAAGCGCCCGCGTGCAGCGCCGCGTCGCCCACGTAAGACCAGAGCGAGACGTCCCCCGCTTCGCCGGTGAGCAGAGGGCGAGGCGGCACGTAGAGCATCAAGTTCGGGACGACCTTGCTCAGCGCCACTCCCGCGGCGTGGATCGCCGCGCCAAAGACGCGCACCGGCAGGCGCGCCAGCTCATCGGCGGAGCGCCCGACCACGAACAACGAAAGGGTGAAGAGCGCGGTCAAGAACGGCGATGAGAACGAAGAAAACAGCGTGGCGATGCCAGCCACGATCGACACCTCGCACACGGTGAGCAGCGCCAAGCCGACGAGCACCCGGCGATCGTCGGGCGCGCCCGCGGCGAGCAAGATGCCCGCGCCGAGGAGCAGCCCCGCCCACGCGATGGGCAAGTACGTGATGCTGCGGCGCGCGAAGTAGCCGACGACGGCAAGGGCGACGGCGCTGCCGAGGCCGAGCGACACCACCCCACCCGTGCTGTGGCCCGCGATCGCGGCGACGGCCAAGAGCGCGATACCGGTGTTGGCGGCGATGAACACGCCGAGCAGCAGCAGGGTGCCCAGGTACTTGCCGACCAAATACTCGGTGCGGCTGATCGGACGCGCCAAAATCGGGAACAGCGTCTTCAGCTCCAGCTCTCGGTAGAGCGAGGTCGCGCCGAGCACCACCGCCACCACCACCGCATAGAGCGAGACGGCGGCCGCGCCCAAGTCACTGACCACGCGCAGCGCATTCTTGGCCGTGTACTGCCCGACCACGAGCGAGTAGCCGGTCGTGGCCAGGGCCAGCACGAACAAGCCGTGCAGCAAGCGCGCGCGCACCGCCTCCCGATAGGTGTTGAGCGCGATGGTCCAGACGCGAACCGGCATCAGCCGCCTTTTAGCCCAACTCGGCGTTCGAGGGGGCGCCTTGCGCTAGCGCCCGGGGCTCGTCGCCAGCGCGAGGGCGCGCGGCTCCACGAAATCGCGAATCTGGCGCGGAGCGCGCAGCATCAAGCCGGCGATCTTGTCCTCGAACAAGAGGCGCGTGATGCCGTTTCCCAGGTCGAGCGCGGCGCCGACCGTGATCAGCGAGCGCCCGCCGGGCAGCTCCTTCACGCGGAAATAGCCCCACACGTCGGCGATGTCGTGAGGCAGGGAGGGATCCAGCCAAAAGCGGATGGTCTCGCCGTCGGGAGCGCGGTCGAGCACCACCGTGTAGCGCGCGTCGACCAGCGCCGTCCCCTGCACGAGCTCCACGCGCGAAAGGCCGTCGGCCGAGCTGACCAGCCGCGCTGACTTCGTGCGCGGCAGCGCGTTTGGCCAGTTGGTCACGTCGGAGAGCGCGGCCAGCACGGCCTCCGGCTTGGCGTCCACGACCTGATACGACACGCCGCCGACGTAGCGCCCTCGCCCCTCGTGAAAGCGCAGGCTGCGCGCCACCATCCCGCCCGCTTCGAGCCGCGCCCGCTCGCCGGCGCTCAGCGTTCGGCTCGCGACCTCGGGCTCCGCTGCCGCGCTGACTGGCAGCGCCAGCACGAGGGCGAGCAAACAGCCCCTGAGCGAACCCGCGGCAGCGTGGCGCATGGGCCGATAGACTAACGCCTTTCAGCGCGGCCCGCCAAGCCGACGACTACGGCCATTACTGTATCAAAGCGGCGCGGTGAACACTTCGAGGTTCCACGCCCCCGCTGCGCCGTCGTAGCCGTCGACGAGAATGAAGTAGTCGCCCGCTGACAGATCGAGGTCCAAATAGCTGCGCTCCGCCCAATAACCGGGAGCGCAGGCGCGCGGCAGCTCTGCGCCGGGGCAGAATTCACCCCGACGTACGGACAGCATGGTTGCGAAATTACTGCCCTGCATGTCCAGGATTACGCGCGTATCTTTTTCGAGACGCAGGCGCAGGACTTGGTCGGGCGCGCCGCCTTCCTGCTGCCCGCCGACGTCGCACCCACCTTCGAAGTCTGGAAAAGCGTTGGTGGTATTGCCCATGAAGCGGCCGCCCGTCTCCGGAACGTCGACGACGGAGTCGCAGTCGTCGGCGAGCGGCACGAACACGGTCGGCTTCGGCGTCCGCTCGAAGTAGCTCAGGCCGACGGGGTTGCCGCGCGCGGACTCGATCACCGCGCGGTAGGTGCCGGCAGCGAGGCCGTGATGGATGGCGCGCAGCGTGCCTCCCCCCGTCACGCAAGCTTGGCTCTCCGCGCAGCTCGCATCCGTGAGGCTGACGGCGCCGGCGTCGCCGCTCGAGAAGCGACCGATCAGCGCGACGTCGCGCTTCGCGGGCAGGTCCAGCTCGAACGTGACGTCGGGCGCGCCAGCCCGGCAAGCGGGGTGCACCGCGTCCTCATGCTCGGAGAGATCGACGACTTGCTCGACGCCCGGCGTCAGCGGCAGCGCGTCGTCGCAACCTTCGCCGGGCGGCGCCTCCGAGACGGGCTCTGTCTCGAGGCGCACGCTCACGTCGTCGGGCGCGGTCCCCGACACGGCCACGCGGTAGGTGCCGGGCGGCAGGTTGCGCTCGAAGAGCCGACCGGGCTGGCTCTTGCGGCAGGTGCGCTCACCTCCGCGGCAACCGGCGTCGAGCAGCGCCAGCACCGGCTCGCCCAAGTCGAGCTGAGCCTCCGCGACGATCGTCACGTCGCGCGGCTCCGCGAGCGAGAAGGTGAAGAAGGCGTCGCCCGTCTGCGCCCCACACTCCGTATCGAAGTCGCGGTCGTAAGCGGGCAAGCGCACGAGCTCTGCCTCGCCGCCGTCGCTCAGGGCTAGCGCCTGCTCGCAGCGGTCGGGGGTGTGGGGTTCGGCGAGGCGTCGCTCGACATAAATCTGCACGGTGGCCTCGCTGTCCGCCTGCACGTAAATCGGGTAATTTCCGGGAGGTTTGGCGCGGAGCAACAGCCGGTTGACGGTGCCGCCCGCGGGCGACGTGAACGACGGCTGACACTCGGCGCTGGCGAGCGCGCCGCAGGTGTCGGCGCTGCCGAGCACCAAGCTTCCTCGGTCGAGCTTGGCGATCACGTCGATGTCTCGCGGCTCCCCGTCGGGGACGGTCACCACCGCCACCACGTCACGGTAGCCCTTCTCCGCGCTGACGCAGTCATTGGGATAGTCGAGCGCGGTAGCGGTCAGGTCCAAATCGTAGAAGCCATCGGCGTCGATGGTGAGCGCGCTCTCACAGGTATCGTGCTCGGGCGCGACACAGTCTTTCTCGTCGACGCTGCCGTCGCAGTCGTCGTCCTTGGCGTTGCCGCAAACTTCAGTAGCCTGGCTGCTGACCAGCGGATCCTGATCGTCACAATCTTCTCCCCCGCAGTTGCGGGTCGGGTCGCCGTCGCCGTCTGCGTCACGCGGATCGTGACGGCACGATTGGGTCGCCTCGACGCACACGTCGATGGTGCAGGTGTCATTGTCGCTGCAGGCGACGGGCTCGCCCGGCACGCAGCCCGCTCGCACGTCACAGCGCAGCGCCCCGTCGCAGTACACGCGGTCGTTACAGTTGGCGTCTTCTGGCTGGAAGCGGCAGCGGCCGAGCGCCTCGTCGCAAGTGTCGAGGGTGCACTCGACCTCGTCGTTACACTGACCGTCGTCTTCGCAGGGGCCGCCCAGGGTCGGATCGACCTCGTCGCCCGCGTCGATGTCGAGCCTGAAGCCGGCTGCTCCTGGATCGTCGGGCGAGCCGCCGGCGCCTCCGGCTCCCGGCCCAAAGGGGCTCGTCACGCCGTTAGACCCACATGCGAGCGGAAAAACGCCCAGGCCGAAAGCGAACGCGAACAGGAGCGAAATCAGCCGGGAGCGGTACAACCACCCTGCTATAGCGCGGGGCTGTGGTCATGGGCCGTAACTTTTGGCATGATCGAAGGATCGTGTCCCAAGAACGTTTGACCCGACACGAAATATCGTGGCTCCTGGCACAGGAAGCGCGGGGGGCGGCGCGGGCGCTCCGAGAGGGCGTGACCCAGCTCCGTCAGGCTCCCTCGAGCCCGGAGCCGCGCATCCAGATTGGCCCGAGCGAGCCGCCCGCCGTCGAGACGACGCTCGACGCGCTCGACGACGCCATCTCGATGCTCAGTGACCTGAACACGGGAGCGCGCGGCGCGAGCAAGGCGCGGCGCGGCCGCATCGATCTGGCGGCCCTGCTGATGGATCTCTCGCCCAACACGCGCCTCGCCATCGAGCCGGGCGCAGGCACCGAAGTGTTCGGCGACGAGCAAGACCTCAAGCGCATGCTCAACCTGCTGGTCACGCAAGCAGGCTCGACACAAAGTGGCGCGGCCGAAGTCAAAATCCGGCGTCAGGCCGAGTGGGTGAAGATCAGCGTCGAGCTCGGCCCCGACGCGGGCGCTCAGGAGCTCGAGCGTCGCTGGCTCAGCCGCATGGCGACGCGTCATGGCGGCTGGGTCGAGCTCGAGGGTGGCACGCAGTCCATCTTCCTGCCCGCGGACGGCGCGAGCGACCAACGCGAGGTCGTCGAGCTACGCAAAGAGCTCGAGCAAGCGCAGCAGCTGGGTGAAGCCTACGCGCGCGAGCTCGCCTCCGTGCTGGCGGCGGGCGATATCCGCACCGAGCCACCGCCCCCGCTCGCTCAGCGCGGCGGCTCTCAGCGCTTGGAGGCGCTGCAATCGGCGGCGCTCGGCGCGCAGCGCAGCTTGAAGGGGCTCATCGAAGGCCTCCGCGCCGACGCGAGCCTGGCCGTCTCCGAGCTCGGCGAAGGGTCTGCGCTGGCCCAGAGCTTGAACAGGCGCGCGGCCGTGGTGGCGGAGCTGTGGGCTGACCTCGCGGTGGCCGCGGAGCTGCCGTTCGACGAGCCGCAGAGCGATGTGTCACTGGCCGAGCTGGTGCAAAGCGCGGTCGCAGACGCGGAGCCACGAGCGATGCGCCACGGCGTCAGCATCTCCGTCAAGGGTCCGGCGACGCTGCGCCTCACGTCACGCCCCAAGACGCTGCTGGCGCTGATTCGCGCGCTCGTGCACCACGCGCTCGCGGCGACGCCGCGCGACGGACAGATCGTGCTCTCCGCCTACGCGGTGGAGACTGGCATCCTCCTCTCCGCGCAAGACGGCGGACCGTCGGTGACGGAAGCTCACCGCTTGGAGGTGCTGCGCCACCGCACGGATCCGAGCGCCTTCGGTCGCCCGTCCGGAGTCTCGCTGCTGATCGCCGACGCCGCCGCTGAAAGTCTCGGGGCGACCCTCGAGCTGCGCGACGGCCCGGACGGCCGGGCCGAAGTCTGGACGATGCTCACTCGCTAGAGCGACGAACGGTTTGCTGGGGCGGCGAGCTGCCCCACAGGAAAGGGCTAGACGCCGAGCGGTCAAACCGTTCGGCGCTCGAGGTGGGCGCGGGCTTCGCGGTTTCTCGGCGACGAGACAACAGTTGCGCTAGTATCGGGCGCCGATGCGGATTCTCGTCGTCGAAGATCAGGACTCCATCCGGCGTATGATCGAAGCGCTGGTACAAGCGCGCGGCTACCAAGTAACGGCCGTGAGCTCGGGAGCCAAGGCGATCGACGTCGCGGTGACCGATCCGCCGGACATCGTGCTGCTCGACCTGAATCTGCCCGGTCAGTACGACGGCTTCGACGTTTGCACCCGCCTGCGCTCCGATCCCGGCACGCGCACCGTACCGGTGGTGATCATCAGCGCCATGGACGACGATGAGTCACGCAGTCGGGCCACCTCCGCCGGCGCCACCGCGTACTACACGAAGCCGTTCAGCCCCATCGCCTTGCTCAAAGAGATCGACCGCCTCAAGTCGATGCTCACGGCGCGCGCCTGACGGCTCACGGCGCCTGACGGCTCACGGCGCGCGCTTCAGAGCAGCTTCAGCAGCTCTTGGGCGCGCTCTTCGGATGAGCGCATCAAGTCACGCGCTTCGAGCGAAGGGATCTCGAGCGCGGTCACGAGCTGCTCGAGCAGCTCCCGCTCCTTGTCGTCCTGCTTGCCGTCGACGTAGCTGAGCAAGACCGCATGCTGCAGGAGCTGGCGGCGCGCCGCGAAGCCGAGCTCGCTCACGGGCACGTCGGCCAGGCTACGCGGCGTCTGCGCGAACTTGCGCAGCTCGTGCGCTTCGCTCGGCAGGGCGTGGAAGGCTTCGAGGAGCGCGTCGAGCACTTCCGTCTCTTCCGACGTGACGTGGCCGTCAGCCCAGGCCACGCTGACCAAGCCCTTCACGACCGCGAGGTTCTGAGCGTGCATGAAGGGCGATACTTCCACATCAGCCCCGCCGGCAAAAGCCCAGCGGCGCCTTCAACGCTCCGAGGCGAGCGGGTGCGGCATCGGGGTGAGCTCCAGGCCTGCCATTTCCTTCAGGGCAGAGCGCAGCTCGTGCTCCTCGGCGCCGCCCGAGACGTAGAAGGAGTCGACCAGCTCGCTGACATCGCTCTGCTGGACCGGCAGGACGGCCGGAGCGAGCGGCGACAGCGCCGGCGCCTGCTCCACGATCAGCAGCGGTGCGGGCAGCGCCTCGTCCAGTGACACCACGGGACCTGGACTCCAGGTAGGCGCTTCGTGGAGCTCGGGCTCAGCGAGCTCCGAGTGAAACAGCACGTACGGCTCGATCGCGACTGGCTCCGGCTCCGCGACTGGCTCCGCAGCCGCCTCGACGACGGGCGCTTCGACGACGACGGGCGCTTCGACGACGGGCAGCGCTTCGAGGCAGCTTTGGCTCAGCCACACCTCGTCGAGGTCGTCGTGCGCCTCCGTCGCGCCCGGCAACTCGTCGCACGCCTCCGGCGCCGCCATCATCGGCAGCGGTGTCGGCACGGGCGCCGTGATGACGTCGCGCAGGCGAGTCGGCGCCTCGTCGGCGTCGAGCCCAGCGTGGAGCGAGACCATCGCGAGCAGGACGTCAGGCAGCGTCGACGGCTCGGGATCCACCAGCGGCTGCGGCGCCTGCGCGAGCGCCGGGGCGACCACGGGCGTGGCGGCGTCGGCGTCGACGTCCGAGTCGGCGTCGAACGGCGAGGCCGCGGCGATTTCAGCGCGCGCGGGCGCGGCTGGAGGCTCGAGCTCGACGTCGATCTCGATCGCCCAGTCTTGCTCGACCGCAACCGCCGGCGGCGCGGCAGCGGACGGAGCAAGCTCGACGGCAACGGGCGACGCAGCCGCTGGCTCGCTCTCGACGTCATCGACGACGACGCCGGGCGCGCGCTCGGTGAGCTCCGCTTCCTCGCTCGACATCGTTTGAGCCGTGACGACCGTGCCGAAGCGAGGCGTCGAGCTGCCCCGCTCGCGGCTCCGCAGCACCACCGGCTCGGGCTTGGTCAGGGCGGGCTCACCGGCGGCGATCTGCGGCTCGGGTGTGAGTGTCAGCTCCGGCGGCAGCGCGGCGACGCGCGGCAGCGACGCCGGCGTCACGGCAGACTCGACGATGGGCGCGGGCGGAGGAGCGGGCGCGGCAGCGACGCTGGGTAGCGCCACCGGTGAAGCCTCGAGCAACTCCGCGAGCCCATCGCTCGGCCCGGCTTCGCTGATTCGCGCCGGCTGCGGCTGCTCGAGCGCGGCGCTCGCTACTTGGAGCTCGGCCTCGAGCCAGCGCTCCAATTTCCCGGCATCGCGCGCGCGCTCCGTCTCGCGATGCAGCCTGGAGAGCGCGCGGCGGGCCGCCGAGCGATTCACGGGAATCAACGCCTTCTCGAGCTCGCGCACCAGCGCTTCGAGGCCTATCGCGTCGCTGCGCTCGGCCGCGCGCCGCAGCGACGGCCCCGCCGAGCTGGACACCGCAAGCGCCCGCGCCAGCAAGCCTCGCAAGCACTCTTCCGCGTTACCGGAGGGCACGTCGCCGCGCCGCGGTTTGAGCCGCACGCCTCCGTCGGCGTGCAGCTCAATCTCTTCGGCTGACACCACGCGCGGCGCAGCCACCGCATGGTCGGCCACCGCGAGCAGCAGGTACCCCGCACTTTCGGCGGCGAGCGGCGCCGCGTGGGCGCGGGCAGCCGCGAGAATTTCGAGCAGCGAGACCGTCACGCATCGCCTCCACGCACGACGACGCCGTGCTGACGCAGGTATTTCTTGGCTTCACCGACGGTGTGCTCACCGTCGTGAAAAATGGAGGCGGCGAGGGCCGCGTCGGCGTTGCCTTCGACGAGCCCCTGACGCAGGTGCTCGAGGCTGCCCACGCCGCCGGAAGCGATCACCGGAATGGGCACCGCGCTCGCGACCGCCTGCAGCAGCGCGAGGTCATAACCGGCGCGCGTGCCGTCCCGATCCATGCTCGTGAGCAAGATCTCGCCCGCGCCCAGCGCCGCGCCTCGGCGCGCCCAATCGACGGCGTTCATGCCCGTGCCGCGACGCCCGCCGTGCGTAAAGACCTCGAAGAAGCCGCCCTCGGGGTTGTGCTTGGCGTCGATGGCGAGCACCAGCACCTGCCGGCCCCACTGCTCCGCGACCTCGCCAATCAGCTCCGGCCGCGCAACCGCTGCGCTATTGACGCTGACTTTGTCGGCCCCCGCGTCGAGTAGCCGCCGCACGTCCGACGTCTGACGGACACCCCCGCCCACGGTCAGCGGAGCAAAAACCGCAGCAGCGGTGCGCTCGATGATGTCGAGGATGGCCGGCCGCTCTTCGTGCGACGCGGTGATATCGAGGAAGGTGATTTCGTCCGCGCCCTCGGCGTCGTAGCGGCGCGCGCACTCCACAGGATCGCCCGCGTCGCGGATATCGACGAATTTCACGCCTTTGACGACGCGGCCGCCGCGAACGTCGAGACAGGGGATGATGCGCTTAGCCAGCATTTCGAGCGGGGTAATACCCCCATAGGTCAAAACGGCGAATCTGGACAAAACCACGGCTGATGAGCCGGCCCGCAGGCTCGTCACGGCGGACCGCGGCCTCGCTTCACTCGCCTCACGAATTGACGCGGGATCCGCACGGGGCGGCCAAGAAACCGCTATAGTGCCGCGCGCGATGAAGCAGTGCGGCCAGTGCGGCGCGCCGAACCTCGGTCAACAGGCAGCATGCGCGGCCTGCGGCGCTCCCCTGCCCGCGCCCGCGCCCGCGCCCGCGCCCGCGGCGCAGGGCCTTGGCGGGACCTTGGTCCTGCCGCAGCCAGCGCCGTCCGCGCTCGCTCCTGCCGCTGCGGCCAAGCCCAATCTCAAAGGCACGATGATCGGCCTCGCGCCGCCGAGCTTGGTCACCCCTGGCGGGCCCGCCGCTCCGGCCGGGCCCGCCCCCACGGCGCCCCTGCCCACGGCGCCCAGCCAGCCGCCGCCCGCCGCCGCGAGCCAGCCTCCTCCTCGCCATTTCGGAGCGACCATGATCGGCGGCATGACGGCGCCTAGCTATCCGTCGCCGCCACCGCCGCCCCCCGCGGAGGCGCTACCTGCTCCGGAGCTCGGCGCGCAGACTCAAGCGGGTGGCACGCCGCGCCTCGCCTCGGCGCAGAAAACGGTGCTGGGGGTCGCGCGGCCCGGCATCGCGCCCCTCAATCCGGGGCAGGCCAAAGCGCCGGAGCCGCCCGCCCCCGTCGCGCCCGCGCCCGCAGCTTGGCCGGCGCCCTCGGTCGGCGCCGCCCCTGTCTCTCCTCGGCGCGCCGCGCCGCCGCCGACGCGCATCTCCATCACCGCCGCCCTGGCGATCGTCGGCTCGGCGATGCTGCTGGTGGCGGCGGTGGTCGCGTTTTTCATGCTGCGCGGCCACGGCAGCGTGACGGCCAAGGCGGGCCTCGACGCCAAGGGCGGCGAGGTGCTGGATCTCAGCTGCAGCGAGTGTCCCGACGGCACCAAAACCTGGATCGACACCGCCCCGGTCACCTTCCAAGGTGGCAAGGCCAAGCTCAGGCTGCAGACGCCGCTCAAGGTCGGTGAGAACCCGCTCGTGCTCGTCCTGGAGCGCCCCGGCAGAACGCGCGAGGAGATCGCGCTGTCGATTCCGATCGAATTTCGCGTGCGCGGCAGCACGGATGAGCTCGCGCAAGAAGCGCCCCAGGTCTCGGTGCTCGCGAGCGCGCTCGCCGGCAGCAAGCTCGAGGTCGACGGCAGGCCCGTCGTGCCCGACTCGAGCGGCGTCGCCCGCTTCGACTACGACGTGACGAGCGAGGTGACGGGCCCCGAGGCTTCGGTGAAGACGCTCGAGCGCGTGGTGCCGTACAAGGCCACGTCGTCGAGCGGGCAAGCTCAAGACGGCAAGGTCGAGATCCGCCTCGGCATCACGCCGCTGATCGTCGACGCTCCCGGCGCGAGCATCACGGTCGGCGACAAAGAGATCGTGATCGCCGGTCGAACCGCGCCCGGCGCGGTGCTCAAGGTTGGCACGCAAGAGGTCACGCTCGATCCCGAGGGTCGCTTCGTGAGCAAGCAGCAGCTCGCGACCGGCGAAACCACGTTCACGGTGCGCTCGACGTTGAAAGACCACGCGCCGCGGCTGGTCAAGGTCGTGGTGCGCCGCAGCGAGAACCTCGGCCGCGAAGCGGCGCTCGCGAAATCCATGGCGCAGACCACCTACCCGGAGGTGGTGCGGCTGGGAGACGCGGCCGCCGGTCGCAGCCTCGCGCTCGAAGGTCAGCTCTTCGACTTGCGCCACGATGGCTACACCAGCGTGCTGTTGCTCGACGTCAAAGGCGGCTGCAAGAAGGCGCCGTGTCTGGCCAAGCTGCTTTACGGCGTGGAAACGCACCTCGCCAAGGGGCGCGCCATCAAGGCGTTCGGCAAGGTTCAGCGCTTCGTGGACGGCGCGCGAGCCGGTGAGCGTATACCCGAGGTGCGCGCGGAGCTGGTCGTCCCTGGGGGCTCGTGACCCAGCCGCTGCCGGGCCCACTGCACGGCTGCATCGGCTGCGGCGCATCGAACCCGTTGGAAGCCCGCTTCTGCTGCCAATGCGGGCTTCTGATCGCGCCCGCCGGTGAAGAACCGTATTCGGTGGAAGTGGTGGCGGTGCCATGAGCCGCGGTCGCGCGCTCGCCGGCTCCATCGCGCTCCTGGCGGGCCTCTGCCTTTCCTCGACGCCGTCGGCCCAGGCCGAGAGCGGCAGCCTGGGGCTACGAGCTCGGGTGGGCCCGCCGCCCTCGCCTCACGCCATGCCAGGGGTCGACGGCCAGCGCTCCCACCGCGCCCAGACGACGCTCAGCGCCGCGCCGCGCGTCGAGCGCCGCCTGCGCATCGCCTTCGGCGTGGGTCGGGGCCTGGTGATGCGCGAGGACGGCGGCGCCTTCGTGCTGCACCCGAGGGCACGCGCGTCGCGCATCGATGCGCAGGGCAAGTCGCTCTACACGCTGAAGCTGAGTGAGGACCCCGCCTCGGCGCCCGTCGTGACCTCGGGCGGCGCCAACGCCTTCGTGGCCGGCGGCGAGCTGTGGCAAGTCGACGATCACGGCGGCGTACGCTCTCGCACCGCGCTCGACGACGCTGATTTCAGCGCGCGCAGCATCTTGAGCCTGCGTGACGGCGGCGTGCTCGTCGCCAGCAATGGTTGGCTCGTCAAGGTCAGCGCGCAGGGGCACGTCGTGTTTCGTACCGCCGCCCCCGAAACACCGCTGGAGCTGCTCGAGACGACCGCGAGCGTGCACTACGTCAGCCTGCTCGGTTCGGTCTACCGCGTCGACGCCTCGGGTCGCCTCGGCAAGCTGGGTGAGCTCGGCGCTTCCACCCAAGCCGTGACGGCCGCCCATGGCAGCGAGCAACTGCTGGCGCGCACCGGCAATCACCGTGTCGCGACCTTCGACTTGCGCGCGCACCGGCTGCTCGCGTCCGTCGAAGATGCGACGCTGGACCTCGACGGGCCCGTGTTGCTCGCCGCAGACGGGACAGCCCAAGTCTTCACGAGCGACGGGCTCTTGGTGCGCTACCGCCCCGACGGCAGCGAGAGCGAGCGCATCCCCGTCGATCCAGGTGCGCGTAAGCCGCCCGGCGCCGACGACGCCCTCCTGCTCGCCGATGGTCGTTTGCTGCTCGCGCGCGCCAGCGCCGACACGGCCATCGTCTCGACGAGCGGCGAAGTCAGCACCATCGCCGGCAGCGCCTGCCCCGATCCGCTCGGTCTTTACGCCGCGGGCCCGCGAGCCGTGCTGCTGGCTTGTCGCTCCGGCAATACCTTCCGCATCGAATAGCCCGCGGCGATGTAGCGCCGAAACGCTGGCAGCGCGCCGGCGTTCAGTCAGCGGCATCAGTGGCGGATTTCAGTGCGGATTTCAGTGATAGAGCGCCGAGAACGACAGGCTGACCGTGTAGCCCGACGCGCGTCGCTCGACGCTGTCTTTCTTCTCGCCGGTTGCGAAGCCCGTCAGCTGGAGCAGACCCCCCATCGACCACTCGGGCCCAACGAAGCCCATGTAGCCGACCCAAGCCGAAATGCCGAGGCCGCCACCGTTGTAGTCAGCGACATCGCGCCGGTCTTCGAGCACCTGGCCGTCGGCCAGCGCAGAGAAGCCCGCGAGCCCGAGGGAACCACCGACGTGCAACCCGCGCTGCGGATCGGGGAACGCGTCGAAGAACGGGCCAACCAACACCATACCGCCGTCCATGCTCTCATCGGTGTCGCGCCCCTCGACCTCGACGTTGTGGTCGTTGAACCCTTGAAGGGAAAGCAAGCCGCCGATGGCGACCCCGCGCCAAGGCGTGCCGCCGACCCACACGCTGAGCGTGCCCCCCGGCCCGCCAGCGTCGAAGCTGGGGACGCCGCGCTCGTCGGACGAGACGCTGCCGTGGCCTCCGCCGACACCGGCGCTGAGCCGCAAGTAGAAGCCGTCGTGGACGTGGTAGCCGGCGCGTGGCGTCGCCGCGGGCACAGGGGGCGCGGCGATCACGATCTTGCCCTGTGGGCCCGGCGGCGGGGCTGAGCTGGGCGGCGGCGGCGGCAAATCCGCTGGCGCTGCAGGCGCGGGAGTTGGCGGCGGCGCGGGCTCGGCGGCGGCCGGCTCCGCGTCGACAGCGGGCGGCGCCTGACCCCAGGCCGTGCCGGTGAGCAAGCCGGCGCCAAGAACTAGAGAGCAAGGGATAAGCTGGGCTGGTTTCACGGGATACTCGTGCCTATACTACCTCTGTTGCCCGGCCAAGCTGCCCGGGCCCCTCGGAGGCTCTGTTCGTTCGATGATCTCAATCACCCCCCTGGCCGCTGACAAGGTTCGCGAAATCTCCCAATCGGAAGGCCTCGAAGGCCAAGGCTTGCGTCTGCGAGTCATTGGTGGCGGGTGCGCGGGTTTCCAGTACGACCTATATTTCGAGGACAAGCCCACCGACATGGACGAGAGCTACGAGTCCCACGGGGTCAAGCTCTACGTCGATCCTTTGAGCTATCAGTATCTGGATGGGACCGAAATCGACTACGTCGAGGGGGCCCACGGCGCTGGCTTCAAGTTTGGCAACCCGAACGTCACCGGCTCGTGCGGCTGCGGCTCGTCGTTCAAGGTCTGACGATCTGATTCGCGCACTGCTGGAACCGGACGGCGGATCGTCCACGAAGCGACAACAGAACGCCTCGCAATGTGTCCCGCCGTCCAGGCAGCGTGCCCTGGCGTACGAAGTTCCTGCTTAACGTAACTTTGCGGAACTTCGCTCCAGCCGACCTCGTAGCCCCCAACATGCGAGGCGATGTCCTCGCCCGAGGTCGCAATGACAAGCCAGGACACGTCCTTTCAGAACTACGTTCGCACCGTCCAGAACTACCCCCAGCACACGCGAGAGCACGAGCTGGAGCTGGTGAAGGCGTTCCGCGAGCACGGTAGCGAAGACGCGCGCGATGCGCTCGTTCGAGCGCACCTGCGCCACGTCGTCGCTATCGCGCTCAAATACCGGCGCTACGGTCTGCCCGTGGCCGACTTGGTGGCCGAGGGTAACTTCGGCATCGTGCACGCGCTCTCGAAGTTCGAGCCCGATCGCGGCACGCGCTTCGTCACCTACGCTGCCTACTGGGTGCGCGCGTACATCCTCAACTACATCATTCGCTCGTGGAGCCTCGTCGGCGTCGGCTCGGGCGCGCTGCGCTCGAAGACGTTCTTCAAGCTGCGCCGCGAGCGCGTCCGCATCACCAACCTGGTCGGCGAAGGCCCTGAGGCCGATGAGATGCTCGCACAGTCGATGGGTCTACCGGTCGACAAGGTGAGCGCGATGGTGCGACGCCTGGAGGCGCGTGACCTCTCGCTCGACGCCCAAGTTTGGGACGATTCGGCGACCACCGTCCTCGACACCCTCGTCTCGCCCGGCAACGATCAAGAGACGCAGATGGGTGATCGCGAGGTGCGCGTCAACGTCGAAGCCGTCGTGCGCGACTCGCTCAAGCACCTCGACAAGCGCGAGCGATACATCGTCGAGAAGCGCATCATGGCTGACCGCGAAGAAGAGCTGTCGCTGGCGGAAATCGGCCGGCGTCTCGGGGTCTCGCGCGAGCGAGCTCGGCAGCTCGAAGCGCGCGCCCGGCGCAAGCTGAAGGGTCACATCAGCCAGATCTCCGAGGCGGCCGGCGTCAGCTTGGATCTCGACGCTGCCTGAGCCCGGCGGCTGGGCCGTAGCGCGCCCGCTGATTGGCGCGCACGGCTCCCCGCTCGGGGCGTGGATCGGCGGGCGCCTCTCGCAATCGTCTGGCGATGAGCTATGGTCTCGCCGTCCGAGAGCAACAGGCGCTCGCTCGGGTTTCGACTCGAGAGGAAAGTCCGGGCTCCGCAGGGCAGGATGCCGGGTAACGCCCGGTGAGGGAGACCTCGAGGAAAGTGCCACAGAAAACGCGAAACCGCCCGACCGACCCGCCGCCAAACGGTGGGTCGCCTCGGGTAAGGGTGAAACGGTGGGGTAAGAGCCCACCGCGAAGTCGGTAACGGCTTCGGCACGGCAAACCCCATCCGGAGCAAGGCCACGTAGAGAGGCGTTCGAGGGCTGCCCGCCCGAGCCTCTGGGTAGGCCGCACGAGGCGCTCAGCAATGAGCGTCCCAGAGGAATGACCGCCACGCTGCCTGCGGTGACGAGGGTAGCGAACAGAACCCGGCTTACGGAGCTCTCGAGCTGCTCCCGGTAACGAAAGTTACCGGGAGCATTTTTGTTTCTGACGTCGGCGTTTCAGTAGTGAACGACGACGAACAGCCCGTCGAGCACCAGGGCGAAGCTCAGATGCGGACGGTAACGATGTTAGCCTCGCTCGGCGTGAACGGCGCTCAACCCAGGAATCACGGCTTGCCGCTCGCGGTGCTGACCGCAACGGCGCTGCTCGCGTGCACGGCGCTCGCGGCTCCATCGTCGAAGCCCGTAGCGACCGCGCGCGACGTCGCGCGAGTGAGTCTCCAAGTCGACCAGCTCTACGAAGAGCTGCACCGTCACCCGGAGCTCTCCAATCAGGAAGCGCAGACGGCCGCGCGCTTGGCGCGCGAGCTCGAGGCGCTCGGCATCGAGGTGCACCGCGATATCGGCGGCCACGGAGTGGTGGGGGTGCTGGCCAACGGGCCCGGTCTCACGCTGCTGCTCCGCACCGACATGGACGCGCTACCCGTCGCCGAGGCCACCGGCAGCCCCTTCAGCAGCACGGTACGAGCGCGCGACGAGTCAGGCAACGACGTGCCGGTCATGCACGCCTGCGGCCACGATCTGCACATGGCGGCTTGGGTCGGCACCGCGCGGTACCTCGCTCAACAGCGGTCGCAGTGGTCGGGCACGTTGCTGCTCGTGGCGCAGCCCGCCGAAGAAAAGCTATCCGGAGCCCGCGCGCTCTTGAACGATGGCCTGCTCCAGCGCTTCCCCCGCCCGAGCGCCGCCTTCGCCATCCACGTGCATGATCAGCTACCGGTCGGCTCCGTGGGCTACACGCTCGGTCCGTTCGCGGCCAGCGCCGACTCCGTCGACTTGGTCGTGCACGGGCGTGGAGGTCACGGAGCCTACCCGCACTTTACCGTCGACCCGATCGTGATCGCGTCGCGCATCGTGCTTGCGCTCCAAACCATCGTTGCGCGTGAGAACGATCCGTTCGATCCCGCCGTGGTCAGCGTGGGCTCGATCCACGGAGGCACGAAGCACAACGCGATCCCGGACAGCGTGAAGCTGGAGCTCACCGTCCGCACCTACAAGCCAGAGACGCGTACGCGCGTGCTGGCCGCGATTGGGCGCATCGCGCGCGCGGAAGCGGCCGCCGCGGGAGCGGAGCGCCCCCCTACCCTTACCATCACCGAGGGCACGGCCACGGCCGTGAGCGACCCGGAGCGCACGCGCGCGGTCGTCGCTCAACTGAGCCGCCTGTTACCCCCTGAGTCGCTCGTCGAGCTCCAGCCCGAAATGGGCTCGGAGGATTTCAGCGAGTACGCGCGCGCTGGGATTCCGAGCGTGATGTTGCAGGTGGGGGTCGCGGCACCGGAGCAAGTGCGAGCGGCCAAGCAAGGCGGGCCGCCGCTGCCTTCCTTGCACTCGAGCAAGTTCCTGCCCACGCGCCCTGGCTCGCTCGAGAGCGCGATCTTGGTCGAAACCAACGCGGCGCTCACGCTGCTGTCGCGCCCGCCGCGCTGACGGCAGCTACTGCCCGGCGAAGACGAAGGGCACGTTCGCGATCGTCGTGCCGCCGGCGGCGGGGAACTGCCAGCTGCGGACGCTGCTCGCGATGCACGAGGCGAGGCCGCTGTAGCCACGCGGGTCGCCGGTGGTCGTCGCGTTCTGCACGCTGCCGGTGCCGCCAACGGTGATGGTGACCGTGACCTTGGCGGTCATGGGAGCGTCCTTCGCGCGCGCGTCGAGCGCCGGCTGCCAGCAGCGACGTTTGACGGCGCCCGTGTAGCGCGAGACAGTCGACTGGATCTGGCCGCCGTCGAGCTGACCGCCGCCGCTCGACGTGCCGCTCGGGCCGCCGGTGTTGGGGCCGCTCGCCGGGCCGAGGCCGGTCAAACCGTCGAGGCCCTTCAGGCCCGAGATCGGCTTGCCGTCGCCCGCGGCAGGCGCCGCGCCGGTCGTCTTGCTCGTGCCGGTGGGCTTCTTGGTCGTCGCGGGATCGGCCGGCGCTTGCTCGGGAGCGGCGTCGTTGGCGGCCACGGGAGCCGCTGGCTCGGTGCCCTTCGCCGGCACCTCCTTCTCGACGATCTTCTCGACGATCTTGGTTTCGGCTTTCTGCCCCCCGAACAGCACGAAGCCCAGCGTCAGGCCGAGCCCGATCGCGATCACCATCGCGACCCACACCATCGGCGACGTGCCGCGACGCGGCGGTATGAGCGCCGAGATGTCGTCGGTCACCACCGCGGAGCCGGTGATGGCGCTCGGCGACGAGGCGGAGCTGAACGAGTCCGCGAGCGCAGCTGCTGCAACCGGCGCCGCGTTCACCGTCATGTCGCGAGCGTCGGAAGCCGACGGCGTAAACGGGGTCAGCGAAGCGCGCGCGCTCGAGACGCCTTCTTCGACGATCGCCAGCAGCTCCGGGTAGGTCTTGAGCGGCCGCCAATCCTCGAAGCCGTCGCGCCAAACCAGGGACTCTTTACTGACGGCGCCGGACGCGGCCTTCGAGCGCAGCTCGCTCAGGCGGATGGGACCGACGGGCACGCCGTTGATGCCGACGAACCATTCGTCACCGGGCATGCTGAGCTGCGCGTCCGCGGCGGCGGGAGCCGCTACGTCACGGCCGCTGCCGAATGCTTGCGTGAACGCGCCGGCGAGCGCGCCGGCGTCGGCCATGCGCGTGACCTCGTCGTCATCCTCGAAATCACGCGGCACTTCCTTCGATGCGGGCGCGACAGCGGTAGGCGCGGAGGCGACCGTCGCGGGAGAGGAACTGCTCGGCGAGAGCGCAGAAGGCGACGCGGGCTTGTTGGGCGACGCAGGCTTGTTGGGCGATGCGGGCTTGTTGGGCGACGCGGGCTTGTTGGGCGACGCAGGCGCGGGGCGCGCGGCCGCGCTGGGTGAAGAGGCGCCGAGCGGAGCGCTGACACGCGGCGGTGCCGCCGGCTTCGGCACGGAGCCGATCGGCTTGCCGGGTGCCTGGCGTGGCGCAGGCAACGCAGCGCCCTTGGCGGATGTCGGCCGGGCCGGCGCGACGCGCGGCGCGGGAGGCGAGCCAGCAAGGGGCGAGCTCTTGGGCGGCGCTTTCGCGTCGGGCGCCTTGGGCGTCGGGGCTTTGGGTGCAGGCGCCTTCGGCTCGGCCTTCGACTCCGGCGGCTTCGCCTCCGGCACCGACGGCGGCGGGGCGGTCGAGTCGAGCTCGCTCGGCGCTTCGGGTATGTCGCTGTCGGTGGCGGGCGCAGCGCTGGCGCTCGACACCTGAATCATGAAGCCGCACTTGCGGCACTTCATGCGCACGGACCGCCCCGCAACCTTCTCGTCGGCGATCTGGTACTTCGCTTTACAGCTGGGACAGAGAAACTTCATTCAGCGGAGCGCCGTCGCAGCGATTGCAGGAGTGTTCGGAGAAGCGAAGGCTTCAGAAGTGATGCCAGGGATGAAACGAGCGCCCAGCAGCTTAGCCCGGGCGCAAAAAGGCGCGAAAGAGCTTTCACAAGAGATTGAGCAGGTGCTCGCGGATCGACTGCTTGGTTTCCTCGTCTGGGGCCAGCGACAGGGCGCGCTCCCACATTTCGACCGCTTTGTTCCGAAATCCGGCCTTCTGGTACAGGATTGCCAGGTTTTTGACGGCAGGGAAGTGGCGCGAGTTAATCTCTATCGCCGTTTCGAGCGCGCTCACCGCGTCGTACACCTGACCTTTTTTGCCGAACAGCAAGCCGAGGTGGAAATGCAGCCGATAAGCGAGCGGATCGATGCCCACCCCGCGCCGTAGGTGCGCGATTGCCTCGTCCAGGCGACCGGCCTTGTAGGCCGCGACCCCCGCGTTGAGCGCGGCCTCGGCCTCGCCCGACACGTCCGGCGCCTCGGCCGGTGGAAGGTTCTGGAGGCTTGCGTCGACGGCCGCCATGACGTCTGCGATGCGAAACGGCTTTTCGATGAAGTGATCGACGCCGCAGCTCTGTTTCAGATCTTCGGCATAGCGCCAGCCGCGATAGACAGCGCTGACCATTACGATGGGGATGCTGCCGTAGCGCTGACTGCCCTTGATGCGCCGCGCGATCTCGAAGCCGTGCACCTCGGGCAGCATGGCGTCGAGCACGATCAAGTCAGGGTGGCGCTCCTTGACCAAGCGCAGGGCGGCGAGCCCCCGGTCCGCCTCGACGACGTGGTGACCCGCGCGCGTCAGCAGGCGCACGAGCATTTTGCGGATCTCCGCTTCGTCGTCGACGACCAGGATGGTTTTGCCCGACGACGCCGTGGCGGCGGGGCTCGACCCGTGTTCGGGCAAGTCGGTGACGACGCTCAGCTCTTTCGAGGTTTCGCCGAAGTCGCTCTCCTCGACGTCCTCGCGTCGAGAGAGCGCTTCGACTTCGTCGTCCACGACGACGCCAGGCGTGGCGAGCGGTCGCGTCTCTGCTTCCGGCACCGGAAAAACACTGCCCGGCTCCTGCTCGGCGCCGATGCCCAGCTTGCGCAGCGTCTCCTCGGGGCAGTGAGGACCGATGTAGTAGTCCTCGCCGCGCGTCTTCTTGTCGTACGCGTCTTCGATGACGGCCGAGAGCGGACCCTCGAGCGCGACGTAGGGGTAGACCTTCTTGCCCGTGACGAACTCGAGCTCGTCGATGACCTTCTTTTCGCGAGGGTTGGCCATCGCGATGAACAGGCGATCGTCCTGCACCAGCACCGGCAAAATCAGGTGCTTCTCGGCGATCTCGCGCGGCAAGAGCTCGAGGTCCTCCAGGCGCAGGCAGATCTGGCCGAGATCGATGCCGGGGATGCCGTGCTGCTCGCTGAGCGCCTTGAGGGCCGCGACGTCCGAAATGGCGCCGGAGGCGGCCAAGCGCGACGCTAGGCGCCCGCCCTTGTTCTCGGCCAGCGCTCGGTCCAGCTCCTCCGCCGTGAGCGCCCTTTGACGCAGGAGGATCTTGCCGAGCTGCTTCTTCTCGCTCATTAAGGTTCGCTAGTATCCGCCAGGTTGCGGAAAACTGCGAGCCGTTCGGACGCGAAATCTGCGTAGGTTCCGGCCAGCACTCGGGCCCGCGCCTCACGCATCAAGCGCGCGTACAGGGTCAGGTTGTGCTCACTCAGCATCCTGAGCGCCAAGATCTCGCCCGCGACGAACAAGTGCCGCAGGTAGGCTCGACTGTAGCCTCCCCGACACGCCGAGCAGCTGCAGTCTGCCTCGAGTGGGAGCGGGTCATCACGGTAACGGGCATTCTTGATCGTGAGCTTGCCGTTCCAGGTAAAGGCCTGCCCGTTGCGCGCGTTTCGGGTGGGCATGACGCAGTCGAACATGTCGATGCCAGCCCCGACCGCGATCAGCAGATCCTCGGGCGTGCCGACGCCCATCAAGTAGCGAGGGCGAGCGGCGTCGAGGCGGTGCGCGATCTGCCCGAGCGCGCGGTGCATGTGCTCCGGTGGCTCACCGACGCTGAAGCCACCGAGGGCGAGGCCCTGGAACGGCAGCTTCGCGAGCGTCTCGGCGTGCGCTAGGCGCAGCTCGACGTGCGTGCCACCCTGGACGATGCCGAACAGCGCTTGCGTCGGGCTCTGCGCTTTCAGGCAGCGCTCGGCCCAGCGCGTGGTGCGCTCGACGGCCGCTACCACCTCGGGCAGGGCCGCCTTCCCGCTCGGACACACGTCCAACTGCATCGCGATGTCGGAGCCGAGCAGGCCCTGAATGCGCATGGCCTCTTCGGGCGTCAGCTTCAAGCGCTTGCCGTCGAGGTGCGAGGCAAACTCGAAGCCGTCTTCGGTCATCTTGCAGCGCTCGGCCAGCGAAAATGCCTGAAATCCGCCGGAATCCGTCACGATGGCGTGCGGCCAACGCGCGAGGCCGTGCAGCCCGCCGAGCTCGGCGACGCGCTCGGGTCCGGGCCGCAACCACAGGTGGTACGTGTTCATGATCTGCATGCGCGACCCCGTCGCGGCGACCTCTTCCGACGAGAGCGCTTTGACGCTGGCTTGCGTACCTACCGGCATGAACGCAGGCGTCTCCACCTCGCCGTGACGGGTCTGCAAACGACCGGCGCGGGCATGGCCGGAGGTGCCTTCGACTCCGAACGTGATCATCGGCCGCGCCTCGGCAGCCACATCGCGTCGCCGAACGACAAGAAGCGGTAGCGCTCGACGACGGCGGCTCGGTAGGCGGCGCGCATCGCCTCGAAGCCAGCGAAAGCACCGACGAGCGCGAGCAAGGTGCTCTTGGGTTGATGAAAATTCGTGAGCAAGGCGTCCACTACCTGAAAGGAGTAACCGGGTTGGATCAAGAGCCGAGTAGCGCTGCTCTGAGCTAGCACGTGACCGCCGCGCTCTGGATCGGCCGCCGCTTCCAGCGCCCGCACGACGGTCGTTCCCACCGCCACGACCGGTCTGCCGCGCCGCCGCGCATCTGCCACCTTCTCGGCCAAAACTGGCTCGATTCGGTAGCGCTCCTCATGCATGACGTGCCCCGACAGCTCCTCGGTCACGATCGGTTTGAAGGTACCGAGCCCGACCTCCAGCTCGAGGCGCCCCACCTCTACGCCGCGCGCGGCGAGCGCCGCGAACAGGCGCGGCGTCAGGTGCAGGCCCGCCGTCGGCGCGGCCACCGAACCGACCCGGTCGGCGTACACGGTCTGGTAGCGGAGCACATCGTCTGCGTCGTCTTCGCGTCCCAGGTAGGGCGGAATCGGGACGCGCCCCTCCTCCGCCAACACTGCTTCCACGCCTCCTGGAGCGCTCACGTCAACGTGCAGCGTCCCGTCCGGCGCGCGCTCGATCACCTCGCAGTCGAGGCGCCCCGCCACGATGGTGGTGCCGGGGCGCAAGGGCTTGCTGGCGCGACCGAGGGCCTCCCACACCTCGCGCCCATCGCCGCGTTCGAGCTCAGGTCGCCGCCCGAGCAGGAGGAGCTCGACTCGACCGCCGCTCTCGCGCCGCACGCCGAAGACGCGCGCCCGTCGTACCCGCGTATCGTTGACGACCAGCAGCGCCCCCTCGGGCACGAGCGCGGGCCAGTCACCCATGGTGCGGTGCGCGATCTCACCGCGGTCGAGCACCAGCAATCGACTCGCGTCGCGCTGATCCAGGGGGCGGCGCGCGATCAGCTCGTCGGGCAAGTCGTAATCGAGGAGTTCCGTTCGCAAGCGAGCCGGGCATAGCAGATTGACGCCGGCGGACTAGGGGCGGGCGCGAAACGCTCGACCCGCCGCCCCTGAGCGCCGCGCTCAGCGGGATTCGTAGGAGATGCCGAGGCGAGTCATCTTCCGCCAGAGCGTGGTGGGCGAGATATCGAGCGCCTCGGCGGCTCGCTCACGGCTGCCGTCGGAGGCGCGCAGCGCCATCTCGAGCGCCTCGCGTTCGGCGTCATCGACGATGTCGGCGAGGGTACGACCGGCAGCGCGGTTCTTCTTCGGCATCTGCGGCAGGATGTCGTCCGCCGTGACGAGGCCGCCCGAGCACAGCGCGACCGATTGCTCGACCATGTTCTCTACCTCGCGCACGTTGCCCGGGTAGTCGTACATGATGAGCTTCTCCATCACCCCTTCCGCGAGGCGGGCGTGGGCGTTCATCTTGCGGTTGTACTTGTCGAGGAAGAACTCGATCAGCAGCGGGATGTCTTCCCGACGCTCGCGCAGCGGCGGCAAATGGAACCGCGCGACGTTCAGCCGGTAGTACAAGTCCTGACGGAAGCGCCGCTCTTCGACCGCCTGCGCCAGGTCGACGTTGGTCGCCGCGACGACTCGAATGTCGACCTTGACCGGCTTGTTCTCACCGACGCGCCGGATTTCACCTTCCTGGATGCTGCGCAGCAGCTTGGCCTGGAAGGCCGGCGTCGTCTCCGCGATCTCGTCGAAGAAGAACGTGCCGCCGTCGGCCTCTTCGAATAGGCCCTTGCGCGCCGACACCGCGCCCGTAAAAGCGCCGCGCGCGTGCCCGAACAGCTCGCTCTCGAGCAAGGTTTCGCTGATGGCGGCGCAGTTGACGGTCACGAACGGGCGATGCGCGCGCTTGCTGTTGGCGTGTACGGCGCGGGCGATCAGCTCCTTGCCCGTGCCGGATTCGCCCGTAATGAGGACGATGGCGTCGGTCGGAGAAATCTTCACCACCCGCGTGAGCACGTCGCGGATCGACTGCGAGCGGCCGACGATGTTCTCGAGGTGGTAGCGCTCCTTGAATTCGCGCGCGAAGGCCTGCACCTGCCCTTGCAGCTTGCGGCTCTCCATCGCCTTGCCAACCTTGACGATCAGCTCCTGCTCGGTGAACGGCTTCTGGATGTAGTCGAACGCGCCGACGCGCATCGCCTCCACCGCGCTCTCGATCGTGCCGTACGCGGTCATCACGATGACCTCGGTCATCGGCTGCGCCTCCTTGGTCGCGCGCAGCACCTCGATGCCGTCGTACTCGCCCATGCGCAGATCCGTCAGCACGACGTCGAAGGCGCCCGTCGCCCCGAGCTCGCGCCCCTGCGCGCCGTCCGCGGCTTCGTCGACTTCGTAGCCTTGCCCACGCAGCATCATGGCGAGCGTGGTGCGCATGTTGCGCTGATCATCGACGACAAGAATCTTACCCATGGCGGACTCGACGCAGACCCGAGCTACTTACCACTAGATCGCCTGTCTGGTCGCCGAACGCAATCCCGGAGAATCGGCGGACAGGCAGGCGCCGAAACCGAGATTTCTCAGCGTTTGCGGCGCGCTCGACTCCTACGCCGGCGGCTCCGGCCGAGCGCGCCCGCGGCTTCGGGGCCCGGAGCCCAGCCCCTCAGCGCCTCATGAACAGCAAGACGAATAGGGCGACCAGTAGGCCGAGCACGCCGATGCCGTAGCCGATCATACTGCCGAGCGTGAGACCACCGAGCTGAGGTTGGCTCAGCTCGCGCCGGAGCCCCGAGAAGCTCGAGCTCGGTCGGCCCACCGTGCTGGGTGAGGTGATGCTCGAGAGGCCCGAGAGGTTACTGCCCGTCACCGAGCTGATGCCGCTGACCGTGATCCGGTCTTTGCCGGTCGGAGTAAAAGCGTGCTCGCCCGACAGCAAATCGCTCGGCGACGTCTGGCCGCTGCCGAGCGCCTTGAGCGCCGCTCGCACCGCCTTACGGCGCTGCTCGATGCGCTCGCCCAGCACCCGCTTCATCAAGCCCGCGAGCCCACTCTGCGCGACCACGATGCGCTCCGACTTGAGGTAGGCGCGCAGATCGTCGGCCAGCTCTTGCGCGGTCTGATAGCGCGCGTCGGCGTTGCGCTCGAGCGCCTTGAGCACGATGCGCTCGAGGCCCGGCGGGTACTTCGGATCGATGCTGCTCGGCTTCGGGATCGGACCGCCGATCACGAGCTTCAGCGTGTCGATGTCGTGCTCGCCGCGGAACAAGCGCCGGCTCGTGGTGAGCTCGAACAGCACGATCCCGAGCGAGAAGACATCGCTGCGCCGATCGACGGCCTTGCCCAGCGCTTGCTCCGGCGACATGTAGCCGAACTTGCCCTTGAGCTGCCCCGCGCGCGTCGCCTCGCTGATGCGCCCGACGGCCTTCGCGACGCCGAAATCGACGAGCTTCACCATGCCGTTGGTGCCGATCAGGATGTTGTGCGGCGATACGTCACGATGAACGACGCCGCGTAGGCTTCCATCCAGGTCTCGCAGCTCGTGCGCGGCGTGCAGGCCGGAGGCCGCGTCGGCGATGATCTTGACCGCGAGCTCGGGCGGGATGGCGCGGCGCTTGCCCGCCTCGGCGATGACGGTGTGGAGCGACTCTCCCTCCACCCACTCCATCGACATCCACATCACGCCATCGGAGTCACCGACGTCGTAAATCTCGACGATGTTCGGGTGCTTGATGGCGCGCACGAGCCGCACCTCGTCGAGGAACATCGTGACGAACTCCGTCTCGTCGACGAGCTCGATGAGCATGGCCTTCACGGCGACGAGCCGGTCGTCTTTGGGATCCTTGGCTCGCTCGCGCGCTACCCATACCGTCGCCATGCCCCCGCGGCCGATCCTGAGCATCAGCTCGTTGTCGCCGAGCTTCGATCCTTGCTTGAGGTCTTCCGTCATCAGGCGGGGGGGTTGCGGTGCCGGAAATGCGCGCGAGGTGCGCTCGCATCCAGCGGCATTCGCTCAGGCGTTTGTACTACCTGCACACCAACAGGGCCAAGAGGCAACACGGTTCGACCGTCACGCGCGAAACAGCCCCGAGCCACGCCGGCTTGCGGTATAAGGCCGCCGAACGGAGCCAGAACGCCATGTCGAGTTTGAAAGAGCAGCTAGGATCGGGCGAAAAGCGACAACAGGTCATCGAGGACGCGATCAAGGTCCTCGACCAAGAGGTCGCCGACAAGGGCGGCATCACCGGGCTCGCCGTGAAGGGCGGCTACAAGGTGGTCCAAGGCGTCCGGCCCGGCTTCGTGAAAGACGTCGTGACAGGCTTGCTCGACGACTTCCTCGATTCGATGGACCCGCTCTACCAAGAGGCCAAGCAGAAGGGCCGCCCCGCCGGCGCCTACCTGGTCGAAAACAAGAGCCGCGCCGCCGACAGCCTGCTCGGCGTCACGGATCGCAAGGCCGCGCGCGCCGACGGCATGCTCAAGAAAGCCTATGAGAAGCTGCGCCCGCTCGCCAAGGGCCAGGTCGAAGCAGCCGCGCCCCGCCTCGGGCAGCTCCTCGAGAAGCACGCCGAGAAGACGGTATAGAGCCCGGCGGCCGGACACCAGCGTGCGGGAAACATCGGGCGCGGGCCTCGATTCCGACATTCCCGACCGGATGACTTGACAACCTCGCCGTTTAGGCGAGATTTCCCGTCGAAACGCGCCCTCCATGACAACCAGCACCCCCGTCTCGGAAACTACCCCCACCCGTCACGTCATCAAAGGCGCCGTCGTCCGTTTCGCGGGCGATTCGGGCGACGGCATGCAGGTCACCGGCGACCAGTTCACGGCCGCGGCGGCGCTCGCACAAAATGATCTCGCGACCTTCCCCGACTTCCCCGCCGAGATCCGCGCGCCCGCGGGCACGCTGTACGGGGTATCGGGCTTCCAGATCCACTTCTCGTCGCAAGACGTGTTCACGCCCGGCGACGCGCCGGACGTGCTCGTGGCGATGAACCCCGCCGCTCTCAAGACGAACCTGCGCGATCTCAAGCAGGGCGGCCTGCTTATCGTCAACAGCGGCACCTTCAACGCGACGAACTTGAAGAAGGCAGGCTACGCGCAGAGCCCGCTCGATGACGGCTCACTCGACGACGCGGGCTATTCCGTGCTCGCGATCGACATCAGCAAGCTCACGCTGGCGAGCGTGAAAGAGACGGGGCTCTCCACGAAGGAGGCCAACCGCTGCAAGAACTTCTGGACGCTGGGTCTGATGTTCTGGATCTACGGGCGCCCGATGGAGCCGTCGATCAAGTGGATCGAGAGCAAGTTCGCCAAGCGCTCTGATTTGGTCGCGGCCAACATCGCCGCCCTGAAGGCTGGCCACGCTTACGGCGAAACCGCGGAAGTTTCGCACTTCAGCTATGAGGTCCCGAAGGCGCCGGTCGCCAAAGGCAAGTACCGCAACATCGGGGGCAACACGGCCACGGCCTGGGGCCTGATCGCGGCCTGCGAGCTGAGCGGACTCGAGATGACGCTCGGCGCCTACCCGATCACGCCTGCGAGCGACGTGCTGCACGAGCTGTCCAAGTTCAAGCACTTCGGGATCACCACGATCCAGGCGGAGGACGAGATCGCGGCGATCTGCGCGGCCATCGGCGCTTCGTACGCCGGTCGCATCGGCGTGACCTCCACGAGCGGGCCCGGCGTCGCGCTCAAGATGGAAGCGGTCGGCCTGGCCGTGTCGACGGAGCTGCCGCTGGTACTGGTGGATATCCAGCGCGGCGGCCCGAGCACCGGCTTGCCGACGAAGACCGAGCAAGCCGATTTGCTGCAGGCGGTCTACGGCCGCAACGGTGAGGCGCCCGTCGCGGTCATCGCGGCGGCTACCCCCGGCGACTGCTTCTACATGGCGATCGAAGCCGTGCGCTTGGCCATCAAATACATGTGCCCGGTGTTCCTGCTCACCGACGGCTACCTGGCCAACGGCGCCGAGCCCTGGGCCATCCCCGACGTCGAGAAATTGCCGAAGATCCCCGTCAGCTTCCGCAAAGATCCGGAGGGCTTCCATCCGTTCTTGCGCGACCCCCAGACGCTCGCGCGAAACTGGGCGATCCCGGGGACGCCTGGGCTCACGCACCGCATCGGCGGTATCGAGAAGGACTTCGACTCGGGTCACATCTCGTACAACCCCGACAACCACGAGAAGATGACCAAGACACGCGCCGCCAAGATCGCCGGCATCGCGGGCGACGTGCCGGCGCAGCAGATCGAGGTCGGTAACGACTCCGGCAAGCTGCTCGTGCTCGGCTGGGGCTCGACCTACGGCTCCATCCGCGAAGCCGTGCAGCGCTGCCGTGACCGAGGGCTCGACGTCTCTCACGCGCACGTGCGCTACCTCAACCCGTTCCCGAGCAACTTGGGCGAGCTCCTGAAGCGCTTCGATCGCGTGCTCGTGCCGGAGCTCAACAACGGCCAGCTCGTGAAGATGATCCGCAGCCAGTATTTGGTGCCGGCGGAGAGCCTGCCCAAGATCCAAGGGCAACCGTTCAAGATCGCGGAGCTCGAAGAGAAGATCCGCCAGGTGATGGAAAGCTGAGCGCAGGAGGCCCCCATGAACGACATCATCGAGCCCGCGCGGCTAACCAAGAAAGATTTCGAGACCGACCAGGACGTGCGCTGGTGCCCGGGCTGCGGCGATTACGCGATCCTCGCCACCGTGCAGCGCGTGATGCCCGAGCTAGGCATTCCTCTCGAGCAGATGGTGTGGGTGAGCGGCATCGGCTGCAGCAGCCGCTTCCCGTACTACATGAACACCTACGGCTTTCACACCATCCACGGCCGCGCGCCGGCCTTCGCGATGGGCATCAAGACCGCCAATCCGTCGCTCAGCGTGTGGATGGCGACGGGTGACGGCGATGGCCTCAGCATCGGCGGCAATCACCTGATGCACTGCCTGCGCCGCAACCTCGACATCAAGATCTTGATGTTCAACAACCGCATCTACGGTTTGACCAAGGGCCAGTACTCGCCCACCAGCGAAATCGGCAAGGTGACCAAGAGCACCCCCACTGGTTCGGCGGATCAGCCCGTCGATCCGGCCGCGTTCGCGCTGGGCGTCAACGGCAGCTTCGTCGCTCGCTCGATCGACACCGAGGCCCAGCATCTGGCCGAGGTGTTGCGGCGCGCCGCCAAGCACCGAGGGGCGGCGTTCATGGAAATTTATCAGAACTGCAACGTCTTCAACGACGGCGCGTTCGACTCGTTCCGCGAAAAGGACGTGCGCGCCGAGCGCACCATCCGCGTCGAGCACGGCAAGCCGCTGCTGTTCGGCGCCGAAAACGACAAGGGCCTACGTATCAACGCCAAGACGCTGCAGCTAGAGGTGGTGAAGCTCGGCGAAGGTGGCGTCACGGTCGACGACGTGATCGTTCACGACGAGACCAACTCCACCCTCGCCTTCATGCTCGCCCGCATGCCCTACCCCGACTTCCCCGTCGCGCTCGGCGTGCTCTTCGCCGAAACCCGTCCCACCTACGACGGCGTCGTCGCGGAGCAACAAGCAGCGGCGGTGCAAAAGCTCGGCAAGGGCAGCCTCCACAAGCTGCTCAACTCCGGCAGCACCTGGGAAATCTGACCCGACTCTTCGAACCCTGAAATCGCCAGGGAGGCGGAGAGGCGGAGAGGCGGGGAGCTGAGCGCCCTCCCCTCCTCCACGCTGAGAAATCTCGGGCAGACGTGAGCCGGGCCGTTGCATTCAGGGGGCTGCGTTGGTAGGGAGGCGCCCATCATGGGAAGCCCGCAAGACCCCCGCACCGCCCGCCGTAAGCGCGAACGCGCCGCCAAGAAGAACGCTCTCTGGGACCAGAAGCGTGCCGCCGAGAACGCCGAGGCAGCCAAGCCGAAGGCGCCGGCGAAGAAGACGACCTGAAACAGCTCGACTGACGAAGCTCGCCTGGCGAAGCTCGCCTGGCGAAGAAGCGCTGAGGCGGGCGCCGCGTTCGACGCGCGGCGCGGCCCGCTGCGCCGCCGCGGGCCAAGCGAGGCGCGCACGCCGCGCAACTGCCGAAGTGGGCAGCACCTGCCACGATGGGCAGGTCTCGCCGAGCCGCTCATTTCGTAGCCCCTTTCGCGCGTTTCCGCCCGCGTTTGCCGCCGCCGGTGCTCCCCCCTCGACATTGCGGGTGAGAGTGCTCAAATTGCCTTCTCGCGCATGGCAACCGACAGGCCGAAGGTAACGCCCGAAGAAGAGCTGGACGTAGCCACGCGTCCGAAGACCGAGAAGCCACGCAAGTACGTGGTGGTCTTGCACAACGACGACTACACCACCATGGAGTTCGTGGTGCACGTCCTCGAGAAGTTCTTCCACATGGGCGAGACGGAGGCGACGCGCGTCATGCTGCACGTCCACCACAAGGGCTACGGCATCGTCGGCACTTTCTCGCGTGACGTCGCGGAGACGAAGGCCGCGCAAGTGACGGCCTACGCCAAAGAACACGGCCATCCCCTGATGGTCACTGCCGAGCCCGAGGGCTATGGGGGTGAAGCGTGAAGGTCAGCGCTGAAGTCGAAATTGCCTGCTCGCTGGCGCAGAGCGAAGCCGCGCGCCGCCGTCACGACCTGATCACGGTCGAGCACCTGCTGTACGCGCTCCTGCATGACGACGCCACTGCACGCGTCGTGCGCGGCGCGGGCGGGAACGTCGACAAGATCAAGCGCGAGATCGATCGCGTGCTCGAGAGCGAGCTCAACAAGGTCCCGGGGACGGACCCCGTCACCCCCGCGCCGTCGCGCGGCTTTCAGCGGGTGCTGCAGCGAGCAGCGATCCACGTCCAGTCGAGCGGCAAAGAAGAGCTGAAGGGCTTCAACGTGCTCGTCGCCATCTTCGCCGAGGTCGACTCGCAAGCGGTCGAGACCCTCACCGCGCTCGGCCTCACCCGCTACGACGTCGTGAGCTACGTCTCGCACGGAGTCGCCAAAGACGGCTCGGACGAGTCCGCGCTGGAGCCCGCCGGGGGCGACGAGGACGATGAGGACGACGACGGTGATGGCGAGAAGGTCGCGGATCCCCTCAGCAAATTTGCCATCAACTTGAACGAGGCCGCCGCCGCCGGCCACGTCGAGCCGCTCGTGGGGCGCGACAAGGAGCTGCGCCGTGCCATTCAGGTGCTGTGCCGCCGGCGCAAGAACAACCCCATCTTCGTGGGCGACGCCGGCGTCGGCAAGACCGCCATCGTCGAAGGTCTGGCCGCGAAGATCGTGGCCGGTGAGGTGCCGAAGCACCTGCTAAACGCCACCATTTACGCGCTCGACATGGGCGCGCTCGTCGCGGGCACGCGCTTCCGCGGGGATTTCGAGAACCGCATCAAGGCGGTGCTGAAGCAGATCCAAAAGCAAGAGGGCGCCATCCTCTTCGTCGACGAGCTGCACACCGTGGTCGGCGCTGGCGCCGCGTCGGGCGGAACGCTCGACGCCGCGAACCTGCTCAAGCCCGCCCTCTCGAACGGCACGCTGCGCTGCATCGGCGCGACCACCTTCGAGGAATACCGGAGCCACTTGGAGCGCGACCGCGCGCTCGCCCGGCGCTTCCAAAAGATCGAAGTGCTCGAGCCCTCGCTCGAGGAGACGAAGCAGATCCTCAACGGTCTGAAGCCGAAATACGAGGAGTTCCACAAGGTTACCTACGCACCGGAGGCCATCGACGCCTGCGCCGTGCTCTCCGACCGACACTTGCGCGACAAGAAGCAGCCCGACAAGGCCATCGATCTGCTCGACGAATCCGGCGCCGACACCAAGCTGGAGGCCGGTGACGTCGAAGGCGCCGTCGTCTCCGTGGAGCGAGTGGAGGCGGTGGTCGCGCGCATCGCGCAAATCCCCCCGCGTCAGGTCTCGACCGACGACAAGAGCGCGCTCAAGAACCTCGACGCCGATCTGCACAAGGTGGTGTTCGGGCAAGATCGAGCCATCACCGAGCTGGTGACCGCCATCAAGCTGTCGCGCGCGGGTCTCCGGCCCCCCGAGAAGCCAATCGGCTCGTACCTATTCACCGGCCCCACCGGTGTCGGCAAGACCGAAGCCGCCAAGCAGCTAGCGAAGACGCTCGGCATCGAGCTCATTCGCTTCGACATGAGCGAGTACATGGAGCGTCACACCGTCTCGCGGCTGATCGGCGCCCCTCCAGGCTACGTCGGCTACGATCGCGGCGGCTTGCTCACGGAGGCGATCGCGAAGACGCCGCACGCGGTGCTGCTCCTCGACGAGATCGAGAAGGCTCACCCCGACGTCTTCAACGTGCTGCTGCAGGTGATGGATCACGGCACGCTGACCGACAACAACGGCAAAAAGTCCGACTTCCGCCACGTGATCTTGATCATGACCAGCAACGTGGGCGCCCAAGATCTGCAGCGCGGCCTGATGGGCTTCGGCAGCCGCGACGAGGCGGGCCGCGACGACCAAGCCCTGCGCAACACCTTCAGCCCCGAGTTCCGCAATCGCCTCGACGCGCGCATCTCGTTCGACGCGCTGGCGCCGGAAACGATGTCGCGCGTGGTCGACAAGTTCATCGCCGAGCTCGGCAAGCAGCTGGCGGAGCGCGACGTCACGCTCGAGCTTTCGACGTCCGCCCGCGAGTACCTGGCGGAGAAGGGCTACGACAAACACAACGGCGCGCGCCCCCTCGGTCGCCTGATTCAAGACGAAGTGAAGAAGCCACTCGGCGACGAGCTGCTGTTCGGCGCGCTCGAGCACGGCGGCCACGTGCTCGTCGACACCGAGCTCGCCGAGCCGGCGGGCGGCAAGCCGGGCAAGAAGCTCAGCTTCAGCTTCAAGTCGAAATCAGAGCCCGGGCCGAAGCTCCTCAACTAAGGCCCGCGAATGGCCCAGTCATTCGATGATCGCGGGCGAGGCGCCTCAATGGCAAGGCGCGACGAAGCCGCATCTTGGAGGGTGTAACTGAGGAGCCACCACACCTGCCGGGCACCGGCCGCGAGGACGACTGACTGGGCCATGGCGCGGGCCTCGAGGTCGGCTCGGCATGGCTGAGCCGCGCCTCCAGTTCTTCGTCGATCGCGGCGGCACCTTCACCGACTGCATCGCCAAAGATCCTCGCACGGGTGCGCTCACGGTGGTCAAGGTGCCGACGAGCGACGACGCGCCGCTGGTGGGGATTCGTCGCCTACTCGGCTTGACCGCCGACGCGCCGATCCCGCCCTGCGAGGTTCGGCTCGGAACCACGCTGGGCACCAACGCCCTGCTCGAGCGCCGCGGAGCGCGCTCGGCGCTCGTCGTCACGCGCGGCTTCGGCGACTTGCTGCGGCTCGGTGATCAAGCTCGGCCGAGCCTGTTTTCACTGCGTATCGAGACGCCAAGGCCGCTGCCCGAGCTGGTGGTCGAGGTGGACGCTCGCCTCGACGCTCGGGGCACCGTGCTCGCGCGCGCGGCGTTGCCTCAGCTGAAATCAGAGCTCGCCGCCATACGTGAGCGGGGCATCGACAGCCTCGGCATCTCGATCTTGAACGACTACCGCGACGGCGTGCTCGAGGCGGAGCTGGCCCAAGCGGCGCGTGAGCTCGGCTTCGGGCACGTCGTCACCGGTCGTGAGGTGGCGCCCAGCATCGGCTACCTGGCGCGCACCAGCACCGTCGCCCTCGACGCCTACCTGACGCCGCTGCTGCAGCGCTACCTCGCTGAGCTACGGGCCGCCCTACCCGGGTCTCGCCTGCTGCTCATGCAGTCGAGCGGCGGCCTGTGCGACGCCGAGCGCTTCCGCGGAGCCGCCTCCGTGCTCTCCGGGCCGGCCGGAGGCGCGGAGGCCTGCGCCGCCGTCGCGCGCGCGGCGACGAGCTCCCACGCGGTCGGCTTCGACATGGGGGGCACCTCGACCGACGTCGCGCACATCCGTGCTGGCGCTCGCGCGGAGCGTGACGCGGAGCGCGAGGTCGCTGGCGTGCGTATCGCTTCTCCCATGGTCGCGGTGCACACGGTGGCGGCGGGTGGCGGCTCGATCTGTCGTTGGGATGGCGAGCGGCTGCGGGTCGGGCCCGAGAGCGTCGGCGCCGTGCCAGGGCCGCTCTGCTACGGGCATCCAGAGGCCCGCGAGCTGTCGCTCAGCGACGTCAACCTCGCGCTCGGCCGCTTGCTCGCCGATCGCTTCCCGTTGCCGCTCGACGAGCAGCGAGCCCTCACCCACCTCTCTCGGCTCGCCGCGCAGCTCCGCGCGTCGGGGCATCACTACGCGCCGCTCGACGTCGCGGAGGGCTTCTTCCGAATCGCCAACGCGAACATGGCGCAAGCGATTCGCGAGGCGACGGTCGCCCGCGGTTACGACCTGCGCGAGCACGCGCTGATCGCGATCGGAGGCGCCGCGGGTCAGCATGCGTGCGCGCTCGCGCGCGAGCTAGGCATCGGCGAGGTGCTGTTTCATCCGCAAGCAGGCGTCCTGTCGGCGTGGGGTATCGGCATCTCGGGGCTGACTTGGGACGGCCGTCACGATGCCGCGGGGGCCCCGCTCACGGCGGAAACGCTGGAAGCTCTCGCGCCCCGCATCGAGCGACTGCGAGCAGAAGGCGTCCGCTCGCTCGAGCGCGACGGCGCGAGCGGCGACGAGCTCGAGGTGACGGCGGCGCTCGGCGTGCGCTACTCCGGCACCGAGACCGCCCTTTCCGTCGAGCTGCCAGCCTCCGTCGCGGCGGTGCGTGCGCGCTTCGAGGCGCAATTCGAGCAGCTGTTCGGCTACACGCACGAGGGGCGCGCCCTCGAGATCGCCGATGTGCGGGTGAGCGTGCAGGAGGCGGCGCGGGAATTCGCGGCGGGCGCGGCGCGCTCCTCCGACGCCGCCTTCGTGCCCGAGCGAGCGCCGGCGGCGCTGCGCCAGGGTCGTCTGTATCGCGCCGGAGCGTGGCTCGAGGAGGTCCCGGTGCTGGCGCGCGAGGACCTGGTCCCGGGCATGGTGGTGCGAGGGCCCGCCATCGTCGCGGAGCCGACGGGCACGATCGTGATCGAGCCCGGATTTCGACTGAGCGCCGAGACGAGCGGGCTGCTGCGGCTCGTCGTTACCGAGACCAATGACGCGCCTGCCGAGGCGCGCGCACGCTCGGCCCAGGCGGACCCGGTGCTGCTCGAGATCTACGCCAATCGCTTCATGTCGATCGCCGAGCAGATGGGGCGGACGCTGCGCCAAACCGCGATGAGCGTGAACATCCGCGAGCGGCTCGACTTCTCGTGCGCCGTGTTCGACGCCGCGGGGGGGCTGATCGCCAACGCGCCGCACATCCCCGTGCACCTCGGCGCCATGAGCGAATCGGTCAAAGCGGTGCTCGCCGCGCACCCCCAGCTCGAGCCTGGCGACGTCTTCGCGACCAACGACCCCAACCTCGGTGGCTCCCATCTACCCGATGTCACCGTCATCGCTCCGGTGCACGACGAGCACGGCACGCTCCGCTTCTTCTCCGCCGCCCGCGGACATCACGCCGACGTGGGCGGCATCGCGCCCGGCTCGATGCCCGCTTTTTCTCGCACTTTGGCGGAGGAAGGCGTCGTGTTCAGCGCCGCGCGAGTCGGTCGCGCCGGCACGCTCGACACCGAGCTGCTGCGGCGTTCGTTCCTCGCGCCGCCGCTGCCCGCCCGCCGGTTCTCGGAGAACCTGGCGGACCTATCGGCGCAGCTCGCGGCCGTGCGCACCGGCGCGAGCCTGCTCCTCGAGCTGACGCGGCAGCGCGGCGTCGGCGAGGTCGAGCGCTACATGGGCTTCGTACAAGACAACGCCGCGAGCGAGGTGCTGCGGGCCCTCACCACGCTCCAACCCGGTCGCCACGTCTTTCGCGACGCGCTCGATGACGGCACGCCGCTCGTGGTCAGCCTCGACGCCTCGCCAAGCGCTTTGGTCGTGGACTTCACGGGCACGGGGGGGGAGCACTCGGGCAACCTCAACGCCCCGCGGGCCGTGACCCTCGCCTGCGTGCTCTACTTCCTGCGCGTGCTCGTTGGTAAGCCGATTCCGCTCAATAGCGGCTGTCTACGCCACGTTCGGCTGCTCCTGCCCGAGCCGAGCCTGCTCGCGCCGGGTCCCGAGCGCGCGGTCGCCGGCGGCAACGTCGAGACCTCGCAGCGGGTGGTGGATCTGCTGCTCGGCGCCGCCGGGTTGCTCGCGGCGAGTCAGGGCACGATGAACAATTTGTCGTTCGGCGACGGCAGCTACGGCTACTACGAAACGGTCGCCGGCGGCGCCGGAGCCGGGCGCAGCTTCGACGGAGCGGACGCCGTGCACACGCACATGACGAACACCCGCATCACCGACGCCGAGGTGCTGGAGCGACGCTTCCCGGTGCGGGTGCTCGAGCACGCCGTGCGCGCGGGCTCGGGCGGTAAGGGGCGCTACTCCGGCGGAGACGGCGTACGGCGCTCGCTGCAGTTCCTGGCTCCGGCACGGGTTTCCGTGCTCTCCGAGCGCCGCGTTGCGGCGCCGTTCGGCTTGGCCGGTGGTGAACCTGGAGCGCGCGGACAGAATCTACTCAATGGCGCGGAGCTGCCCGGCGCGACCACGTTCGACGTCGAGGCGCACGACGTGCTCACGCTGCTCACGCCGGGCGGCGGCGGTTACGGCCCCGCAAGCTGACGTTCACGGCTTGGCGGCTTCGTCCGGAGCGATGCGCTCGCGGACGGCCAGCGCTAGCGAGCAGCTGTTGGCTTGACGCACTTGCGCCGCCTGCGTTTGAGCGCTCAACGCCCCCTGCTTGCCCATCGCCACCACGTCGGTCGACGCCTGCACGCGCAGCCGCAGCAGCGGCGTCTTCGTGGCGATGTCCCAGATCCCGATGCGGGCGAAATGGGGGAGGCGCTGCACGCGCTCTTCCGCGGTCTCGCCGTCTTCGGGCTTCGGCTCCGTGAAGCCGACCTCCGGATCTTCGTCGATGACAGCCGTGAAGAAGCGCGCCTTGTTCATGATCTCGACCGCGACCGGCACGTCGTGCTTGGCGACGCTGTCGAGCTCGCGATCGTAGGCGTCCACGGCGAGCTCGTTGCTCGTCGCGTGGACGTCGCTCGTCCAGTCGTTCGACAGCACGCGAAGCGCGCGGTAAGCGAGCCTCAAGTTGTAGGGGCGCGGCGGCTGCGCGCACACGTTCCACTCGTTACAGAGCTGGCCCGGCTGGCAGTCGGCCGTCACGCGGCACGCCGTACCCTCGGTGGGCAGCGGCGTTGGCCTCACGAACAAGCAAGACGTGAAGCCGTCGAGCAAGGACGTCTGCGCCGCTTTGCGGATCTGGGCGGGCGTCTGGGTGTTGGCGCGGCGCAAGCGCAGATAAACGCCGGGCGCTTGCCGCAGGTCCGCCAGCGCCTGGGGTGACGCCGCGAAGTCCGCCGGCCCATCGGCGGAGAGCTCACGCACCCAGCCTTCGACCTGCTCGCGAAACGGCTGAATCTTCGGCCCGAGCGCGACGGCCACCGCGCGCTGCTTGGCCATCACCTCGCTCTTACGAGCTTCGAGCCTGCCCTGGGCCACGCGCCAATAGATGACGCCGAAGGCCGCCATGCCGATCAGCACCCACAACCAAAAGTGGGGCGGCATGGCACGAAAAGCGACCTTCCCATAAACCAACGCGCGCCGACGTTCGGCGCGCGCTTGGTTCAGTGAAGGGAGCCCGCGCTCCCGCATGGATGATTCCTCAGCCGTCCTGCTTGCCGAGGCGCCCGACCATGAAGCTCACGTTCGGGTAACCGGCAAACGCCGCGGTCTGGAAGACGCTCTTGACGACGAGCGCTTCGACCTTGCGATCGACCTGCAACACGACGACACCACCGAACTCCTTACCGGGGTTCAGCTGCTTCCACAGCTCGCGCTTGTTCTTGAGCACGTTGAAGAGCTCGTCGACGCGCTGCATGCGGTTCGCTTCGACGATGGCGCGGGTGTTACCGGCGGCCGTCCCATCGACCAAGATCTGCGTGCCGGTGATGGCGACCATCGGCGCGTCCGTCATGTCCATGACGTTCTCGGCGTTGGGCAGCTTCACGTTCTTGTCGATCGGCAGCTCACCGCTGGCCGAGAAGCTCGCCAGCAAGAAGAGCACGATGCAGAGCAAGAAGTCGATGAAGGGGATGAGCGGGATCTCCTGGTTCACGGAGCGACCACCACCGCCCGCGACCTTCTTGCGGACGAAGGGCAGCGGCACGTGGTGAAGGAGACGCCGTCCAGGAACGGAAATCGGCTGATGAAACCTGCTGAGCGCTTTGTCCGACATGGTCAGTTCACCGAGAACGTCACGTTGAAGCCGGGGACCTTCGTGGTCTTGCCACGCTCGCACACGGAGCAGTCACGCTTGGGCGTGTAGATGGCGTCGATGACGGCAATCACGTCCGCGAACGGAGTGCTGTTGTCAGTGTGCAGCACGGCCTGGTCGACCTTTTTGTCGTCTTTGAGATCACCGCGATGAGCGCCGTTCTGCGTCCACTCCTCGGTGATCTTCTTGGCTAGGTCGGGGTAACGAACGTCACCCTCGTTGCCGACGGGGACCTTCTTGCGCTCGACGTCGATGGTGTTGACGACGGTGTTCCCTTCCTTCCAGATCAGCTGGAATTTGGTGTCACCCTTCATCTCGACGTGGAGCTGCTTCTCCTTCTTGATCTCCTCCGGCGGCTCATCCTTGGGTGGACCGGGGACGCGGGCGTCGGCGTTGATGCGCGCCATCTGCGACCACACGGCCGTCACCAACAAGAAGGCCACTAGGCACAAGAGGAAGTCGATGAACGGGATCAACGGGATGTCGTGATTGGTAGCCCGTTTTCCACCATGGCCGCCGACGTCAATACCTGCCATTTTTCGCTCGCTTCCTTACTACCCTACGCTACGCGGGCGCACAGCAAAGGGCCGGTTCCGCTGGGGGCCGGCCCAAGCCATGCGCACCTCTTCAGCCTTCGAGACCCTGCAGGTTGACCTTCTGGCGGTTGGCAACCACCAGGTTGAGGACCTGCACCGACGCCTCGTTGATGTCGTCTTCCATCGTCTGCGTCTTGCCGTTCAGGAACGCGAAGCCCATCAGCGCCGTGATCGCCGAGAGCAGGCCGAACGCGGTGCAGACCATGGCCTCCGAGATGCCTTGCGCCAAGATGCGGGCCTTCTGGCTCGGATCGACGGACTCGCCACCGACCGCGCCGAACGCCTTGATCAGACCAAGGATGGTGCCGAACAGACCGCAGAGCATCGCCAAGTTCGCGAACAGCGCCAAAAAGCCCGTGCGCTTCGAGATCTTCGGCATCTCACGGAGAGCGGCCTCATCCATCGCGGCTTGCACTTCCTCGTCGGGGCGGTTCACCTTGACCAGGCCAGCCTGAACGATGCGCGCCAGCGGTGCGTTCGCGGCCGAACACATCTTGACGGCCTTGGCAATGTCACCGGCGAGGATGCACTTCTGCATGGTAGCCAGGAACACGTCCTTGTTGATGGAAGCCCCGAACAGGAACACCGAACGCTCGGCGATCACCGCGATGGAGCAAACCAACCAAAACAGGATGAGCCACATCGCCCATCCGCCTTCCTCGAACGTATGCCACAAACCCGACATTTTTCCGTTTTCCTTCCCGACTGATGCTTAGTTGGATGCCCCGGGGCTCGGCCGAGAGAAACCGATTTCCTTCGAGGTGTGCTTCTGAAGTGCCGCTTTCGGTCGCGGTGTATTGCCGCCTGCTGGCCAGCGGGAGGGCCCGCAGTACGAACAGCGGCTCCGCACTACAAGACCGGAGACCGAATGCGGGGCATCTTGCTAAACTGGAACCCCGCCAGTCAAGAGAGATTGGATTTTATGAAGCTGTTCGCCTACCGCCAGAAAATTTCGCGGAAGCGCTGACTGAGGTGGGGCGGAGACTTACAGCACCCCTGGTTTCGGCTCCGGGGCGTCGCTTCTCGAGAGGAGACCACAGGAAGGGGGGAAGAATGGAAGGGACTCGCTGGCAGCGCGGGTCTCCGCCACCCACCTCGGCCTCCCCCCACGCGCGGAGCGGGCGACATCCTGAGGGGCCGTCGGGCTCACGTTCACGGACGCGCTCGACAGCGCTCCCCTCTCCTGCTGACTGCTGACCCGGACGGCTAACGAAGCGCTTATCAAAGCCGCTCTCGGCCCCGGGTTCGGCGCGTGTGCGAGGCCTTTAGCGATTCGAGCAAAGGGCCGTACCGGCGCGCGCGCTGCGGACGAAGACGCGAAAACGCTGGGATTAACGTGTACTTGTAAAACTCGTTTTTCGCCGGCTATAGTCCTCGGCTCAGTGGTGATCGAGCGCCAAGTTTCAACGCTCGCCACGACCATCAGCACCCAAAGCAACAGAAGGGACTTGGGGTATGCATCTCCTGCTTCTAGCGGCCGAAGGCGGAAACAGCCAACTCGTCGAGGCGTTCAAACACAATCCGACCTTCATGGTCTTGAATCTGTGCACGTCCGCAATCGTGCTCACGATCGTGATCGAGCGATTTGCCTTTCAGATGACTCGTTACCGCGTCAACTCCAAGGAGTTTTTCGCGCAAGTGAAAAAGCTGGTGTCCGCGGGCAACATCGATCGCGCCATCAAGCTCTGTGAGGCTGACGATTACCCCATCTTGCAGCTGGTGAAGGCTGGCCTGACCCACGCCAACAAGGGTCCGGACGAGATTGACGCATCGCTCAGCGAGAAGCTGTCGGAGCTCAAGCCTCAATCTGAGAAACGCATCGGCGCTCTTTGGTCGCTCGCCAACATCGCGACGCTCATCGGTCTGCTCGGCACCGTGTCCGGTCTCATCGCCACGTTCGGCGCCATCGCGGCCCCCGGCCTCAGCCAGTCCGACAAGCAGCGCATGCTGTCGAACGGCATCGCTGAAGCCATGTACAACACCGCGCTCGGCTTGGGCATCGCGGTGTTCTGCATGATCGCGCACATCATCTTGCACACGCGGGCCAAAACGATTCAGCACGACTTGGAGGCCACCATGGAGCGCACCTTCAACATGCTGACCATCTCCAAGTCCGGACAGTACTGAGAGCCGGTTGAGGAACCATGTCTCTCAGTGCAGCGCAGCGCAGCAAGATCCGCCGCCTGAGTCAGCCGAAGGAGCTTTCTCCTGACGAGGAGGGCGGCGAGCTCAACATCGTTCCATTCCTCGACATCGTCGTGAACATCCTCATCTTCGTGCTCGCTACGGTGGCGGTCACCTTCACCGCCTCCATCGAGACGAATCCGCCCGCCAACAAGGGGACGGGCGTGCGCGCCGAGGTTCCGACGCAGGCGTTGAACCTGACCGTGCTCGTCACCGGCGAGGGGATGTCGCTCAAGGCCTCCGGCGGCAACATCGCTCCCGGATGCGATTCCGTCGGCGCCGGATTGGCGATCCCCAAGTCCAACGGCAGGTACGACTTTGCGGCCCTGACGGCATGCGCCGCAAAGCTCAAGGGCGCCTCGCCTGACTTCGCTGACGAGACCCAGGCCCTCATCACCGCTAACCCCGGGATAGAGTACCAGGTGGTGATCGCGGTGATGGACGCCCTGCGCATGACACCCGCGGGTGACGCTCTGTTCGAAAACATCCAGTTCGGGGTAGCAAAATGAGCCAACCCACAGGCCCGAGCGGACCAACGGGCGGCGCCCCGCTCCCTCCCAAGGGCGCGTCGATCGTCACGTTCAAGGCCGAGCTGCGCAAGGCGGTCCGCCGCAACGCGCAGGAGCAGGAGGTGAACTTCCTCAACATCACCGCCATGCTCGACATCATGACGATCATCCTCGTCTTCCTCCTGAAGACGCTGGGTGAGTCGAGCGCGGCGGTACCGCAGAGCGACGACCTGCGGCTGCCCGCTTCGATCATGAAGCAGGCGCCGGCACAAGAGGGCGTGCTCGTCACCATCTCCAAGACCCAAATCTTGGTGGGTGACGCGAAGATCCTCACGCTCCCGGGCCGGGAGTCGCTGGCGCAAGCGGGCGTCGACGCCCGTTTCAAGCGCAGCGGCCCGAACGATCTGTTCATCGTGCCTCTCGGCAACGCGCTGATGTCCGCGCGCAAGACCGACGTAGCGGTCCGGCGCGCCAAGGGCCTCGACCCGTCGTCGTCCGAGGCGATCGTCATCGCCGATAAAGGAACGCCCTACCGGCTGCTGATCGAGGTGCTGTTCACCCTGGGGCAGAGCGAATACGGCAAGTACCACTTGATGGTCATGCAATCGAAGACCCTCGGCGGGTAGGCCCTCGCCCCCCGCCCCGACTTCTCGGTGCCCGCGAGCCCCTCGGCTGCGCGGGCACTGGTCATTTTGGCCGCCCCACAGAAGCTAGGCCGGCCCCACAGAAGCGCTTGCCGCCTGGCCGGCGCCCGTGGTACGACGCTTGCGTCTCATCGAGGCTAACTCCTAACGGAGTGCCGAGAGCCACCGGTGGCCTACCCACCGGGCGCTGCTCCGCGAAGCCAGTGATGGTGGGTTGAGACCTGCGGCAATTAGAGGCGCGGTCCACTCACAGGGTCCCTGAGTCGAGCGGTTGGCGGCTGTCCCGCGGGTTAGCGCGCCGTTGGCCCGAGGGCTCATGAGTCGAGCCGAGGTGGTGTGGCTGCGCAAGGGCGCTTCGCCACCTCCGCAGCGCCCCAAGAAAACCGTAGTGACTCAGCTCGTTCTCCTGATTGCGCTCAGCCTGATTGGCGTCGCGCTGTCGTTCGGCTTCGGCCGAATGGAGCTCAGGCGTGGCTCCGTTTCTTCGACCGTGAAGCGCGTCGAAGGCGCGGTGGAGCGCGCGGGTCAAGCGTTGATTCGGTTGAGCGCGCTGCGAGCGATCGGGCTGCTCGCGGTGCCCGCCGTCGGCCTGATCGGTTTCGCCCTGCTCGGCGACGGTACCGGCGCGGTTTCGAGCGGCGGGCGCGCCGTGTTCCTGCTGCTCGCGTTGCTCGGTGGCGCCGCGACCGCGCTGCTCCAAGCGCGGCTCGTCGTAGCCTTCGGAGCTCGAGCCGCCGCGAGCGCGGCCCAGGCGGTCGCTCGCGGCAGCGCCCGCGGGCTCCGCCCTTTGCTCCGCGCGCCGGCGGCCATCGCCGTCTTCGGTGATGGCCTCGGCTTGCTCGCGCTGGCGGCTGCGTTCGCGAGCCTGTACGCGATCCGCGGCGGCTTTGCCGCCGCAGCCCCCAGCGTCGAGCTCGCCCGCGACATCGCGGAGCTGCTACCGGCGTTCGCGCTCGGCGCCGCCTTGACCGCGCTGGGGCTCTCGCGCGACGGCAGCGTCGCGGCCGTCGCCGCGCGCGTGGGCGGAAGCCACGTGAGCGAACAAGACGCCGCGCTCGAGGGGGACGCCAGGGATCCATCGCTGCTGGCTACGCTCGTCGGCCAAACCGTGGGCGAGCTCCTACCGCGCGCGATGCTCGGCTACGTCTGCGGCCTGAGCGTCACCGTTTCGGTGGCGCTCCTGACCGCGGCGAGCGCGACCGGCGCGACGCTCGCGAGCCTGGTGCTGCTGCTGCTCGTGCGCGCTTTCGGCGTGGTGGCGTCGCTGTGCGGCGTGCTCGCAGCGCGCGTCACCGACGACGAGGCGCCGAGCCGCGCGCTCTTGCGCGGTCAGATCTGCGCGGCCGTGGTGAGCGTCTTCGGTCTCGGCGCGGCCACGTTTTGGCAAGCGCGCGAGCATTTGGGGGCCCAGCTCGCGGCAGGCGCGCTCGGTCTGCTTGCGATGCTGCTCGTGTCGTGGCTCGCCTGGCTGCCGCTACGGCGCGGGGCGCGCCCGCTGCGTGAGCTGAGCGACGCCCAACAGTCGGGCGACGCGGCCGCGATCGTTCGCGGCGCTGGCGCCGGCTTCGCCGCGCTGCTTCCGGCGCTCTTGATCCCGAGCCTCGCGTTCGCCAGCGCCGAGGCCGCGTTCGCGCCGGCCGCTCCCGTGGACGCGCTGCTGGTCGCCTTTACGGCGGGCGCCCTTTCGCTGCTCCCCTTCGCCCAAGCCGTGGCCGGCGTGGGCCTACTCGCGGGCAGCGCGCGCGGGTTCGCGACGCTCGCGCGCCTCGAAGCCGAAGCCAAGCGCCGCGGCTCCAAGCTCGATGACGCGGCGACGCTGGCAAGCGCGCTCGGCTCGACGCACCTGTCACTTGCGGTCGCCAACAGCGCGCTGCTCGGCCTGCTCGCGTTCAGCGCCGGCCAGGCGAAGCCGGCGCCGATCGGCGCGCTCGGAATGGCGCTCGCCGTAGGCGTGACGCTGATCTTGCTGAGCGCGGGGCGCGCCCTGCGCTCGGCGCTGCTCGGAGCGCGGCTCGTGACGCAAGAGACGCAGCGGCAGCTAGCGGGTCTGCCGCGACAGAACGGCGTCACCGCCGTCCCCGCGGACTTCACGCCCAGTTACAAGACCTGCGTCGAGGCGACGCTAGAAGCGGCGCGCAGCAGCTCCTCGGTGGAGGCGCTGGTCGCGGTCGCGGCGCCGTTTCTGCTCGCCGCGCTTTGGCGCTGGGGCTCGCCCAGCGCGGGCACGACGCCGCTGCTCGGCTTCGCGCTGGCAGCGCTGCTGGGTGGGCTCTCGTTCGTGATCGCCAGCCGCGCGGCCCGCGCTGTCCTCGGCGAGCTGCGCCGCAAGCTGCGCGGGCCCGAGGTGACTCCGCGCACGCCGAGCGCCCTCCAATCAGAAAATTTCGGCGAGCTAGTCGGCGTGAGCGCCGCCGCCAGCGTCGAGGCGCTGGCACTCGTCTTGGCCCTAACGGTTCTATGCCTGGCGCCGCTCATGAGCTGACGCCAGGGCTCTCTTCGAAAACGAGGCTACGTTGTCATCACTCGCAGACGCACTCTCTACCCTCTCTGACCGCGGGCTTCGCCGCCTGCTCGGCGCGCGCACGTTCCTTCGGGGTCTCGACTACGAAAAGCGCAAAGTCGTCGATGACGTGAGCCTCAACGAAACGCACGCCCAGGGACACGTCAAAGGCTCCGATCCCGAGCCGTACGAGGTCACGATTCGTCTCGGTGGCGAAGGCATCACCTCGAACTGCACCTGTCCCGCCTTTCAGAAGACGAACCAGCACTGCAAGCACGTCGCGGCGCTGCTGATCACGGTTCGCAACCGCGCGCGGGCTCACCTGCCGCGTCGCGAGCCGCCGCAACAGCAACAGCCCGCAGCTCCCGTCGCCATCGTTCACAACGCGGGCGGCGGTGGCGGCGGCGGCGGCGGCGGTGGTGGTGGTGGTGGTGGTGGTGGCGGTGGCAACGCCGTCGACGGCAAGGGCGGGCGCAGGCGTGACCGCCGGCGGCGTGGAGGCCAGCAGGCGCCCGTGCAAGCGCCCCCCGGCGCGGGCCACTACGTGCCCCCGCCCGCCGACGTGAGCGCTCGCCCGACTGGCATCGGCGCGTGGCTCTCTCCGGATGGCGCGCGCCGCACGCTCAACCTCGAATTTCGCGTTCACGTTCGGCAGGGCGGCCTCACCGTCACCGTGCTCGACGTCGACAACCGCACGCCCATGTTGCCGAGCCACGCGCTCACCTGGCAGACCCTATCACCGACGGGCGATCGCAACGCCCTGCGCGTGCTGTCCCGCTTCGAGAGCGGGAACCCGCGCCACCCCGCCGTCGACATCCGCGGGGAGGACGCCGCGGAGCTACTGCCCCAGCTGAAAGATCGCCGCGTGCTGCTGGAGCCCGCGCTGATGCAGCTGCGCTTCATCGACGAGGTGCTCAAGCCCCGCTTCGACCTCGAGATGGTGGGCTCCGACACGATCGTGGCCAAGGTGACGTTCGAGCGACAAAACGACGGCCGACGCTTCAGCCTCACCTCGGGTGGCTGGTTCGAGGGCGCGCCCGGCTGGCACATCGACACGAGCGAGGGCGTCGCGCGCCGCCTCGATCATCGCGTCTCGCCGGCCGCGCTGCGGCGCCTGCTGCGCAGCCCCACCATCGCAGAGCCGTCGTCCGAGCTGATCGGCATGATCACCTACGGCCTGCCACGCGTGGCGCTCGAGGTCGGCGCGGAGCTGCCCGAGCTGTCACAGGTGGCCGACGTCATCGATCTGGAGCCCACCTTTCGCATGCGCGCGGCGGGGGCGCTGACGGAGGCAGAGGTCTTCCTCAAAGCCGCCTACGGCGACCAAGAGATCGAGGTGCGCGCCGACGGCATCTCGCCGCCGATCCTGATCTTGCCGCCGGAAGAAGGCCAGAAGCGCGCGCGCTGCATCCGCTGCGACATCGCGGCCCAGCAGAAGGCCGTCCAGCTCTTGCTCGACCTCGGCTTGCAGCCGACCGAGAGCGGTGACCATTTCGCGGCCCACGGGGAGAAGGCGATTCAGTTCTGGTCGGAGGGCGTGGGCGCCCTACCGGAGGATTGGGACCTGTACGTGCCGGAGCACCTGGTCGGCACGCACGTGCGCAGCAAGCCGGTGCTGGCCCACGCGCGCGTCTCGAGCGGCGTCGACTGGCTCAACGTACAGATCTCGTACGAGGCAGAGGGCGTCGGCGTCGACCGCGAAGAGCTCGAGCGCTGCCTGCGCGAAGGTCGCAAGTTCGTGAAGCTCTCCGACAACTCGTTCGCGCCGTTCGACGCGGCTTCGATCCAGCAGATGATCGATCGCGAGGTGGAGCTGATCGCGGCGGGCGGCAAGAACGGCAAGATCCCGCTCTCTCAGGCCGGCAGCGTTCAGGACCTCATTCAGCAAGCGAGCTCCGCCACGGTCGCCACCACCACCAAGAATCTGTTCAAGAAGCTCGCGAACATCGACGAGATCAAGGCGGCGAAGAAGCCGAAGGGCCTCAAAGCTACGCTTCGGCCGTACCAGGAGCAGGGCCTGTCGTGGCTGCAGTTCCTGGACGAGATCGCCTCCGGTGGCGTGCTCGCAGACGACATGGGTCTCGGCAAGACGATCCAGACCATCGCGCTGCTGCTCGCCGTCAAACAGGAGAAGAAGACCGAGCCGCTGCGCGCCCTGATCGTGGCCCCCACCAGCGTGGTGAGCAACTGGATGCGCGAAATCGAGCGTTTTGGACCGTCGCTCACCACCACGCTCTGGCACGGCGCCGGTCGCAAGGAGCAGATGGCGGAGATGGAGAGCGCCAACGTGATCATCACGAGCTACGCGCTGCTCCGCCGCGACATCGATCTGCTCAAGAAGCTGCGCTTGACGTACGCCATCTTGGACGAGGCGCAGAACATCAAGAACCCGCTCAGCGCTACCGCCCAGGCCGCCAAAGAGCTCGACGCCGAGCGACGCCTGGCCCTGACCGGCACGCCGATCGAGAATCGCTTGAGCGAGATCTGGTCGATCTTCGAGTTCGTGAGCCCGGGCCTGCTGCCGCCGCTGCCGAAATTCGAGGAAAAATACGCGCGGCCCATCGACAACGGTGACTCCAAGCAAGCGGCGCGCCTGCGTTCGATCATCCACCCCTTCATCCTGCGCCGGACGAAGGTCGAGGTCGCCAAGGACCTGCCGCCGAAGATCGAGGTCGACAAGATCGTCGATTTGGCGCCCGATCAGAAGGCCATCTACAACCAGGTGCTGCGCGAGGTGCGCGCGACCGTCATGGGCGAGGTCGAGCGCGTGGGCGTGGCCAAGAGCCAGCTCCACATCTTGGCCGGGCTCACGAAGCTCCGCCAAGCGGCGTGCGACCCTCGCCTGCTCGGTCTACCTCGCGAGTTCAGCCACGACGACAGCGGCAAGCTCTCGGCTCTGCGCGAGCTGGTGGAAGAGGTCGAGTCGGGCGGACACAAGGTCCTCATCTTCAGCCAGTTCGTGTCGATGTTGAAGCTGGTGCGCGAGGCGCTCGACGAAGACAAGATCCGCTACGAGTACCTCGACGGCAGCACGCAAGACCGCGCCGAGCGCGTCGACAAGTTCCAAGAGGATCCGACCATCCCCGCGTTTTTGATCAGCTTGAAGGCCGGCGGTTCTGGCTTGAACCTCACCGCCGCCGACACCGTGATCCACTTCGATCCGTGGTGGAACCCCGCCGTCGAGGACCAGGCTTCGGACCGCGCGCACCGCATCGGGCAAAAGAAGGTCGTCACCGTGTACCGCTTGGTCGCGGCCGGCACGATCGAAGAGAAGATCCTGCAGCTCAAAGCCAAGAAGAAGGACCTCGTGGCGAGCGTGCTCAGCGAGGACGCGGGCGGCGCCAAGACGCTCACGAAGGACGACCTCGAAGACCTCTTCAAGCTCGACTGACGGCGCCGCTCGTCTCCCTGCTCCTCGCAGGGAGGCGAAATTTTTGCCTCGCATTCTCGGCCCGGCCCTCCGGGCCGAAAATGCCACGTCGCCGCGGCGGCGTCAGCGGCGCATGGAGACGTTCATCAGCAGGCCGAGCGCGACGAGCGTCGTGACCACGCTGGAGCCTCCGTAGCTAAACAGAGGCAGCGTAACGCCGACGACCGGCAGCACGCCGATGGCCATGCCGACGTTGAACACCGTGTGCCAAAAAATCAACGCCCCGACTCCGGTCGCGAGCGCGGCACCAAAGCGATCCTTGGCCTGGGAAGCGACGTGGATCGCGTAGACGCAAATGAACGCGTAGACGCCGATCAAGAGGACGCTGCCGAGAAACCCCCAATCTTCCGCGAACACCGAGAACGGGAAGTCGGAGTACTGGTCCGGCAAGAAACCGAACTGATTCTGCGTGCCCTGCATGTACCCCTCACCCAGGAGCTGACCGTTGCCGATGGCGGTCTGTGACTGCAGGGCGTGCCAGCCGATGCCGGTCTTGTCGTGCTCGGGATCCAGAAAGCTCGTGATGCGATCTTTCTGGTACTGCTTCATGTAGTAGGTCCAAGCCGCCCAGGCGGCGGTGAACCCGCCCACCACGAGCGCCGCCAACGTGCGGCGCCGGATCCGCGTCATCAGCAGCACCGTGCCCGACGAGAGCGTCAAGATCAGACCCGTGCCGAGGTCGGGCTGGGCGAGCACCAGGCCCACCGGCACCGCGATCACGATGCCGGGCACGACCAAGTCGACCAGCGTCCTGGCCTCATTTTTGTGGTCGTTGTGCACGTGCCGCGCCACCATCAGCAGCAGCAGCACCTTCATGAACTCGCTGGGCTGAAAGGTGAAGCTGCCGATCTGAATCCAGCGAACGGCCCCGCGCGTGCTGCTGCCGAGCACCAGCACCAGACCGCACGAGAACACCCCCGCGCCGTACAGCAGCGTGGCGAAGCGCTCGTAGTGACGGTAGTCGATGGCGGCGACGAAGATCGCCAGCAAGCCGCCGACCACCATCCAGTAAACCTGCGAAACGTAGATGTCGGCGAGCCGCGCGCGCGTCTCGGTGTCGGCGTACACGCTGGTGGCGCTGTACAAGTTGAGCAGCCCCGCCGACACGATCAGCACGACGGCGATGAGCAGGCTCATGTCCACGGCAGGCCCGCGACGGAACATCATGCGGCCGGCGAGCGCCATCAGTTCGCCTTCGCTCCGCTAGCCGGAGCGTCCCCTTCTTTGGCCGAGAGCCGCTTCTCTTTCAGCTTTTGCCAGTCGCGCACGACGCGCATCGCGATCGGCACCGCGTTCTTGCCGCCGCCACCACCGTGCTCGACGAGCACGACGATCGCAATCTCGGGCGAGCGCGCCGGCGCGTAGCCCGAAAACCACGCGTGATCGCGGTTGAAGTACCAGATCTTACCCGGATCCACGCCGCGTGGCGTGACGTGGCTCACCTGAGCGGTGCCGGTCTTGCCGGCCATGTCGACGCCCGGGGTGCGCTCTTTGTTGGCGGTGCCTTCCTTCTCCGTCACCACGCCCTCGAGCGCGTCTTTCACCCAGCGCATGTGGTCGGGGTTCTGCTCGAGCAAGCGGCGCACGCGCGGCGGAAAGTCTTGCACTACCGTGCCGTCGCTCGTCTCGATGCTGCGCACGACCTGTGGCTGGTAGAGCGTGCCGCCGTTGGCGAGAGCGGCGTAGGCCAGCGCCAGCTGCATCACGGTGACGGTCGTCGCGCCCTGCCCGATCGAGGAGAGCAGCGTGAAGCCGCCGCGGAAGGCCTCCTTGTAGCGGCGCGTGTACCAGCTGCGCGTCGGCATGCGGCCACGCGCTTCCGGGTTGATGCCGATGCCGGTCTTGACTCCAAAGCCGTAGTCGAGGCCGATCGCGGCCAACCTGTCGATGCTGACACGCGCGCCCAGCTCGTAGAAGTAGGTGTTGCACGACTGCACGATCGCCTCGTGCAGGTGCACGCGCCGGTGGACGCCGGTGCAGCGGAAGAAGCGCTTGCCGTACTCGTACCCGCCTCGGCAGTCGACCTCCGTATCCAGATCGAGCAAGCGATCGGAGAGCGCGGCGAGGGCGCTGAACGGCTTGTAAGTCGAGCCGGGCGGATACGCGGCCGAGATGGTCTTGTCGAGGCTCGGCTTCAGCGGATCCGCCATCAAACGCCGGAACGTCTCCGCCACCGCCTTCACGCCGTTGCCGCCGGACACCACGTTGGCGTCGAAGCTGGGCTTCGACACCGCGGCCAGCAAGCGCCCCGTGCGCACGTCGACCACCACCACCGCGCCCGCGAGCTGGCCCCTGAACGCGCGATCGATCGACGACACGAGATCGATGTCGAGGGTGAGCGAGATGTCACGCCCCGGGATCGGCTCCACGCGCCGCGGCTCTTCGAGGTAGCGCGCCTCGACCTCCTGTACGTCGTCGCGCTTCGACACGCCGCGCACGACTTTCTTGAAGCCGCGCACGCCGCGCAGGTAGCTCTCCCAGCGACGCTCGACGCCGACGGCGCCGAGGCGATCACCGGCGCGGTAGCCGCGCGACTCCAAGCGCACCAAGTCTTCCGCGCCGACCTCGCGCATGTAGCCGATCGAGTGCGCGCCCAGCTCGCCGTAGGGGTAGTAGCGCACCGGCTGCGGGCTCACTTCGAAGCCCTTCAGCTCGCGAGCGTGCGTCTCCAAGTAGGCCACCGCGTCACGGTCGACGTCGACCTTGAGCAAGATTTGTTGGCCGCGCTTCTTCTCTTCCTTCGCCGGCAAGGCCTGGATGTCTTTGATCTTCTTCTCGAGCTCGGATTTCTCCGGCTCGTCGATGCCGAGCAGCTTCACGACCGTAGGCCAGGTCTGGGCGAGGTCGACCTCCGCCGGCGTCATGTGCACGTTGTAGGAGGGTCGATTGGCGGCGAGCACCCGCCCCTCCGCGTCGCGAATCACGCCGCGCGTCGTGGCCAGGCTGCGCTCGCGCACGATGTTCTTGCGGGCCTGCGAGCGGTGCAGGTCTCCCTGGACCAGCTGCAGCTGCGCCAAGCGTCCGACCAGGATCAAGAACACGAGGGCCGCGCCCAGCACCAACCAGCGGTAGCGCCGGCGAAACTCGCCGACATCGGAGCGTTGGCCGAGCAGCGCCATCAGGTCGCCCCCTCCGTCGGCGAGCGGGTGACGCCGCCCTGCCGCAGGCGCTGCGCGAGCTGGAACAGCGCGGGTGAGAGCAGCGCGGTCGTGACCGCGTTGGCCAGCACGACGCTCGCCATCGCGACCGGGCGCCGATTGTCGGTGCCGAACACGGCCAACACCACCAGCACGATCGTGCTCTGCACGAGCGTGAACGCGAAGCCGAGCGACGCGCGCGTGAACCAGGTCTGAGCCGTGAGCCGCACGCCCGCGACGCGCGCCAGCCACCAGATCGCGACGTGGACGAAGGCGTACAGACCCGTGGGCGCGCTGGCCATGATGTCTTGCGCGTAGCCCATGGCACAAGACAGCGCCGCGCCCTTGGCCATCGAGGGCTCGTACACACCGAGGAACACCACCATCGGCAAGAGCAGGCTCGGCGTCGCGCCGTGCGTCACCCGATCACCGAGCACGGTCGCGAGCGGCCCGAGCAGCCGAAATAGGTTCGACTGCAGCAGCAGCAGCAGCACCGCGACCCCCAGGTAAGCCGCGCTGCGCATGCCTCAGCCGCCTCCCTTGTTCTTCCCTCGCCGCCCGCCGCCCGCGCCCGTATCGCAGTCTTTCACGTCGGTGAGGATGATCAGCACCTCCTCCAGCCGCGAAAAGTCGACTGTCGGCTCGGCGACCAGCGTCTGGTAGACGCCGAATTTCTTCTTCTCCACCGATTTGACGCGCGCGACGGGGATGCCCTTGGGGAAGCGGCAGCCCACGCCGCTCGTCACGAGCACGTCGCCCACGTCGACCTCGTCGCGACGCTCGGCCCACTCGACGCGCACCATGTAGCGCGAGCGATCGCCCTCGCCGCGGACGAAGCCGCGCGCGCCCGTGCGCTCCACGACCACGTCGACGCCGAAGCCGCTGTCGACGGTCAACTGCACGTCGATCTTTTCGCCCGCCACGCGCTGCACCGTACCGACCGCGCCGTCGAGCGCGATCACCGGCATGTCGGGGCGGATGCTGGCGTTCGGACTGTCGAGCGTCACCTTCGCGACGCGGAAGAACTCCGTCGTGTCCTTACCGACTACGGCCGCGCTCACCATTTCGTGGGCGATCGTGTCACGCAGGCCGAGCAAGCGACGCAGGCGCCGATTGTCGGCCTGGGCTTGCTCGAGCTCACGCACGCGCGCGCCGAGGCGCGCATTTTCGTACGCCAAGCGGTTGTTGTCCTGCTTGACGTCGACCAGGTAGACGTACTGGCTGACGCCGCTGGAGACGAAGCGCGCCAGCGCGGCCGCGAAATATTCGAGGGGGGCGCCGATGCGCGCCAACGCCGAGACGACCGGGTTCGTGTCCTGCGGGCTGCGAATACTCGCCCTCAAGAAGAAGAACGGCACCGAAAGCAGCACCACGACGACGATCGTGTCTCGGAGGCGTTTGAACGAGCCCACGGCGCGGCCTCAGCCGATCGTGACTTCCTTCAGGAGCTCGATGTGATCGAGCGTCTTGCCGCTGCCGAGCACGACGGCGCTGATCGGGTCGTCGCTGACCATCACGGGCAAGCCTGTTTCCTCACGCAAAAGTACGTCGATGTTCTTGAGCAGCGCGCCGCCGCCCGTGAGCACCACGCCTTTGTCCACGATGTCGGCCGCCAGCTCCGGCGGCGTGCGCTCGAGCGCGAGCAGCACGGCCTCGACGATGGCGTTGAGCGGCTCAGCCAGCGCCTCACGAATCTCGTCCGAGTTGACGGTGACCGTCTTGGGCACACCTGCGACCATGTCGCGGCCCTTGACCTCCATCGTCATCTGCTGCTCGAGCTGATAGGCGTTGCCGATGGTGATCTTGATGCGCTCGGCCGTCTGCTCACCGATGGCCAGGTTGTACTTGCGCTTCATGTACGCGACGATGGCTTCATCCATCTTGTCGCCGCCGACGCGCACGCTCTGGGAATAGACGATCCCGGCGAGCGAGATGACGGCGACCTCCGTGGTGCCGCCGCCAATGTCGACCACCATGTTGCCGCTGGGCTCGGTGATGGGTAGGCCGGCTCCGATGGCAGCCGCCATCGGCTCCTCGATCAGGTAGACCTCACGCGCGCCGGCGCTCTCGGCGCTCTCCTTCACGGCGCGCTTCTCGACCTCGGTGATGCCGAACGGCACGCAGATGATGATGCGAGGCTTCACCAGCGTGCGCCGATTATTGGCGCGCTGAATGAAGTAACGCAGCATCGCTTCGGTAATCTCGAAGTCCGCGATGACGCCGTCACGCAGCGGCCGAATGGCCTGAATGTTTCCTGGCGTACGCCCCAGCATCTCTTTCGCCTCGCGGCCTACCGCCAAGACGCGCTGCTCCCCGCGCGCGTCGCGCTGCACGGCGACCACGGAGGGCTCACAGCTCACGATACCCTTGCCCTTCAAATAGATGAGGGTGGTAGCGGTACCCAGGTCGATGGCCAGGTCGCTCGAGAACAGGCCGTATAGCCAGTCGAAGATCATCGAATCGGATGGGGGGTGGGGAGGGTCACCGGTCGCGTGAAGCCGAGGTTTTACCCGTCCGCCACAGTGAGGGGCGGTCGTAGCATGCGGTTCGGTTCGGGCGCAATGCGTCAGGAGGAGGCAAGGCCGGCCAAAGGGCCTACTCCGGCCTCCTCCACGCCCAGCCAGGGAAATTCAGCTCAATCGTCGTCCGGATCGTTACCCCAATTCCGGCCCCCGCCCCCGCGCTCTCGCTTGCCGCCGGCGGCTCCACCACCCTCGCCGCCGCGCCGCTTCTTCTTCTTCTTGTCGTCCCAGTTACCGCCACCGCCCCCGGGAGGAGCAGGCGGGCCGAAGTTACGGGCACGGCGCGCATCGACGGGGGGACGAGCGGAATCACCGCCGGCCGCGCCGTCGGGTGAGAAGCCACCGCCACCGCCACCCGCGCCGCCGCCCGCGTAGCCAGCGCCGCCACCGGCGTAGCCACCGCCACCGCCACCGCCGCCGCCCGCGTACCCGCCGCCGGCATAGCCACCTTCACGCGGCGGCCGCGGTCCGCCCGGACCTCCCGCGGGACGTTCACCGCGCGGATGCGCGATGTTCACCATCAGGCGTCGCCCTCGCACGTCGAGGTTACGCAGCGTGCCGAGGGACTCGTTCGCGGCGTCCGCAGATGCGCACGTCACGAAACCGAAGCCGCGCAGGCGCCCGTCGGGGCCGAGCGGCAGGTGGATGCGCACCGGCGCAGCCAGACCATTATCGGTGAAGAGCGACGTTACTTCTTGCTGAGAGACGTCGTACGGCAGATTGCCCACGTACAGCGTGCGGTCTTCTTGGCCGGCGCCAGCGCCTCCTCCTCCGCCGGCGCTCGCGGCGCCGCCGCCGAAGCCGCCGGGCGCATCACTGCGCTCGCGCCCCATACCGCCCTCGCGGCGCGGTGGCTCCGAAGAGAACGGACGGACCGAAATCGGTCGCCCCGCTTGCAGCGAGCCATCGAGCGAGTCTCGTGCTGCTGCTGCCTCCTCGGAAGATGCAAACGTGACGAAGCCGAAGCCTCGCACGCGCCCCGTCGCGCGATCGCGCGGAAGGCTGACGTCGGTTACTTTGCCACCTGTCGCTTCGAAAACTTCACGGAGTGCGTCCTCCGTGATCGACTCGGGCAAGCCCGCGACAAAGAGCTTGCGTGCGTCCTCAGTCGCCATCTGATTAGCGTTCCTATCGTACTAAACGTAAGCGCGGCGCTCCGTTGCCCATGCCATGTGGTTGATAGGCGAACGGATGGAGCCCAGCGAGACGATAACTTTCGCCCTTTCGGCGTTCAAGTGCCGGCTCGCGATTCGCGCGTGAGCATCGGCCAATCGGCCGATGCCGCGGCCGATTTTCAGGCCCGCTTGGAACGAAGCGCCCGGGTTAGATTCCGCTCGTGAGCCAGCCCCCAGCGTCGAGACGAGCGCGATGACCCGCTTCCGCGTCATCCTCAACCCCAGCGCCGGCAGCGGCAGCGCTGCGCGTAAAAAAGCCGCGATCGTCGGGGCGTTGACCGTTTCCGGCTCCGCACCAGAGGTCGTGCACACCGAGGGCCCTGGTGACGCGGGCCGGCTGGTGCGCGAGGCTCGGCGCGACGGCGTCGACTGCGTCGTGCTGGTGGGCGGCGACGGGACGCTCAATGACGCCGCGCAGGGCTACCTTGAGCCCGACGGCAGCGTCGCCCAGGGCCCCGATCTCGCCCTCATCCCGTCCGGAACGGGTGGCGACTTCCGCCGCACCTTCGGCGTCGCGGAGGATGTCGAAGAGGCGGCCGCACGCCTGCTCGTCGCGCCCTCTCGCCCGCTCGACCTCGGCCTGCTCTCGGTGACGAGCCACGCCGGCAAGCAAGAGCGACGCGCGTTCGTCAACATTACCAGCTTCGGCATCGGCGGCCTCACCGACCGCATCGTCAACGCGACGCCCAAGTGGGTAGGCGGCAAGGTCGCGTTCTTCACGGGCACGCTGCGCGCGATGCTCGTCTACAAGAACGCGCCCGTGCGCGTGAAGGTCGACGGCGAGGTCTGGCTCGAGGCGCCGATCTTCAACGTCGCGCTCGCGAACGGCCGCTACTTCGGGGGCGGCATGCTGATCGCGCCCGACGCGGATCCGAGCGACGGGCTGCTCGACGTCGTGGCGCTCCAGGACCTTTCGCGCTTGCAAAGCGCCGCGCTCGCTCGCTTCATCTACGACGGCAAGCACGTGGGGCGTGGAGGCGTGAAGCTGACGCGCGGCAAGCGCATCGAAGCCGAGCCGCTCGCGACGGGCACGGAGGTGCTCATCGACATGGACGGCGAGACTCCGGGGCGGTTGCCGCTCACGGCCGAGCTCGCGCCCGGTGCGCTACGGCTTCGAGTGTAAGAGGGCGCCCGGCTCACGCAGCGCATCGGGAATTTCGGCGCGCTCGAAGCCACCGCCCTGCGCCACGGCGCGCGCGACACGCGAGAGCACGTAGAGGCCGAGCCCCAAGAGCCCGAAGCAGCCCCACTGGGCGGGCGTGAGCTGGAAATAGCGCGGATCGATCGCGCCCTGAACGCCGCCCGGCTCGCGCTCGCGCAGGAAATCGAGCGCGAAGCGCAGCGGGGCGTAGATGGTGCAGGCCAGACCGGCGAAGAAGCCCCACGGCCGTGGGCGCTTGGCCAAGCTCCAGAACGCGAGCGCCAGCGGGATCGTGATCAAGAGCTCGAGCAAGCCGAGGTCGAAGCGCCCGCCCGTGGGGTAGCGTACGGCCAGCCACGAATCACTGAGCAACCCGGGGTGATCGTGAACCGTCGAACAGCCGAGGCGCCCGAAGGCCCAGCCGATCGGTAGCATCGACATCACGTTGTCGGCGTAGGGCATGACCCGCACGCGGTAGCGTGCGCGCCAGATCGATAGGCCTATCAGCGCACCCAGGAAGCCGCCGAAGCTGGACAAGCCGTCCCACAGCCGGAGCAGCGACCACGGATCCTGCAGCACGCGCTCCGGGTAGTAGAAGAGCTCGTCGAAGACATGCCCGCCGACGAAGCCGACGCCGACCACCCACGCAATGAACGAGCTCATCACGCGCTCGTCGAGGCCGATGCGACGCGCGCGCCGAATCGTGAGCTGCGACGCGATGATGACGCCGCTCGCGACCAAGAATCCGAACGGCTTGATGGACAGCGCAGTCGCCGGAAACCCGCGATAGAGACCGGCTGGCACCAAGGTCAGCTCGGGGATGGTGAGGTACGGCAGCAGCGGCGCGCTCCACATGGGCCGCGCGAGCATAGCTTACGGCGCGGGCGGCGCCTCCGGGAACACCTCGAAGAAATCGTCGTCTGCTCCCGATCCCGCTGCCATGCGCGCGCGGAGCCCGCCGCAGGCGCGCTCCAAGATCGCGCCCGGTGAGGGCTCGACCTGGCAGCTCGCGCTAGGAAAGCGCGCTTCGAGCACGCCCTGAATCAGTAGCTTGGCGCGCTCGATCCCCGCCGCGCGCTGCTCCGGCGTCGGCGAATCGACGGGCTCGAGCGAGAGCGCCTCGCCGAGGCGGGTCCACAGCTCCGGCCCCGCCAGGCGCGCGCGCGTGAGCAGGCCCCGCTCGAGCTCCAGCTGCACCTCGAGCAGCGACACGCGCTCGAGCAGCTTGCCCTCGCCCGGCACGAGATACGAAAGCTGGAGCAGCTTCTTGCAGCTGTCACCGCGGCATGAGCCGCGGGGAGCGCTCAGGCGAAACGCGAAGATGGTCTCGTCCGCCAGCTCCGAGGTAGGCTCACCGAAGCTGTCGATGCTGGTCACGCGCACCGCCCAGTCTTTCAAGGTGCGAACGAACGCGCGCCGCTGCGCCGCGGCCTCGATCAGCCGCGCTTGGCCGGCGGCGATCGCCGCGTCGTCGTCGCTCACGCGCTGCTTTCGCCGGGCTCGCCTGGCCTCGAGCGCCGCGATCCGTGATTTGACCTCGTTGATGTGCGGGCCGCTCGGTAGGGCCGCCTCGTAGGCGTAGAGCGCACCGATGCGGTCGAACGCGGCGAGGTAGTAAAGCTCCTCCTCGCGCTCGAACCAAGCCTTCAGCTGCTGATGGCGGCGCCCGCGCGGCACCTCGCGCAAGTAGCGATCGGCGGCGCGCAGGCGCTCTTCCAGCGTAGGCGCGACGCGGGTGGCGCGGTAGAGCGCGTACTCCTCGGGCCGCTCGCTGAGCGACGGGAGTGACGCGCAGCCGAGCGACGCGAGCAGCAAGGGGGCGGAAACCAGCAGCGCCCCGAGCTTCACGGCGGCCCTCCCACGGGGCAAAAATTGCACTCGGTCGGCGTGGTGGGCTCGCGATCGCTCAGGTAGCTCTCGTAGTCTCGGCAGCTACCGGCGCGGAGCGCGCGCAGGCAGACCTCGCCGTCGTGGACGAGCGGCACGCAGTCGGCGGGGAAGTCGCGCTGCACCAGCGAGTCACCGCACGCGCGCCGGCACGCGCGCGTGTCGAGCCCGCAGTCGCGGCAGCGCTCGCATTCGATGTCTTGCTTGGTCCAGAAGAACGTCTCGGGGTCGAGCTCTTGCGCCTCTTGGCCGCAACCACCCACGTCTCCGGGCACCGGCCCTGCGCAGAACACGAGCGCCACGAGACCCAAAACCAGCTGCAGCGATCGCGGCGTCGAGGCCTTCATGGCAGGTGCTCCCAGTCGAAGACCACCCCGATCGACAGCGACGCGACCGGGATCAGCGTCAAGCTCTCTTCGATGGTGGCGGCGCCATAAAACAGGCTCATGTCGAGCTCGGCGCCGATGCCGAGGTTGGCGGTGAAGAAGTAAGCGGCGCCCAGGCCTGCTTCGAGCCCCACGGCCGCGTCGGGCTCGAGCACGATCGGAAAGCCGGCCCGGCCGTACGCGAGCACGCGCTGGTTGAGGCGCTTCACCAGCAAGTACGAGGGCGTGAGCACTTCTTGACGCACGCCGTGCACGGCGATCGAAAGGTGCGCAGCGATGCCGTGCTCGAACGAGTCGGGCGCGCTGAACGTGCGACCGAGGTGCAAATCGAGGTAGGTCGCGGTGAGCGACAACGACTCCGCGTCGTCGCCGAGCACGGTCTCGAGTCGATAAGGATTGTTGAAGCGTAGGCCACGGCCGACGTACATGCCGCCGAGCCAGTGCGCATAGCCGCCCGCGTCACGCGGCGTGCGGGCGACGGCCGGCGGCTTCCCCTCCCCCGCGCTCGAGCTGGCCGCGGGGGGGAGCTCACGCAGCGGCTCCTCGGCGTCGGCGCGTGCCTCGCGAGGAGCGAGGCCCAGCAGCATCAGCGCGACGAGCTCAGCCCTGGCAAGCGCGCTCGACCGCATCCACCGATCTCGGAATCTGCGCCGTGAGCACTTCATTGCCCGCGGGGGTGACCAAGACGTCGTCCTCGATGCGAACGCCGATCCCGCGGTACGGCTCGGCCGCGCCCGTGGCGTGCTCGGAAATGTAGATACCGGGCTCGACCGTGAGCACCATGCCCGGCTCGAGCGGGCGCCCCTTGCCGTCGCGGTAGTACGCGCCGACGTCGTGCACATCCATCCCCAGCCAATGGCTGCACTTGTGCATGTAGAAGGGCTTGTAGCGCATCTCCCGCATGGCGTCGTCGAACGGCCCTTCCACCAAGCCGAGCTCGATCAAGCCGCGCGTGATGACCTCCGCCGACGCGACGTGCACGTCGTCGAGGGTGGCGCCGCTCTTGGCACGCTCGATGGCGCGCTCTTGGGCTTCGAGCACGAGCTCGTAGATGCGCCGCTGCGCGGGTGAAAAGCGGCCATTGACGGGGAAGGTCCGCGTCACGTCGGAGGCGTAGTAGTCGAGCTCGCAGCCCGCGTCGATCAGCAGCAACTCGCCGTCCTGCATGTCGCGGTTGTTCTTCCGGTAATGCAGGATGGTCGCGTTCACGCCGGAGCCGACGATCGGCTCATAGGCAGGGCGCTCACAGCCGTGCTTACGAAAAATGCCGCGAAACAGCGCGTCGATCTCACATTCGTTGAGCCCGGGCCGCGCCGCCTTCATCGCGGCGAGGTGCGCCTCGCCGCTGATGAGCGAGGCGCGACGCATGATCGCAAGCTCGTCGGCGCTCTTGAACAGGCGCTGCTCGTGCAGCTTGACCTCAGCGTCGATCATCCGCGTCGGGTACACCGCCCCGCGCCGCCCACGACGGCGCGCCGCGTCGAGGGCGGCGAACATGACGTCGTCCTGCTCACGATGGCGGCCGAACGAGTAGTGCAGCTCGCTCGCGCCCAGCAGCAGCTCCGGCAAGCGCGCCGCGAGCTCGCCGATCGGGTACGCGGCGTCTGCGCCGAAGTCGCGCAGCGCCCCCTCTATCCCCGCGCGCCGCCCGTCCCAGGTCTCGCGCTCGGGATCACGCGGCCGCACGAAGAGCACGAACTTTTCCTTCTCCGCCACGCTCGACAGCACCAGCACCGTCTCCGGCTCGTCGAAGCCGCTCAGGTAGAAGAGGTCGGAGCTTTGTCGGTATTCGTGCTCGACGTCGTTGTTGCGGATCGCGGTCGGCGTCGCGAACAGCACCAGCACCCCCGGGTGCATGCTGGGGAGCAGGCGGGCTCGGCGCTCGCTGAAGGATTGCATCGTGCCGATACTATGCCTGACCCTCGGCGCGCTGCCCCCCGCCCCGCGTCGCGCTATCCTTCAGGAATACGTATGGTTGTCCGGCCGGGCCGTCAGGCTCCGCTGCGCGCCGAGCGAGCGGCGCATTGACTGACGCAGTGCGCCAAGCTACGAAATCCGAGGTGTCCGTGCCCAGCGATTCCCCGCCTCCCAAAGACGCAGACGAGCCCGAGCGCGAGGAAAAGCGCTTAGAAAGCGTCTTGCGCGACGCCGTTCGAAAAATCATCGAGGCCGGCTACGAGCGTCTCAGCGAGGGACCTGAAAGCGTGCGCCATTTGATGAGCGAGTTGAAGGTGCCGAAGGAGACGCTGGGCGCTGTGTTCGGGACGTTCGACGAGACCAAGAACGGTCTTTACCGCGTCGTTGCACGCGAGGTGCGTGACTTCTTGGAGCACTCGAACCTCGCGGAGGACTTGGTCCGCGGGCTGACAGCGCTCTCGTTCGAGATCAAGACGGAAGTTCGCTTCATACCGAACGAGGCGCGACCTAATCGACCGACGCCGGACGTCCGTTCCAAAGTGAACGTGAAGCGAGCCTCCGTGCCACCTTCGGCGCCTCCCGGCCACGACGGGGCTTCACATCCGAGCCCGTCTGATAAAGATTCGGACCCTTCCCCGGAGAGTTAGAAGTGAAGTCACTCACAGCTGGCAGCGAAATCGATAGCTACTGCACTCGCTGCCGCATGGATCTTGGTCACCGTATCGTCGCGATGGTCGGCGGCGCACCCAAGCGCGTCATCTGCCTGACCTGCAACTCGGAGCACAACTACCGCGAGCCGCGCACGCTCAAGTCATCGTCGGTAGTCATACGCAACAAGAAGTCGGAGGCGAAACCGACGGCCGCGCAGCGCGTGACGCAGAAGGCGCGCGCCGAGGCCGAGCGCCACGAAACTTGGGCCACGCGAGCGCTGGGGAAGCCGCTCGACGCGTTCACCAAGTACGGCATGGATCGCCACTTTCGCGAAGGCGAGCTGGTGCTCCACAGCAAGTTCGGTGAAGGCTACGTCGACGTCGTGCTCGACGGTGGCAAGGTCAGCGTCATGTTCCGTGACGGCGCGCGCACCCTCGCGCATCGCGCCGCTCCCTGAGCTGAAGCGCCGAGCGCCTCCGCCCCGCGGCGGGGGCGCCTTCTGCGCTCCGGACGTCCACGACGTCGGAGCGCAGCGCTGCTCACGCGGCGTCAACGCGATTTGCGGGACGGGCGCTGCCGCTTCTCGCCGCGCGACTCCGAACGCCCGCTGGGCGCCGACCCGCCGCGCGGCGCCGCTTCGCGACCGCCAAACGACTTACCGCGCGGCGCCGCTTCGCGACCGCCAAACGACTTGCCGCGCGGCGCCGCTTCGCGACCGCCAAACGACTTGCCGCGCGGCGCCGCTTCGCGACCGTCGCTGCGCGCAGACGTCTCCTGCCGGCCGCGCGGCGCCCGCTCGCGACCGCCCGACGACGCTCGAGCGCGCGGCGCCGCTTCGTCGCGACCGCCGAACGCCGCTGCACGGCGCGGCGCCTCATCACGCGCGTCTCCTGCGGGGCGCTCGCGCTTGGTGCGGCGCTGGCCTTTGAGGGTGTCGCTGCGCGCGTTGAAGGCAGCCCCGCGCGCGCTCGGATGGTCACGCTTGTCTTTGCGATGCACGACCGGCGCCGCTTCTGGCGCCCGCACCTTCTTGGGCACGCCGTACGTCTTCTTCAGGTCTACGAGCTCATCCACCGTGAGCGCGCGCCACTGACCGGGGCGCAAATCTTCGGCGGAGACGCCCGCGTGTGAGATACGGGCCAAGCGCATCACCGGGAAGCCCGTCGCCTCGCCGAGGCGGCGCACCTGTCGGTTGCGCCCCTCGCGCAGCGTGATCTCCAGCCACGTTTTGTCGCCTTCGAAGCGTAGGCGCTTCACCTGCGCCGGCTGCGTGGGTCGGCCATCGATCTCGATGCGCTGGCTGAACGCTTCGAGCTGATCGTCTTCCACCGTGCCCTTGACCTTCGCGACGTACACCTTCGGCACCTCGCGCTTGGGGTGCGCCAACCCTTGCGCGAACTCACCGTCGTTCGTGCAGAGCAGCGCTCCGCTGGTGTGAAAGTCGAGCCGCCCGACGGGCACGACGCGCGCGCCCGCTTCTTTGAGCAGCTCGCGGATCGTCGGGCGCCCTTCCGGATCGCTCAGGGTGCAGACGACACCGCGCGGCTTGTGCAGCACGATGTAGATCAGCTTCTCCGCTACGATTTTGGTTCCGTCGACCTCGACGCGACTCCGGCGCTCGTCGACCTGCGTGCCGAGCTCCCGCACGATGCGGCCGTCGACGCGCACGCGCCCTGCCAAAATGATCTCCTCCGCCGCCCTGCGTGAGGCGATGCCAGCCCGGGCCAAAACCTTCTGAAGCCGTTCCATAACTGCGGCCTCCGTAGCACGCCCGCCCGAGGCCCGCGAATGGCTAAGGGTCCGCGAATGGCCAAGGGCCCGCGAATGACCGAGTCAGGGCGGGCGCTCAGCGATTCCGCGGCGAGACGTGGCCCTCGACGGGCTTGCCTTCTGCGGCCGCGGCGGCTTCAGCCGCTTTCTTCTTCTGCTCTTCGAGCTCGGCGGCGCGCCTCTCCTCCGCCTTCTCGCGGGCTTCGAGGTCGCGAAGCGCCAGCTCGTCACGATCCCAGCGGTCGACGCGGCCGTCGAAGTCGAGGTCGACGCCGAGACGCTGCAGGCGCCCTTCGTCGTAAATTTCCCACTGATCGGGCTTGCCGTCTTGGTTCGTATCGCGCTGCGCGCGAGCCAGCTTGCCGCCGACGTAGAACTTCACTTCCTCGGGCTGACCGCGGCCCGATTTGTCGAGCTGCACCTTGGCGATGCGGCCGCGCGAGAAGGTGATCCACGTGTCCACCTTGCCGTCGAAGTTCGTGTCAGCCAGCTCGTTCAGCGGCTCACCCTTGTCGGTGTACGTTCGCATCACGTCTTTGACGCCGTCGAGGTTGGTGTCGACCTCGCGGCAAAGCAGGATTTTCTTGCGATCCTCCCCCTCGCCGACGATCGAAAACACGCGACGAATGTTGGGATGCTGCGCGCCGGGGCCGCGCACCTCTTGCACCTCGCGATCGGCGCGTCCTTTGTAATCGCAGCGCGACGCGTCGTCGGCGGCGACGCCCGCGACCTGTTTGTCCGACAGGCGAGGTTGAGCCTGCGACGCAGCCCCACCGCCACACGCCGCGAGCACGAGGCCGAGCGCAGTGCACGACAGCAGCGCAGTGAACGACGAGGTCATTGGGCGGGCTCCTGTTGCTCCGGCTTGGCTTCGTCGGCCGGCTTGCTATCCACCTCGGTCGGCGCGGCGGTGGCCTTGTTGAAATCCGGAGGCTGCGCGGCGGCGGGCCCCTGCCGCTCGGGCGGCACGTAACCGGTCTCCTTGCAGTAGTCGACGGTGGCGCCCGGATCCGGCTTGCCGTCGTTGTTCACGTCGGAGTGAATCATGGGGCAGCCCGGCGTGGTGTACTCCCACCACTGGTCGATGATGCCGTCACCGTTGGAGTCACGCTCGCTGCGGGCCAGCGCGCCGTTCTGATAGAAATCCCAGGTGTCGAGCTTGCGCACCATCGAGGTCGCCTGGTCTTTCTGGGTCAAGACGCCGCCGTTGTAGGTAGCGATCTCGTCGATCTGACCGTCGCGGTCGTAGTCGTACTCGCGGCGGCGCAGTCGCCCGTTGCCATCGTTGTAACTGAACGAATCGATGACGCCGTCGAAGTTCAGATCGATGGCGCGGCAAACTTCCACCGCGCCGCTTCGCACGATGAAGATGTCAGGGCGACCATCGTTGTTGGCGTCGATCTTCTCGCTCGCGCCCGCGGTATCGCAGGGCTCGTGCCTGATGGTGGTGTCACGCTTGGTGATGCCGCCGGTCGCAGCGCCGCCAGCAGCGCCCGTTCCCGAGCAGCCCGCGGCCAAGAGCAAAGCCGCGGCCAGCGCGGTCCAACTGCTCGACTCCTCAATGATTTTCATCTGCATCTTCCCTGCGGTCCGAGGCACCGCTCGAGGACCGACTCGGCGTTTTACTCCGCCCGCGCTTCCCCGTACAGGCGCGGCTCCCCAAGTTGAGGTCCGGGTTTCGCGAGCGGCTCGTCGCACGCGGCGCATGAGCACTCGTCCAACTAGCCGGCCGCAGCCACCATGCCCGCAGAGGGCGCTCGCACCCAGGGAGCGCCCTTCTCAGTGCCGTTTGGTCAGCGGCTTTGGCCGCAGTCGGAGTGCGCCCCGCGGGCCAATAACTCACGTCGAAACGAAGTAACCGTCCTGAATCATTGTTTTTTTTGCACGGCGGCCGCGCCGTGACGATTGACAACACGTGTAGGGGCATCTATTGTAACGGCTGGCAACTTCAAGGGCATGTCGCGAAACAAGATCTCCACCACCGTCTACATCACGCAGGAGCAGAGCGATAAGCTCCGCCTTCTGCACGACCGGACCAAAGTGCCGGTCGCGGTGTACATCCGCGAGGGGATCGATCTGGTGCTCAAGCGCTATGAGCATCAGCTGCCAGGCCAGATGAGCTTGACTGACACGCCGCCGCGCCCCCCCAAGAAGTAAGCCTCGTCATCCGCTGCTACGCGGCCTGCCAGCCCAGCCGCGCCGTGACGAGCCTTCGCGAGGGCTGGTCGCGCGCTGCGCCCGGCGCTAGACAGCCGCGCGTCCAGAGCCACCTTAGGGCAACCGCCGTCGAGAACTTCGGCTCCGGACCTCCCGAGGCACCTCGCCTCGCTCCCGTCTTCGTCCTCTCATGCCGACCGACCCCAGCAAGATCAGAAATTTTTCCATCATCGCCCATGTCGATCACGGCAAGAGCACGCTGGCCGATCGCATCTTGGACGTGACGGGCGCCATCACCGCGCGCGAGCAGGTCGACCAGTTCCTGGACAAGCTCGAGCTGGAGCGTGAGCGCGGCATCACCATCAAGGCGCAGTCCGTGCGCCTCAAGTTCCGAGCGCAGGACGGCACCGAGTACCAGCTGCAGCTGATCGACACCCCCGGGCACGTCGACTTCAACTACGAAGTGTCGAGCAGCTTGCGCGCATGCGAAGGAGCGCTGCTGGTCGTCGATGCCACCCAGGGCGTAGAAGCGCAGACGGTGGCGAACGCTTATCTGGCCATCGAAAACAACCTCGAGGTGATCCCGGTCTTGAACAAGGTGGACCTGCCGTCGGCTGACGTCGATCGGGTCGCCAACGAGATCGAAGAAGTCGTTGGCCTCGACTGCAGCGGCGCCCTGTTCGCCAGCGGCAAGACCGGCCAGGGTGTACGCGAGGTGCTCGAGGCGGTGGTGGCGCGGATCGCCCCGCCCACCGGTGACGCCAAAGCACCGCTACGCGCCCTGCTGTACGACAGCTGGTACGACAGCTACCGCGGAGCGGTCATTCAGCTGCGCGTCATGGAGGGCACGCTGCGCAAGGGCGATCGCATCCAGTTCATGGCGACGGGGCGCACCTACGACGTGACGGAGATGGGCTGCTTCTCTCCCCATCCGGTGGCGATCACGGAGCTCGGCCCCGGCGAAGTCGGCTTCGTCGCCGCCAACATCAAGACCACCGAAGACACGAAGATCGGCGACACCGTCACCACCTATCACGGCGCGGCCACGGAGCCGCTGCCCGGCTTTCGCGAGGTGAAGCCGATGGTGTTCGCCGGCTTCTTTCCGACCGATCCGGCGGACTACGAGAGCATGCGCGACGCGCTGTCGAAGCTCCACTTGAACGATTCGTCGTTCCAGTTCGAGCCCGACACGTCCGACGCCCTCGGCTTCGGCTTCCGCTGCGGCTTCTTGGGCCTGCTGCACATGGAGATCATCCAGGAGCGGCTCGAGCGCGAGTACGATCTGGACCTGATCACGACCGCGCCGAGCGTCGTCTACCACGCCTTCACCAAGACCGGTGACATGGTGAAGGTGGACAACCCGTCGAAGATGCCGGGCGTGGGCAACATCGAGCGCATCGAAGAGCCCATCCTCAAGCTGACCGTCCACGTGCCATCCGAGTACGTGGGCCCGGTGGTGTCGCTGTGCGAGGCGCGTCGCGGACGCCAGCTCGGCCTTCACTACGCCACCAAGGATCATATCGTGATCACCTACGAGCTGCCGTTGGCGGAGGTGATCTTGGACTTCCACGACAAGCTCAAGAGCGCCAGCCGCGGCTACGCCAGCATGGACTATGAGCTGACGGGCTACCGCGCCGACGACCTGGTGAAGCTCGACATGCTCCTCAACGGCGAGGCTCTCGACGCCCTCAGCGTGATCGTCCACCGCGAAGGCGCCTACACGCGCGGCCGCGCGCTCGCCTCGAAGCTCAAGGAGCTCGTGCCGCAGCAGCAGTACGAGGTCGCGATCCAGGCCGCCATCGGCGCCAAGATCATCAGCCGCGAGACGGTGCGCGCGCTGCGCAAAGACGTGACGGCCAAGTGCTACGGCGGCGATATTTCGCGCAAGCGGAAGCTGCTCGAAAAGCAGAAAGAGGGCAAACGCCGCATGAAGGCGGTGGGCAGCGTCGAATTGCCGCAAGATGCCTTCTTGGCCGTGCTCAAATTGGAGGAGTGACAGGCATGCAAGATACGCGGCGGCTGACCACGCTTCGCAACAAGCTCGCGCTCATCAACGCCGACGCCCCCGAGCACGGCAAGCTGGAGCTGGTGGAGATCGTGCCGTTCGGCAGCTCGCTCGGCATCGAGCGCTACCGCATGGCCAACGGGCTCGTGGTGCTGCTCTGCGAAGACAAGAGCGCGCCTGTGGTCTCGGTGCACACCTGGTTCCGCGTCGGCTCCCGCCACGAGGTCGAGGGCAAGACCGGCCTCGCGCACTTGTTCGAGCACTTGATGTTCAACGAGATCGAAGGTCGGGGCGCGGGCTTCTTCGACCGCAAGCTGGAAGAGGCGGGCGCCGAGAGCAACGCCTCCACCTGGCTGGACTGGACGCAGTACAACATCGCGATCCCCAAGGAGCAGCTAGGGCTCGTGCTCGAGCTCGAGGCCGAGCGCATGAGCAAGCTGGTGCTGCGGGAGCCGCAGGTGACGAGCGAGAAGGAAGTGGTGGCGAACGAGCGCCGCTACCGGGTCGACGACGACGTGGAGGGCGCCGTCAGCGAGCTACTCTGGGCCACCGCGTTCACCCAGCACGCCTACAAGTGGCCGACCATCGGCTGGATGCCGGACATCGAGGGCTTCACCACCGCGGATTGTGAGGCGTTCTACCGGGCATTTTACGCGCCGAACAACGCCATCTTGGTCATCTCGGGTGATTTCAAGAGTGACGCGGTGCTCAAGCTGGTCGCCAAGAACTACGGCGTGCTGTCGAGCTCGGTCTTGCCGATCGAAGACGCCCGACCCGAGCCGCCCCAGACCGAGGAGCGGCGCGTCGAAGTGAGGAAGCCGACCGCGACCGAGAAGCTGGTCGTGGGCTACCACGCTCCTGCCCTCGGCGACTTCGATCACCCCGCCATCTCACTGCTCAGCGAGGTGCTGTTCGGCGGGCGCGCCAGCCGCCTGCACCAGCGTCTGGTGCGCGAGCTGGAGCTCGCCAGCGAAGTGCGCGCCTTCGTCGGCCCCTTCCACGATCCGGGTCTGTTCGAGCTGTACGCAGCCGCTCGTGAAGGGCACACCGCCGAGGAGCTGCTGGCCGTCATCGACGAAGAGCTGAAGAAGGTCACGGAGTCGCCCGTCACCCACGAAGAGATGGCGCGCGCGTCCGCGCGCTTCGAGCTAGGGCTGCTCGGCGGCCTCGAGACCGCCGACGGCAAGGCGTCCACCATCGGATTCTACGAGGCAGTGCTGGGTCGCCCTGCCGAAGCCTTCGAGCGTCTGGAGGTCACGCGGCGTTTGACGCAGAGCGACCTGTTGCGGGTCGCGCGGCGCTACTTGGATCCCCGCCAGCGCAGCGTGATTCTCGTGCGCCCCGAGCTGGCGAAAGACGAAGGAGCCGAGGCCGCAGAATGAGCGCCGTCGAGAAGACGGGGAGCGAGCTCCCCCAAGTGCTGGTGGAGACCAGCCACGCCCTGCCCCTCGTGTCCTTCAGCATCGCGCTCCGGACCGGGTCCAACTTGGATCCGGAGGGCCTCGCCGGGGCGACGCGCATGCTCACGCGCTGGATGCGTCGCACCGCGGGCGGCCGCGAAGCGCACGTGATCGACGGCGAGATCGACGCGTTGGGAGGAGCCTTCGGCGCCGACGTTTCGCCGAGCACCCTGGTCTTTCAAGGTACCGTCATCACGCGCTCACTCGACGGCTTGGTGCGCATCGCCGCCGACGTGCTGGCGCGGCCCGGCTTCGCCGAAGAGGAGCTCGAGCGACTGCGCCGCGAGACGCTCGCCGAGCTCACCGAAGCTCTGGATGACGACCGCGGCATCTCGCGCCGCTGGTTTCGCAGCCGCGTGTTCGGCGCGCACCCCTACGCCCGCTCGGTGACGGGTACGCCCGCCAGCCTCGCGCGAATCACGCCCGACATCCTCAAGGCGCTCTACGCGCGCATCGCCGTCGCCGACAACTTGGTGTTCGCTTTCTCCGGCGACATCGAGCGCCCGCGCGCGGAGGCGCTCGCTCGCCAGATCTGCGCGGAGCTCGCGGCCGGGCCCGCCCCTCGCGACGAAACCCCGCATCCCGTGCCGATCCCGGGCCGCCGGCTGACGCTCGTCGACAAGCCCGATCGCACCCAAACCCAGATCCTGATCGGGGGCTTGGGGACTCACCCGAGCGACGCCGATCACCTGGCGCTGCACGTGGCCAACACCGTCTTCGGCGGGACGTTCACGGCGCGCCTCACGCAAGAGGTGCGGGCGAAGCGGGGCTGGTCGTACGGCGCCTATTCGAGCTTGCCCATCGATCGCCGGCGCCAAGCCTTCAGCATGTGGACGTTCCCGAAGGCGGAGGACGCCGCGCCCTGCATCGAGCTGCAGCTGAAGATGCTCAGCGAGCTGCGCAGCAAGGGCATCACGAAGAAGGAGCTCGGCTGGGCCAAGAAGTTCCTGGTGCGGTCGCACGCGTTCGCGCTCGACACCGCGTCCAAGCGCGTGGGCTTGTTGCTCGACAGCGCCCTCTACGGCCTACCGCCGGGCTACTACGAGCACTACCTCGAGCGCGTCTCGCAGGTGACGCTCGAGCAGGCCAACGCCGCGGTCGCCGAGCGCCTCTCCGAGACGGACCTGCTCGTCAGCGTCGTCGGGACGGAGGCGCAGATCGGCGACGCGGTCCGCAAGGTGGTGCCGGATTTGGCTTCGACCGAGGTCGTGGCGTTCGACGCCGACCCCAGCGCCTGAGGCGTGTGACGAGGCTGGCCCCGCGCCCAACGCCAAGGCGCGCCTAGCCGGCGCTCACGCCTTCGACCACGTGAAGTGCCGTCGGCGTGATCTGCCAGCTGAAGTAGCGGCGCGGCCACTCGCGCGGGAAGAGCTCGGTCGTGGCGTGGTCGAGCACCTCGACGGCAGGGCCGTGCGCGCCGAACCAGGCTCGCGCGAGCGTATCGGCATCGGGCTGCGACGTGAACGAGCGCATGACGGGGCTCGGCTCGCGGGCGCTGCGGTCGAGCGACCAACGGTCATGAAAGCTCGCCCAACGCCTGCCCGCCAGCGCTGGCAAGAGGCGCGCGCGAAACGCTTCCTGAAACTCGGTCTGCTGCCGCTCCGACAGGACGAAGTGCAGCTGGCCGAGCAGGTTACAAAACAGCACCGTCGCCGACGGGCGCTGCCGGAGCAGCTCCGGCAGCCCTTCATCACCTCTCAAGAGCGGCCCCACCAAGAGATCACGCGGCTCGAGCGCGACGTCGCGCTGAGGCAGGCGTCGCCGCAGCAGCCAGCGCGCCAGCGGATCGGGCTCCAGCGCGAGCACGCTGTCGAAGCGCGCCAGCACCGCTTCGGGGAGGCAGTGTCCCGCGCTCGGACCCACGAGCACCAGCTCGCCCGGTCCTTCGAGCGCCGCGCCGAGCCACGCTTCGATGGCCTGACGAAACGGTGCCCACGAGCCCGCGCGATGGCGAAGCGCGCGCAGGTGATAGACCAAGCCGCCCGAAGGGCTGAACACAGACATTGAAAGAGCGCGAGCCTCTCGCGCACTCTAACAGCGAAGCGAGGCCTGTAGTAATCGGCAAGCGGCATGGGTCGCCTCGCAACGATGGGCTTTCGGGAGCGCTCGGGCCTCGTGCTGGCCCCGCTCGCGTTCCTGCTCGGCGGCCTGGTCGTCGGCGACAGCCTTACCTTTCGAGCGCGCTGGACCCTCGCCGTTTGCCTCGTGCCGTTAGAACCAGCCGAGCAGGCCCGCGTTCACGCCGAAAGCGCGGTACTTGCGATCACCTTCGTCGATCGGCGACGGATCTCGCTCGCCGAACAGGTCCACGTCGAACGTCGGCCCGAGCGTGAACGCGAAGTGGTTCGCGGGTGAGAACGTGAAGGGGCACTCGAGGTTGAGGCCAAAGCCGTTCTCGTCGTAGCCGTTGTCGACGTCGACGGAGTGGTAGGTAAAGCCGCCGCGCGGCCAGATGCCGACGACGCGGCCAAAGGCGTACAGGTAGCCGACGCGCCCCGCCAGCAGGAAGGCCGAAGACTTGTTACCTTCGTCCGGATCGGCCGAGAAGTAGCCGAGCGAACCGCCGATGCTCAGGTGATTCGTGACGAGGTAGTCGAACGAAAGCCGCGGCACGTCGTACGGCGAGCCTTCCGGCGAGCCGCGCCAGCCAAAGCTGATCGACGTGTAATCGTTCTCGTAGTCGAGCGGACCGACCTCGCCGGCGACGTGGGTACCCGTGATACCCATCAGACGATCCGCCGACAGGACGACGTCGCCCTTGTTACCAATCTCTTGCGCGTTGGCCAGCGCGGCGAACAGCGAGCTCGTGGCAACGACCGCGACCGAAAACGAGTGCTTCATGCGTTCTCCTTGGGAAACGAAGTGAGCCCGACGACCCTACTCCGCCTTCTTTCGGCAATACATCGCCGAGAGCCAAATCGACCGAGCGCCCGGCCGCGACAGCCACGCTTCACCCGAGCATCGCTCGAAATTTTGCTCACCAGCGCAGCGCGGCGGCCAGCGCCGACAGCAGCTGCGTAGCGAAACGTCGCGCGTCTTCCAGCGCGCGCGCCAAGTCATCCTCGCGAGTGATACTTCGACGCACGTGCGCGTACAGCTTGAGCTTCGGCTCCGTGCCACTCGGGCGCACGAAGAGAAGACTGCCGGATTCGAGCTCGAGCTCCACCAGCGGCGCCGCGCCCAGCCATGGCCGACGCTCCGCGGCGCCCGTACGGTAGTCGACGCGTCGCGTGACGCGCTCACCCAGCAGGCACAGCTCGCTCGACGTGATCAGCGCGTCCAAGCAAGCGGGGATGCGCGCCGTCGCGCCCGGCCCCGCGAGCTCCACGCTCTGCGCGCCGCTCAGCCACAAGCCGTGAAGGGCGTACAGCTCGTGCAGGCGCTCGAACAAGCTCGAGCCGCGCGCGCTGAGCGAGGCGCACAGCTCGGCGAGAGCCCTGCCCGCGGCGATGCCGTCTTTGTCGCGAACGGCCGAATAGACGGAGTAGCCGAGCGCTTCCTCGTAGGCAAAACAAGCCGCGCCCGCGCCCTCTGCTTCGAGCGCGAGCAGGGCGTGCCATAGCCACTTGAAGCCGGTGTGCGTGCGCTCGTAGTGAGCGCCCGCGCTGGCGGCGAGCGCGGCGACGAGCGGCGACGAGACGACGCTGCCGACGACGAGCGGGACGTCGGGGCCACGCGGCCGCGACAAGCAATAGTCGGCGAGCAGCGCGCCGAGTTGGTTCCCGTCGAGCACCCTCAAGCTGCCGTTCAGCCGCGCCGCGGCGGCCAGACGGTCTGCGTCCGGATCGTTGACGAGCAGCAGGGCGGAGCCGCGGCGCTCGGCGTACGCGAGCGCGAGGTCGAGCGTGCCCGGCTCCTCCGGGTTTGGGCGCGGCGTGGTTGGGAAGTTGCCGTCGGGCTCGGCCTGCTCCGGCACGCTCTCGACGCGCGAGAAGCCAGCGTCGGCCAGGGCTCGGAGCAGCGGCACCGTCCCTACGCCGTGCAGCGCGCTGTGCGCGATGAGCAAGTCCCGAGCGGCGGCCCCCGCCGGCAGCGCCGCAGAGATGGCCGCAAAATAGGCGTGTTGCTCGGCGACGCGCGCGAGCTCGAGCCCAGCGTGCGGCTCTCCTGCGAAGCTCACGGCAACGCAAGGCACGTGACGCGCCAGTGGCGCTTGCTCGATGCGCCGAGCGATCTCGCTGTCCACGGGCGTCGTGATCTGAACTGCGTCGTCGCCGTAGACCTTGTAGCCGTTATCCCCGCGCGGATTGTGGCTCGCGGTCACGACGATGGTGGCGGCGGCGCCGCGCGCGCGCCCCAAAAACGCGACGAGCGGCGTCGCGACCGGCTCCGCGAACGCGACGACCCGCACCCCCGCCGCCAGCAGCACGCCCGCCGAAGCCTCCGCGAAGGCTCGGCTCGTCGGACGTGCATCGAAGCCGATGACGACGAGCGGCGGCGCCGCGGTTCGCGCCGCGTGCGTGTCGAGCACGTAGCGCGCGATGCCGCTCGCAGCGCGCAGCACCACCGCCAAGTTCATGCGCCCGCTGCCCGCGCCCACGGCGCCGCGCAGACCCGCGGTGCCGAACGTCAACGGCGTGAGGCGCTCACGCAAGGTCGCTTCGTCACCGCCGTCGAGCACGCCCTGAAGCTCCGCGCGGCTCAGCGGGTCCGGGTCAGCATCGAGCCAGGTTTGGGCGCGGGCGCGGAGCTCAGCGTCGATCGTCATGTGCGTTTGACCAGCTTTTCCGCGAGCGAGGTGTCGTAAGCCCCGCTCTGAAACTCGGCCGAGGCCAGCACTTGGCGCAGGAAGCCGAGGTTGGTCACGCGGTCCCCCTTGGGGCCCACGAGCCGCAACGTGGTCGCGGCCAGCGCGGCGTCGAGCCGGGCGATGGCCTGCGCCCGATCGCTGCCGTACGCGATGATCTTCGCCAGCATGGGGTCGTAGTGGGGCGTGACTTCCACGCCGAGCGCGATGCCCGCGTCGACTCGCACGCCTTCACCGTCCGGCCACGAAAGCTCCGCCACCTTGCCCGGCTGCGGCAGGAAGCCGCGCGCCGGATCCTCGGCGTAGACGCGCGCTTCGATGGCATGCCCGCGCGACTCGGCCGCCAGCACCGTTTCGCTCAATTTCTCGCCCGCGGCGACGCGCAGCTGCTGCTCGACCAAGTCCAGGCCAGTGACGGCCTCGGTCACGGGATGCTCGACTTGCAAGCGCGCGTTGACCTCGAGGAAGAACAGCTCGCCGGCCGCGTTGGCGACGAACTCCACCGTACCCGCGCCGCGGTAGCCGACCGCGTTGACCACGTCGAGCGCCGTGCGGTGCAGAGCTCGGCGACGCGCGGCCCCGTCGGGGCCGGCGAAAAAGGCGGCGGGCGACGGAGATTCTTCGATGATTTTCTGGTGACGGCGCTGGACGCTGCACTCGCGCTCGCCGAGCGCGACGGCCTCGCCGTGCTCATCGCACAGCACCTGCACCTCGATGTGCCGCGGCTGATCGAGGTACCGCTCGACGTAGATGCGCTCATCAGCGAAGGCCGCCTTACCGCGATCGGCGCAGCTCTGCGCCGCGCGCGCGAGCTCGGCCGGGTCACGCACGATTTGCATGCCGATGCCGCCGCCGCCGCCCGCCGCCTTGATCAGGAGCGGGTAGCCGATGCGCTCGGCTTCACGCGTGAGCAGCTCGAGATCAGCGGGTGATACGGGGCCGTCGCTGCCGGGCGGAGGAGACGCGCCCACCGCGCGCGCGACGGCGCGTGCTCGCAGCTTGTCGCCCATGGCCTCGAGCGCAGCCCCGGGGGGACCGATGAACACGAGGCCGAGGCCGCGCACACGCTCCGCGAAGCTCGCGTTCTCGCTGAGCAGCCCGTAGCCGGGGTGGATCGCGTCGGCGCCGCTCTCTTGCGCCGCCGTCAGCACCGCCTCCACGTTCAGGTAGCTCTGCGCCAGCGGCGCGCCGCCGAGCCGAAAGGCTTGATCCGCGGCCGCCACGTGAGGCGCGGCGACGTCAGCGTCGGAGAACACCGCCACGCTCTCGATACCGAGGCGTTCCAAGGTCCGAAATACGCGACAGGCGATCTCGCCGCGATTGGCCACGAGCACACGCTTGAACATCGCCACACTATACGGCACCGGAGCCGGCGCGCGGCGCGTGATTCCACCGGGCAGCGCCAGCTGCGGGCTCTTGCCCTCGCACGACGGGGCGCGGGCGTTCGGCGACGCAGCCGCCTGGCTAGGACTTTTCGGAGCTGCGCTGGGCGTCGCGCTCGCGCTTCTTTCGGACCAGGTCGTCGGCGATGGCGAGCTGGCCGCAGGCGGCGGAGACCTCGTCCCCGCGGCGGGTGCGGACGAAGCACGAGACGCCGCCCTGAGCCAGCACGCGCTGAAACGCAGCGACGCGCGCGCCGCTCGGAGCTTTGAGCTCGGAGGCGCTGATCGGGTTCATGGGGATCAAGTTCACTTTGACACGCAAGCCGCGCAGCAGCTGCACGAGCTCGCGCGCCTCGCGCTCACCATCGTTCACGCCGTCCATCAAGGTGTACTCGATGGTGATGCGACGACGCAGCGGCAGCGGGTAGTCACGGAGCGCGCGCATCAAATCCGCGATCGGATACTTGCGGTTCATGGGCATGATGCGGTCGCGAATGTCGTCGTTGGGGGCGTGCAGAGACACGGCCAACCCGACTTTCCCGCCAAAGTCGGCGCCCAAACGCGCGATGCCAGGCACCAGGCCCACGGTGCTCACGGTGATGCGCCGCGGGCTCATGCCGCGCGCGGCGGGGTGCGTGAGCAGCCGAATCGCGCGCGCCGTCTCGTCGTAGTGGTGGAGGGGCTCCCCCATACCCATGAACACGAGGTTCTTCAGCTCCTCGTGGGGCGCGAGGTAGCGCTTCGAGATCAGCACCTGGGCCACGATTTCGGCCGCGCTCAGGCCGCGCTGCAGGCCCGCTTGGCCGCTCGCGCAGAAGACGCAGCCCATCGCGCAGCCGTATTGGGTCGACACGCACAAGGTGACGCGCGTCTTCTCGGGCGCGACGGGCTCGTCTTCGTCGTCTTCAGGCGCCGCTGCCGCGTCGGCGTCGGCGGCCTGATCGGTCATGGGGATGATGACGCACTCGACCCGCGCGCCACCGCTCAGCTCGAGCACCAACTTGCGCGTCCCGTCGGCCGCCGCGTGCACCGTATCGACGCGAGCCGGCACCACGAAGCCGTCGGCCTTCAAGCGCTCACGCAGCGGCTTGGCCAAGTCGGTCATTTGCTCCGGATCGAGCACCCCGCGTTCGTGGATCCAGCGAAAGACCTGCTCGGCGCGAAACGGCTTCTCGCCCAGTCGCTGCATCGCCTCGCGCCACTCTTCGGGGAACCGCCCCACCGCGTCGACGTCAATCAAAGTCCGCGCTCCTTGGCTTCGTTCCAGTAGCCATCGAGCGTCTCGAGCGGCAAGCCACGCGTCGGCTTGCCCGCGTCGTCCTGCGGGAAGCCGCCGTGCGCTTGCTTCACGCGCGCCTCGACGTGGGCGAAGCGGCCCGCGAAGCGATCGGCCGTCTTGCGCAGCGCGAGCTCCGCGTTCACGCCCTGGTGGCGCGCGAAATTGACGAGCGCGAACAGCACGTCGCCCAGCTCACTCTCGACGCGGTCGTGCGAGCCACCTGCCACCGCTTCGTCGAGCTCAGCCAGCTCCTCGCTGACCTTGTCACGCGAGCCGCGCGCGTCTGGCCAATCGAAGCCAACGCGGCTCACCTTCTCGCTCATGCGCTGCGCGCGAGCGAGCGCTGGGAAGGAGCGCGGCAGCCCCGCGAGCAGGCCGCGATCCCCGTACTCCCGCGTCTTGATCTCGTCCCAGTTGCGCAGCACCTCGTCGCTGCCCGATACCTCGACCTCACCGAAGACGTGCGGATGACGGCGAACGAGCTTCTCGACGATGGCACGGACCACGTCATCGGGACCAAATGTCCCATCACGTCGGGCCAGCTCACCAATGAAGACGACTTGAAGCAGCAGATCGCCGAGCTCGTCGACCAAAGCGGCCGGCTTTCCCGAATCGATGGCGTCGATGACTTCGCACGCCTCCTCGAGCACGTACTTGCGCAGCGACTCGTAGCTCTGCTCGCGGTCCCACGGGCAGCCATCCGGCGCGAGCAGGCGCTGCATGATGGCGACCAGGCGCGGGTAGCTCTGCCCCTGCTGCTCTTCGAGCGGGGGGCTCGGCGGGAGATCGAAGCTTTCGGCCATGCGCGCGCTCTAGCACGGGCCGGTCGGGTCGGGCATGCTGGGCCCATGGCGGAGTCCCCTGCCCCCGAGGTCGTCGTCCAAGATCAGGGCCCCGTGCGCTTGATTCGGCTGCAGCGGCCCAGCGCCAAGAACGCGCTCACGCGCGAGGTGATCGCCACCTTGTACGAGGCCCTGCAGGGCGCCGGCAGCGCTCCCGAGGTGCGCGCCGTGGTGCTATCGGGGGTGCCGGGCGCCTTCTGCTCGGGGGCGGATCTGCGCTGGCTCTCCAAGGAAATCGACGCGGGCAGCGAGGTGGGTCCCACGCTTCAGCGGTTTCAGGCGCTCACGCTCTCGCTGGTCGAGCTGCAGAAGCCCGTGGTGGCCGCGGTCACCGGTCCTGCCGTGGGCTTCGGGGCGGACTTGGCCCTGGCCTGTGATTTCCGCGTCTTCGGTGAGTCGGCGTACCTACAGGAGAAGTTCGTGGCCATCGGCCTGATGCCGGACGGTGGAGGCAGCTACTTCCTCACACGCCTGCTGGGTGTGGCGCGCGCGCTCGAGATGCTGATGCTCGGCTCCCGCATCGACGCGGCCCAGGCCGTCTCGCTCGGCCTGGCCAGCAGCCTCACGGCTGACAGCGACACGGAGGCGGCCGCGCTGGCCCTCGCCAAGACACTCGCGGAGGGGCCGCCGCTCGCGCTCGCGCGCATCAAGCAAGCCGTCCACGGCAGCTCCGGCGAGCTGCGCGCGGCCCTCGCGAGGGAGAGCGAAGGCCAGCTGGCGCTGCTGGCGAGCGAAGACGCGAAGGAGGGTATCCGCGCGTTCCTCGAGCGCCGTACCCCGAAGTTTCGCGGCGTTTAGCCGCAGGGCGACGCTAGCCTCAGAAGAGGTAGCGCTCGCCGGAGTCACACAAGATCGTGACGATGTTACCGCTGAGCTCGTTGGCGGCTTCGAGCGCCGCGTGCACGTTCGCGCCCGACGACGGCCCCACCAGCAAGCCCTCCTCGCGCGCGAGACGGCGGGCCATGCGCTCCGCTGCGACGTCACTCACCTCGATGACCTTGTCGATCAGCGAGCGCTCGACGATCTCGGGGATGAAGCCCGCGCCAAGCCCTTGAATCCCGTGCATGCCGGGCGGCTTGCCCGAGAGCACGGCGCTGCTCGACGGCTCGACGCCGAACACCTTGACCTTGTCGCCGAGCTTCTTGCGCAGCGTGCGCGAAACGCCGGTGATGGTGCCGCCGGTGCCGACGCCCGCGACGAAGGCGGTCAGGTTGCCGCCGACCTGCTCGAGGATCTCGAGGGCGGTGCCGTGCTCGTGGCTCTCGGGATTGGCCGGGTTCGTGAACTGGCTGGGCATGAAGGAAGACGGCGTATCTTCGAGCACGCGCCGAGCACGACTGACGGCGCCCGCCATACCTTCCGTCGCCGGAGTGAGCACGATCTCGGCGCCGTAAGCGCGCAAGATGTAGCGGCGCTCGAGGCTCATGTCCTCCGGCATGACGAGCACGCAGCGGTAGCCGCGCACCGCCGCGATCATGGCCAGGCTGATGCCCGTGTTACCGCTGGTCGCTTCGACGATGACGGACCCCGGCTTGAGCGCCCCCGTCTTTTCCGCGGCCTGAATCATCGACAGGGCCGGGCGATCTTTCACGCTGCCAGCGGGGTTCGCGAACTCCACCTTGGCCCAGATGGTCGCGCCGCCCGCGGGACTGATGCGGCCGAGCCGGACCAGCGGCGTGTTGGCGATGAGGCTGAGGGCGTCATCGGCGACGCGAAGTCCGTTCTCGGTGACTCGACTGGCGGGCTTATCCATGGGGCCGTTTCAGCCTAGTGCCGCGGCCGGAAAGTAACAATGCTTCGCCGGCGCCTCCCGGAATCGAGCGCTAGCGCGCGTCGTCCGCGGAGCTTGCCGCCAAGCGCACCTTGCGCCCGAGCACGCTGAGCTCAGGCTGGCCTTCGAGGGCCGACGTGGCCACGCTGGCGAGCAGCAGCGCCCCGGAGGCGGCGCGGTGTGCGCTCGTCACGTGACCAACCGGCGCGCCCACCGCGTCGAGCACGGGGACAGGGCCGGCCGCGATGGCGTTTGCGTGCAGGTCGACCAGCGCGTCGTCCGCGGCCAGCGCGGTGAGGCGGCGCTTCACCTTGCCGCGCATGTCTTGCATGCACACGACCTCTTGGCCGAGGTAACAGCCCTTGGTCCACGAAACGGCCACGCGGTCGAGCGAGGCTTCGTGCGGGTTGTCGCGCTCGCTGAAATCGACGCCGTAGGCGCCAAAGCCGAACTCGGCGAGCAAGTCGGACGCGCGTGGCAGCGCGCTCGAGTCCGCCGAGCCCACCTGAGCGACGAAGCTCACGGAGCCCAAGGCGACATCGCCGGTCGCGAGCTCGCCAGCAGGGGGCAACACCCCGCCCCGAGCGGCGAGGCGCCAGCTCAGCGCGGGGCTTTGCGAAAGCTCGGCGTCCTCCATCACGAGGTAGCGATCGAGCAGCGCTTGCACCGGCTCGCCCAGGCCTGGAGCGACGCCGACGTACAGCGCAGCATCCGCCGAGAACAGCAACCAGACGTCGCTCACGATCTTGCCTTGCTTCGTCAGCAGCAGCCCGTAGGCGCCCGCGCCGACCTGCACCTGGCTCACGGCACAGGTGACGAGCCCGTCGAGCCAGCTGCGGGCGTCGGCTCCGCGCACGACCAAGGTGTCACGCTCGAGCCAGTGCGCCGAGGCGGACGCGAGGGCGTCAACCATCGACGGGCACGCCTTCGCCGAAGACGGGGTAAATTGCGGCCTCCTTCACGGTGATCTCGACCTCGCTCTTGTCCGCGCGGCGGACCCGCAGGGTGATGCCCGTGGCGGCGTTGGCGTTGATCAGACTCTGCGCTTCTCCGTCGGCCATTTGCGTGACCAATTTCCCCTGAATCTTGAGCAGTTGGTCGCCGCGCGCAAGGCCCGCACGTGCAGCAGGCGACTCGCGGAGCACGCGCGTGACCACCACCGCTTCACGCTGCAGCTCGTAGAACATGCCAACCCCGAGGCGACCATGAGCCGGATCGATGAGCAGGCGCAGCTCGGCGCCGCTGCTGCAGCTCACCCGCGTCTCCCCCTCGCCGAGCGCCTCGGAGTGCAGGTCGCGCAGATCGGACACGCAGATGGGGTGGTTGTTGATGGGGTTGCTGTCCCAGAGCTCGACCCTCACCGACGCGCCCACGCGGACGCGGTAGTTGGCCCGGCGCTGATCGGGCCAGGTCGGCGCGAGCGAGTTGCTCTGCACCGGCGTCTCGAGGATGAGCTTGCCGTCGACGAACAGCTTGGCGAACGCATCGGGCAACGAGCCGCCAACGGAGTCCCACTTGCGACCATCGCGCGTGCGCGTCGGGATCATCGCTCCCGAGAACTTGATGAAGAGCAGATCTTCGGGCGGAGGCGGCGTCAGCACGATGTGCGCGGGAGGCGTGCGGACTGGGGTACCGAGCTGCGGGTAGACGGCGCCGCAGCCGCAAAGGGCCAGCGCGGCGACGAGCAGAAGCTTCGACATGAAGCCGCGGACTTTAGTCGGGGTCGCTCGCTCGTACAATTCCACACGCTGTCGCTACATCGTCACGGTAACGCAGCCAGTGCTCCAGCGCGCCCCGTACAGCGTCGACGACCGCCTGCTGGCGGAGGGGGTCGTGCACGTGGTCGAGCAAGTTGCTCCAAGCGGCCCGCCGGTGACCGCCCTCGACGCTCCGGTGAGCCCGCGTCAGCGCCAGCGACTCCAACGGCAGGCCGTAGTGCTTGACGAGCGGGTGCTCCTCGAGCGGCGGGACCGGGCGCCGCGGAGCCGATGGGTCGAGCTCACCGCGTTCGAAGGGGGTACCTTCGAGGAAGAGCGTCGTCACCGCCGCCGCCACGTCCCAGGCCCCGCCCAGGGTGCAGCGGTCGAGGTAGGCGCGGTAGGCCCGAGCGCCGGGCAGCAGCGTGACGTCCTCGAACCGCCTCAGATCCATGCCGAGGCCACGCGGGTATTCCAAGAACAGGTCGGGATGCGGCCGGCCCGCACCGAGACGGCCCGTCTCTTCCTCGAACACGTTCTCGATCAGCTCGCGGCGAACTGCGCCGATGGGACACACCACGTACGCGCGCGCCACCAGCACCGGGAAGTCTCGGACGTAGGTGGCATACTCCTGCTCTAAGTGGATGTGGAGGAGCTCGCGGGGAACGAGCCCGCTCGTGAACGCAGGCCAGGCCCAGTGGTGCTTGCCCTCCATCACTCCGAGCAGTGCTTCGGTGAACGCTAGGCGGTCCATCGCTGGATGAATCTAGTCAATGCCTGGCTGCGCGGCCAAATCTCATCACTCGCGAGCGCGCAGTGTTCGCGCGCAGTTTCTGAGCGTTTCGTGGTGGGAGACGCAGCCGGCCCGCAAAAGCCGCGTGCCTCGGGGGCTCGAGGGCGTTATGCTTCCATACGTCGACCGGATTCTCCCGGACGCCAACCCCAAGAACCATGGCACGCATGTTCGGCTTTATCGGGAACCGCGCTGACCTTGGTGCGCGGGTGTTGGAGGCGAATCGGTCGCTGCTCACGGCGCGGCGGACTGAAGGCGAGCCTCTCGGCTGGGGCCTCGGTTTTTACCAATCCGGTGAGGTGCTGCTGCGGCGCCGCCCCATCGACGATCGCGCGGAAATCGACCTGGTCGAAGCCGCCGAAGACGTGCGGACCGACGTCATGCTCGGTCACGTGCGTCGGGCCAGCGTCGGCGCGCTCCGCACCGAGAACACGCATCCGTTCCGCTACCGCGCCTGGCTCTTCGCGCAGACGGGCACCATCGTCGGCTTCGACCGGCTGCGCGCGCGGCTGCTCGAGTCGCAGCCGGAGTTCCTGCGCCGCAACGTGCGCGGCGAGACGGACAGCGAGTGCTTCTTCTATTTGTTCCTGTCGTTCCTGCACGACGCAGGTCACCTCGACGACGCGCACGTGCAGAGTGATCACGTGGCGGCGGCGCTACGCGCGTCGATCGCGCTGGTGGATCGCTTGTCCGCCGAAGAAGGCCACGCGCAGAACAGCGGCGACATCTTCGTCACCAACGGCGAGCAGCTGATCGCGGTCAGCCGCACCGGCTCGGTGGTCTTCCGGCGCTGGAAGGGTCGCTACGAGATGGAAGAGCTGCTCGGCGAGGAGGGTCTGCGCAAGGCGCGCATCCCCAGCATCGAGAGCTCTTGCTTCTCGCTGATCGCGAGCGAGGTGGAAGCGACGCCACCCGGCTTCCAAGCGCCGAAAGAGCGCTCGATCGTGCACCTGTCGCGCACGGAAGAGCCTCGCGTCGAGCCGCTGTGAAGCCGACGTCGGCCGCGCTGCTGCTGGGCTTGACGGCGCTGTCCTGCGCGCCCGAGCGCGGGCCGGTGTTCGCGACGTCCACGCGGTTCGAAGACGCGCGGCGAGCGCCGCCGTCATTCGCTCCCGAAGCGACCGAGGCGGAGGCGCTGAGCGGGCCTGGCGAGGAAGCGGTGGGCCTGTACCGCGCCACGCCGCCGCTGGATCCGGAGGCGGCCCGCGACGTCGTCACGCGCTTCTTCATGGCGGTGCTAACGGAGAGCAACCGCGAGCTGTTGCCGCTGTTCGCCGGGCAGGCGTGGGTCGTGTCGGAGGGCAACCGGCAGTCGGCTCCCTCGGTCTGGCGCGCGCGCTTCGCGCAGCTCGACTACACGAGCCTGTCCGGGCGCGTCGTGGCGACGCCCTCGACGCTTCGCACCTACACCTACGCCGCGTCAGAGCGCGCGCGGCGCGATGGCGTGCCGGCGCCGGCGTCGCCGGCCGAGGTGGTGGTCGTGGCGCGCCCTCAGCTGTCGTGGGCGGGAAAAACGCGGCTTTTCGGCGATGAGCTGGCGTTCAAGCTGCGACCGAAGCCCGATCTGCCGGGCTACGAGATCGCTGAGATTCTCGAAGACTTTCGGCTACCATGAGCGGCTAGGGCCCACGCGGCCCGCGAGGGACTGCCGATGGTCATGCCTGCTATGACGGACGATGCTTGCCCGCAATGCGGCGCTGATGTTCGCGCGGCGGGCACCCGCTGCCAGAGCTGCGGCTTCTACCTGCCCGCTCGCCCCGCGCCGCGAACGGGGCCCGTGACGGCGCGGCTGGCGCCGCAGAAGGACGACTCGCGCAAGCGCGCGATCGCAGTCTTGGCCGTGGGCGGAGTCGTGGTCGTGGCCCTGCTCGTCACCGCCGCCGTCATCTCCGGGCGTCGCGCGAGCCCGGCGCCGTCGACGGCGCCGCTCGCGGCGGCTCTCCCTCCCCCGGTCAGTGCCGCCCCCCCGCGCGTTGAGCCGAGCGCGTTGCTCTCCGAAGCGCGGAAGCGCGCGACGGCTTGGCGCAACGACGCGGTGCTCGTGCGCCTGAGCGTCGAGCGTGTCGACGCGGGCGGAGTGGCGGACGGCAGCGGCGTGGAGCTCGTGTACAGCACGCCCAGCGCAAAGAAGCTCACCGGCGGCGCGGAAACGAGCGCGGAGCGCCTGGTGCTGCGCGCTCGCGCTGGTGACTGGTCGACGAGCGAGCAGCGGGGCCCCCAGGGACGAGTGGTGCCGGAGCCGAACTGCCTGTTCGAAGACGCCTGGGCTGCGGCTCAGCGCGCGAGCGTGGACCCCAGCGCTGGTCTACGCATGAGCTACGCTTGGAGTGACAGGTACGATCGACCGCTCTGGGAGGTGACGAACGAGGGCGGCGACGACGTGGTGAAACGGGTCGACGGCGTGAGCTGCAGTATCTTGACGCGCTGACGACGCACGACCGGCGAAGGTCGCCTTCGCCGTCACATGCCGGACAAGATGCGGAATTTTTCCCCGTCGCGCACCAGCTCGAGCCGGTTGTCGGCCACGCGGCGGCGCCAAACGTCGCCCTTGGACGTCGGCACCTTGTAGCTGGCGCTATACGTGAAGTCGACGAACACCTGGTTGGCGCGGCCCGTCGTCACGTCACGGTAGAAGATCTCGTAACGAATGGCCTTGGTGTCGCGAAACTTGCCGTCGAGGTAATCCTTCAGGCCGGCGTAGTCCAGGTCGTCGCTGGTATCGACGTTGCCGCCGTCTTCGTAATACTTCGGATCGGCGAGGCGCAGCAGCAGCCCCGTGTTCCGCTTCTGGACCGCGTTGCGGTAGTCTTCACAGAAGGCGATGACCTGGCGGTTGAAGTCGGAGTCGTCGACCTGCGTGTTGGGGATGTAGTCGTGCGAGCAGCCAGCGAGCGTGAGCGCGAAGGCGGCGGCGGAGAGGCTGACGGACAAGGACTTCACGGGGGGACGCAACGCCGGTGGGGGAAACGTTATTCCGGCCGGCGCACACTGCCAAAACCGCTTCGCTCGGGCAAGCCGAGAGCGCTCAGGAGCTCGCCCAGCAGCTGGAACCCCGGCTTTTCTGCCGCCAGCGCGCGGGCGCCGGCCAAGCTAGCCGCGCAGAGCTCGGGGCCCACCGGGGTCGTGGTGAGCAGCAGCGAAAGCCCGCCCTCCTCGGGCGCGGCCAGGCCCTGCTGACCCAGGGCCCTCACCGAGGCGTCGCCGCGCACCTCCGCGGCGACGACCAACAGGCTATCGACGTCGCCGGCCGCGAGCCAGTCGACGGCAACCTCCAGCGCTTCGAGCGCCGCGGCCGTGGACGCCCCCACGGCGTGCGAAAGGCCGCGTAGCCCGAACGCAATCGCGACGTGACCAGCGCAGGCGTTGGGCGACGTGGCCGGAAAGCGTCGCGGCTCGGCGTGCTCGGGGCCGCGCGCGATGATGCGCGCGCCGAGCTCGGCGTTGGCTTCGATGCTGGCGCCCACGCTGCCGACGACGACGCCCGTGCGTGCGCGGTCCCACGTGTGCCCCGCATCGACGGCGGCGCAGAGCGCCTCGGCGGCGGCGCCGATCGCCAGCGCGGATAGGCGATCACCGCGCGGCAGGCGCTCGGGCGGCGCGAGCAGCAGCGCGCCGAGCCGCGCCGGGTCGAGCTCGCGCACGAGCTTGCCAGCGGCGGCCACATACACCGCGCGCCGCGGACGCGCGCGCGTCGGAGCGGAGCGCTTCGAGACGACCAGCGCCGCGTTGGCGCCGCCAAAAGCGGTAGAAAGCTTGAGGCAATGCTCGAGCGGGGCCGGCTCGTTGTGCGCGAGCAAGCGGGCCGGCAGCTCCGGCATCGGCGTTCCGTCGCTGGCCGACGCCGGAAGCACACCGCGCTCCAGGGCGGAGAGCGCCGCTAGCGACTCCAATGCGCCCGCGGCGCCCAGCGTATGTCCCACGGCCGGCTTGAAGGCGTGGAGCACGAGATCGTCGCGGGCGCCGAACAGCTGCCGCAGCGCGGCCGCCTCAGCCGCGTCGTTGAATGCAGTCCCGGTGCCGTGCGCGCTCACCAGCCGGACGTCGCGAGGCGTGAGCTGCGCGTCGGCCAGCGCCTGCGCGCCCGCACGCGCAAGCCCGTCGCCGGTGCGATCGGGGGCGGTGATGTGGACGGCGTCGGTCGTCGCCGCGAAGCCGCGCAGGTAACCGAGCGGAGCCGTCGCCTCCGCGGCGAGCGCGAGCAGCGCCACGCCTTCACCGAGCGCCATGCCGTCACGCTCCGCTCGAAAAGGTCGCGGGACCCCGGCCGACGTCGCCTTGAGCGCGTCGAAGCCGGCCGAAACCCAGTCGCTCTCGGCGTCGTACCCGCCGGCGATCACCAGCTCGCACTCGCCGAGCTCCAGCCAGCGCAGGGCCAGACCGAGCGCCAGCGTCGACGATGCGCAGGCCGCGTAGAGCGAGACCAGGCGCTGCGGTCGAGCGCCCAAGCGCTCGGCGACGAGCGCGAGCGGAGCGTGGTAGCTGCTGCGAGCCCAGCAATCGGCGCGCTCGGGCTCGGCGAGCGCGCGCTCGAGGGCGGCGAAGCCGCCGCTCGACGTCCCGATGACGACACCTAGCTTGCGCTCGCGAAAGCCCGGATCGCGCGCGCTGAGGCCTCGCACCAGCTCGTCGAGGCCGAGCGCCAAGAGCGCGGCCGGCCGCTCCTCACGCGGGCTGCTACAGGCGCTGACTCGCGCGAAGGGTCGCCCGCGCGCGCGCGCGGACCAGCTGCGGCGAGCGGCAGCCCCCGCGCCCCCCACGTCGAAAGCGGCGCGGCCGACGCCCAGAGACGACGCGGCGCCGTAAGCGATGACCGCAACCGACACCCTCAGCTCCCCGCCGCTCGCGGTCGTCCGAGCAGGAACGCGCAGAATGAGCGCGAGTCCCCCGACAGCACCAGGACCTGCTCGAGCTCGCCTGCGACGACGGCCTGCGCCGCCTGCGCGAGCGCGACGCCGCCGAGCGCCTCGTGGAAGCCCTCGCTCGCCATCGTATCGCGCTGCGGTACGGCCGCCCAGCTACTGGCCGCCAGCAGCGCTCGGGTCTCCGAAGTGGCGTACGCCAGCACGACCCCCGCCCGCTCGGGCGGCGGCGGTAGCGCCGCCAGCGCCTGCGGCGTGAGGGGCTCGTTCAACCAGCGCGCAAGCAGCTCCGGCGCGGTCGAATCGGGCGACGCGAGCTCGAGCCTGACGAAGCCCGCGCCCTCACCTCGCGGCGTCGCGGTGGCGGTGCCCGGGTCGAGCAGGGGCCCGAGCACGCGCTCGACGATGGCGTCGCGCGGCGCCACCGCGCCGACGATCATCGACGACGCGGCGCCGGCTTCGATCAACTCGCAACCGCTCGCGAACGCCGCTTCGCCGCTTCGCCACAGATCGCTGACGGCAAAGACGGGCCCACGAAGACCTGCGTAAACGGAGGCGTTGCCGGCGGGCGCCGATGGCACCAAATGCGGAAACTCGGCGGGCGCGACGTGTCGAGGGCCCCGAGCGCGCGCGCGCGCGAGCAGCGCCATCGTTCGCTCCACGTTGCCGAACGCCGTGCCCAGCACGAGGCCAATGCCCTCGCCGCCCGGCGCGCCCACCTGCGCGGCGCCAGCGGACGTCAGGCACGAAGCGCGATCGAAGCGCCGCGAGCGCTCGGGGTCGAGCAGCTTTTCTGGCTCCGAGCTCGCCCCCAGCGAGGCGGAGGCGAGCACGCTGACGCGGGCCCGCGGCAGCTCGAGCTCCGGGGCGGGCCGGCTGCGAGCGCCAAAAGCCAGCACACAGCTCATGCCGCCGAAGCCGAACGAGCTGGAGAGCGCCGCCTGCAGCGGGGCGGCCTGCCCGCGCTGCTCGACGTAGCGCAGACCGGCGAGCTCGGGCTCGACGAGGCCCACGCTCGGCGGCACTCGACCACGCAGTAGCGCCAGCACCGTGATCACGGCTTCGAGCGCGCCCGACGCGCCCAAGGTGTGCCCCAGCTGGGCCTTCGACGACGAGACCCACACGTCGCGCGCTCGCGGGCCGAGCACGTCGGCGAGCGCTCGCGCTTCCATCGCGTCGTTCTGCTGAGTTCCCGTGCCGTGAGCGTTCACGTAGCCGAGCTCCTCGGGCGTGATACCCGCTCGAGCGAGCGCTTCGCGTAGCAGCCGCTTGGCGCGCGCGCCCTCGGGATCCGGGTGCGTGATGTGGTGACCTTCCGCGCCCACCGCGAAGCCATCGAGGTACGCCAGCACCGCCGCGCCGCGCGATAGCGCCGTCTCTTCGCGCTCGAGCACCAGCACCGCCGCGCCCTCCCCCAGGCTCAGCCCTGCGCGAGAGCGATCGAAAGGCCGGCACGGCTCGGGATCGGTCGCGCCGAGCGAGTTGAAGCCCAGCAGCGTGAGGCGGCAGAGGCCGTCTGCGCCGCCTGCAAGGACCTGATCGACGTCACCCCGCCACAGCCAAGCGGCAGCTTGCGCGAGCGCGATGGCACCGCTCGAGCAGGCGCTGCAGACGCTCCGCGCGCGCACCACCCCGCCCACGGCCCGCGCGACGTGGCCGAGGCTGGCCGACAGCGGATAGCTCAGCAGCTGAGCCGCGCGCTCCGCGGAAATCGTCGGCAATTCAGGGCTCGAGAGGGCGGTTTCCGTCTCGAACATCCCCCCCGTCGTGCCGCCGAGCAACAGCCCCACCCGCGACCGGCCCGACAAGCGCGCTTGTGCGGCCGCCTCGCGCGCGGCGAGCACCGCCATCGCGTCGGTGCGCGAGAGCTCGACGCCGGCAGGCGCGTGCTCGGCCGGACAGAGGCCGCGCACCTCGGCCACGTTGCGCGATCGCACGTCGCCGACGTCGAACAGCGACAGCGGCGCGATACCGCGCTCTCCCGCCAGCAGGGCGTCGAACGTGCTCGCGGCCGAGAGTCCGAGGGCCGAGACGGCGCCCACACCGCTGATCGCGATCCGCGCCGCTCGCACGGCGCCTAGCCTGCCCCCGACGAGCCCGCGCCTGCCTGACCACCCGCGAGCACGAAGTCCGCGATGGCCTCCACCGAAGCAAACACGCTGCGGCCGGCTTCGCCCTCCGGCACCACGATGCCGAAGCGCTCCTCGATCGCCATCGCCAGCTGCAGCGCGTCGAGCGAGTCGAGCCCCAAGCCTTCGCCGAACAGGGGCGCGCTCGCGTCGATGTCGGCCGCGGTCTTGCCCCGCAGATCGAGCTCTTCGATCAGCGCTTGCTTGATGCGCTCGATCAGCTCTGCCCGGTCGCCGCTCACGCGGGCACCTGCTTCAAGAGCGACGCAACGACGTCGCTGTCTCTCACCCCGTCGACCTCCGCGCGGTACGAAAGCACCAAGCGGTGCCTGAGGGCGGGCAGCGCCAGCGCTCTCACGTCCTCCACGTCCGCCGCGGCCTCACCGCGGATCGCGGCGTGGGCTTTGGCCGCCAAAACCAAGGCCTGGCTGCCGCGCGGCCCCGACCCGAAGCGCACGTAGCTCTTCACGTCGCTGCTCGAGCTCGGCCCAGGACGAGTCGCTCGCGCCAGGCGCACCGCCAGCTCCACCGCCGCGTCGGTGATCGGCACGCGCGGCACGAAGGCCTGCAGCATGCGCAGCTCGTCGACCGACAGCACGCGCCCCATCTCCGGCGTGACGCCGGCCGTGGTGCGGCGCGCGATCTTGCGCTCCTCTTCTTCGCTCGGGTACTCGACGTGCACCTCGAGCAGAAAGCGATCGAGCTGCGCTTCCGGCAGCGCGTAGGTACCCTCTTGCTCGATGGGGTTACGCGTCGCGAACACTTGGAACGGGTCCGGCAGCGGGTGCGTGTTGCCGCCGACGGTCACGGCGCGCTCTTGCATGGCTTGGAGCAGCGCGGCCTGCGTCTTCGGCGGCGTGCGATTGATCTCGTCGGCCAGCACCAAATTCTTGAAGATGGGCCCTGGCAAGAACGTGAGCTCGCGGTGCCCATCTCGCTCCGTCAGCACGTCGGTGCCCGTGATGTCGGCCGGCAGAAGATCGGGCGTGAACTGCACGCGCCCAAAGCTCAAATCGAGCGCGCGGGACAGGCTGCCGACGAGCAGCGTCTTCGCGAGCCCGGGCACGCCGACGAGCAGCGCGTGCCCCTGGGTGAGCAGGGCGACGATCAGGTGGTCGACGACGCTGTCTTGACCAACGATGACGCGGCCGACCTCGAGGCGCAGCCGTTGGCAGGCGTCCGCGGTTTGCCCGAGCAGGGCCGCGTCTTGAGACTTGGCAGGATCTTGAGTCACGGGAGCGGCGGAGCTTAGCATCATGCGCGAGTTGCGGGGCGGAAGCCGCAGAGCTATGGGGGCCGCGTGACAGGTCCGGCGACGACGACGACCTTGGTAGAGCGCCCGCCCGCCGGGCCAGCGCAGGGACCGGTCGCCGCGCCGGTTTGGCTGGTGTTGGCGCTCAGCGCAGGCCTCTCGCTACTCGCGGGGTTTTGCCTGCTGCGAGCCTGGAAGCGCAGGCTGAAGTGAGCCCGCTCGTGCGCCGAGCGCTGTGGGTCACGCTGCTCGGTGTCGTGCTCTACGGCGCGTTCGTCATTTATACGGGCCTCGCCGAGATCGGCGAGAGCCTTTCGCGCTTTCATGGCAGCGCGTTCGCGATCGCCCTCGCCCTCGCCTGCTTCAATTACTTGCTGCGCTTCGGCAAGTGGCAATATTACCTCGCCCGCCTGGGCATCGAGCGCATCCCCACGCTCGACAGCCTGCTGATTTTCCTGACCGGCTTCGTGCTCACGATCACGCCGGGCAAGGTGGGCGAGGTCTTCAAGAGCGCCGTCCTCGCCAAGACGCACGGCGTGCCGATGGCGCGCACTGCCCCAATCGTGATCGCGGATCGACTCACGGACGTCATCGGCATCGTGGCGCTGATCTTGATTGGCGGGGCGTCGTTCCCCGGTGGATTGCCGTGGGCGCTCGCGGGAGCTTTCGCCATCGCGGCCGGCCTCATCCTCATCTGGTGGCAAGCGCCTGCGCTGTGGCTGTGCGAGTCGCTCGAGCGACGCGGAGGCAAGCTGGGCCGCGCCGTGCCCAAGCTGCGTGACGCCCTTTCGAGCCTGCGCGTGCTGGCGAGCCCGCGCGCGCTGCTCTTGCCGGCGCTGCTTTCGGTGTGCGCGTGGGGCGCGGAGGGAGCGGCCTTGTACGTGCTGCTACGCGGGTTCGAGCAAAGCGTCCCGCCCGCCCTCGCCGTGTTCTTCTACTCCACGGCCACCTTGGCCGGCGCGCTCGTGCCCGTGCCCGGTGGGCTCGGGCTCGTGGAAGGGATGCTGCGAGAGGCGCTCTTGCGCTTGGGCGGCGTCGAGCAGGGCGCCGCGACCGCGGCCATGATTTTGGTCCGCCTCGCGACCCTGTGGTGGGCGGTTCTGGTCGGCTTCCTGGCGCTGTTCGCGCTGCGGCTGCGCTTCCCGGCCGCGCTCGCGAAGGCGGCGAGCGCTGATGCAGAAGGTTCGGGAATCGGCTAGCCTGGAGGGATTATCTGCCCCATGCGCGCCGCTCGCTCGTCGTTCCCCTGGACTGCTCCTCTGCTCGCCGGTGCGCTCGTCGTGGCGTGCGGCGCGGCTGAATCCGCTCCGCAAACTGCCGCGGACGAACGCGACGCTCCCGTCGCCGATGACGACGGCAAGCTGGCGCGCAGCCCGCGTGAGGACACGCTCGACGCGCTGCGTGAAAAGCTCAAGCAGCCGAGCGAAGACAAAAAGCTCGATCTCGCAGCCAAGGGCTGGGGGGCAGAGCTCGGGCGCGTGCTCGGGAGCGCAGAGACCCTCGCGTCGCTCGAAAAACTCGACGTGAGCGACAACGATCTCGGCGCGGAGGGAGCACGCGACTTGCTCGCGTCGCCGCACCTCGGCGGCCTCGTGGCGCTCGATCTCGGCGGCAACGCTATCGGTGACGACGGCGTGAAGGCGCTCGCGAAGTGCAACCTGGAGCAGCTGGCGATGCTCAACCTGAGCGGCAACGGCATCGGCCCCGACGGCGCCAAGGCGCTCGCCAAGGGCAAGGGTTATCCCGCGCTGAGCTCCCTCGATCTGAGCATGAACCCGGTCGGCGCAGACGGCGTGAAGGCGCTAGGCGGCGCGGGGCTCGCCAAGCTCAGCGCGCTGTTCCTGCTCGGCAGCGAGATCGGCGTCGACGGCGCCAAGGCGCTCGCCAAGAGCGGCCTCAAGCTCAAGGTGCTCGCGCTGTCCGGCAACTCGATCGGCGACGACGGCGCAAAGGCGCTCGCAGCTTCGAGGAAGCTCTCCAGCCTGAGCACCCTCGACCTGAGCGCCAACGCTATCGGCGACGCGGGCGCGAAGGCGCTCGCGAGCTCGCCTCACCTGAAGGGGCTCAGCAAGCTCGAAATGTTCGCGAATGAGCTGACCGCGACGGGCAAGGCCGCGCTCAGCAAGCGCTTCGGCGACGCCGTCAAGTTGTGAGGCCGTGCGCCGTCGTCAGCGCGGAAGGCCGCGCAGCGCCTCGAGCGCGCGCTCCAAGTCCGCCGGCAGCTCCGACTCGAAGCGCAGCGTCGCTTTGCTGACGGGATGCACGAAGCCGAGCACGGCGGCGTGCAGCGCTTGACGGCCGAGCGCCGCCGCGATTTGGCGCAAATCTTCGCTCCCCGGCTCGCGCCCGTAAAGCCAATCAGCGAGCAGCGGCGTACCGGCCTGCTCCGAAAGGTGCACGCGAATCTGGTGGGTGCGACCAGTCTCCAAGCGGCACTCGATGAACCCCACCCGCGACCCCGCCAGCTGCTCGAGCAGCGCGACATGGGTGACGGCGCGCTTGCCTTGCTCGGTGCGAGACGTGAACCGCAGCCGTGAGCGCGGGTGGCGATCGTATTGCGTTTCGATGCGCCCTGCTCGCGGCACGCCCAGCGTCAGCGCGCGATACACGCGCTCCATCGTGTGCAGAGAGAGCTGCGCCTTCAGGCCCTCGCGCGTCGGCTCGTCTTTGGCCACGACGAGCACCCCGCTCGTGTCCTTGTCGATGCGATGCACGACGCCGGGGCGCACGGCGCCGTTCGGGTCTCGCACGTCGGCGCTGGCGCGCTCGAAGCCGCCACGCGCCAACAGCCCGTTGACGAGGGTGCCGGTCGCGTGGCCACGCGCCGGGTGCACCACGACTCCCGCCGGCTTATCGACGACGATCAGGTGAGGGTCTTCGAAGAGCACCTGGAACGGCACGTCGGGGTCGGGCAGCGCGGCGCTGGGAGGCGGCTCGCTCGGCTCGACCTCCAGCTCGGAGCCGCCGCGCACCTGCTGCTTCGGCCGGCAGATCTTGCCGTCGACTTTGACGCGACCCTCGTCGATCCAGCGCTGCACCGTGGAGCGCGAGACGTCCGGCATCAAGCGCGCGAGCGCCTTGTCGACTCGCTCCGGCGCGGCGAGAGCGCCGATCACGAACAGCTGTTTCAGCGCCGCTACCAGAGGCGACTTTTGATGTGCCCCTTGGACTTGACCAAGATGTCGACCAGGGCGCGATCGTAGAAGTTGCGGTGGTAGAGGTCGGGGGAAACGCGGCTCTTGTACAGCGCGCGCCCTTCCTCGATTTCCTCGGCCAGCTCGTCGAACAGCGAGTCATGCTCGATGCCGCGGATGATCTTCTCTTCGTTGTAGAGAGAAAGGTCGCTGGCGATGGCACGAGCAAGGCGACGCGCGGCTTCTTCCGTTTCAATCAGCGGCATCCGGGAGCTCCTGGGAGGAACTGAAATTATCCAACGCTCGCGACGCACATGTCAAAAGACTCGCGCAGCCTCGGTGCTCGGCCTGCCCCCGGCGTGGCTCCCCCGCTCCGATCCGACCGGAGCGCTGGCCCAAAGTAGCGGCAGCCACGGCAACCAGATCAAAGCGTAGCGAGGCGCCCCAAAGAAGGCGATGTGGGTCACCACGCACAGGCCCAGCAGCGCGGCGGCGACGACCAGCAGCGGCCGGCGGCCCGGAACTACCAACTGGAGAAGCAAGCAGGCCAGCAGGCAGAGCTCGGCGGCGTAGCCCCACGGGCTCAGGGCCAAGAGGCCGGCCACTGCGGCCAGGGTCCGACTCGCCGCGAGCGGGCGCCGGGTGCTGCCGCGCAGGGAGCGAAACAGGCCCCAGCAGGCAGCGAGCAAGAAAGCGCGCGTGGCGAGCGTCTCGACGGTGGCGATGCGCCCGCGCAACGCGTCCGTCACGAGCCGAGGGTTCGAGGTGCTCAGGTAGGCGCTCGCGACGGCGCCGTGATTGAACAGCTGCCCGAGCTTCAAAGGAGCGAGCGAAAGCCACGCGCCGGGCTCCGAGAGGATGCGCCGCAGCCCTGCCCGACCGAAGCAGCGATCTTTACCGGCTTCGCCGAACTCGTCGCGGCACTCGGGCGGCACTGTCGCGCCGTCGATGGGCGCGAAGCTGCCCTGCCCGTGAGGCATGGTGCCGATCAGTAAGTTCCATCCGCCGTTGGCGCTCACGAACACGCAGCCGTCCATCTTGGCGCAGTTGCGCAGCGTCCACGGCAGGCACAGCGCGAGACCGAGCCCCAGCACGAGCGCCGCGCGGAGCAGGCGCTCGAGAAGCAGCTGGCGCGCGGTGGACGGTACGCTGACCGCGCCGAGCACCAAGAGCAGCGGCGCGAGCTGCGGGCGCACGAGCACGAGCGCGCCGCCGGCGAGCCCGAGCGGCACCAGCCGCCACCGGCCCCCAGCGCTCTCCGAAAGCCATGCCGCGTAGGCCGCGAGCATCACGACCAGCGCCGCCGCGAGCGCCTCGGTCATCAGAGCCGCCGTGTAGAGCACGAGCGTCGGATGCAGCGCGAGCGCGAGCGCGACCCAGCGTGCCCGCTCGGGGGCGTAGCTTCGAGCAAGCCAGTAGGCGCCGAGCACCAGCAGCGCCCCGAATACTGCGTTGACGCACATGGCCACCGCGGGCGCCGAGCCCAGCGCCGCGTACGCAGCCCCCAGGATGGCGGGGTACCCGACCGGATAGTGCGCCGCGAACGTCACCGCGCCGTCCGGCCATGCCCACGTGTACCCCTGCCCCGCGGCGATGCGCGTCGCGACGGTATGATAGAAGGAGCCGTCATCGGCGGGCGGAAAGCGCGACGCTGCCCAGGCCACGACGACCAAGCGGATCCCGAGCGCGAGCGCGAACAGCCAGGCGGCTTCGCTCCGCCACTCGGCGTGAACGCGCCGTTCCGTCTCCTTCAATCGCGGGCTCCGCTCGAGAACCCGACCTGCTCGACCAAGCCGAGCGCGCGCAAGTCTGCGAGAACTTCGCACGCGGGCAGGCCGACCACGTTCGAATACGAGCCCACCACGCGCTCGATGAAGAACGTGCCGATGCCCTGCACGGCGTACGCCCCCGCCTTGTCGAGCCCCTCGCCCGTCGCCGCGTAGGCTTCGATCTCCGCCGGCTTCGCCGCGCGTACGTGCACCTCCGTGGCCACCGTTCGCGCTGCGGCGACGCCGCTGTCACCCGGCAGGCCGATCGCGTAGCGAGTGAGCACGGCGTGCACTCTCCCCACGAGCCGAGCGAATAGCCGGGCCGCATCGGCGACGTCTCGCGGCTTACCGAGCACGTCGCCATCAATCACCACCGACGTGTCGGCGACCAAAATGGCGCTGGCCGGGTCGTCGCCCAAGCGAGCCCGCACTCCCGCCAGCTTTTCACTGGCGATACGCTCGAGGTACGCCTCGGGCCCTTCGCCCACGTGCTGGGTCTCGTCGATGTCCGCGGCCAGCACTCGAAACGGCAGCCCGAGGGCCGAAATCAGCTCGCGACGGCGGGGCGAGCCGGAGCCGAGCACGAGGGGATGAGAAGCATCGATCAACACTCTGGCGTTCCTCTGGTAGCGTGGAGCGCGTGCGTCGGGCCGCGCTGCTCCCGGTTTTGTTGATGGGGCTCGTGGCGCGCGTGGCGGTCGCGGAGTGCCGCCCCCCGGAATCCTGCGTCGATCCGGAAGCGCTGTGGCTGCCGCCGGCGGCGACGCGCTTCGTGGGCATCTCCGATCCCGGCGTGATGGCTCCGGGTGCTGCCTCGGGCAGCGCCGTGCTGTCGTTCCGGCTGCGACCCGCCGTCTTCACCGTCCCCGCGCCGAACCGAGATGGCCGCGACGTGAACGTGATCAGCCACGCCACGGACGTGTCGTTGGCAGCGCGCTGGGGTGTCGGTCATCGGCTGGAGCTCACGGTGGCAGCGCCGGCCGGGCTATACCAGCGAGGGGCGGGTATCAAGGGCGTGACCTCCCAGGCGGCCGACGCCGTTGCCGCGTTCGGCCTGCACGATCCGCGGCTCGGCTTCGCCCTCGCCTTGCCCACGCGGTCCTCCTGGCTGTCGGCCAAGCTGCGCTTCGAAGCAAAGCTGCCGCTCGGCAGCTCGGCCTCCGTCGCCACCGAAAGCGGACCCGTGAGCAGCCCGAGCCTGGCGATCCAGGCCGAGCGCCGCGGCTGGTTCGCCGGAGCCGAGCTCGGCGCGCGCCTGCGCCGGGCGGACGAGCTGCTAGGGCTGCGCGTGGGGAGCCAAGCGCTCATCGCGCTCGGCGTCGGGCGTCGGCTGGCCGAGCCGCGCCTCACCTTCGCGCTCGAGGCGTACGCCTTGCCGAGCTTGATCGACAGCGGCCCGCGCGCGAGCACCCCCAGCGAGTGGCTGGTCAGCGCCGCGCTAGCGCCGCGCGCGCTGCCTGCGCTCACCTTCGGCGCGGCCGGAGGCGGAGGGCTGCCGCTCTCAGCGGATGCGGCCGGCACGCGGCTCGCTTACGGCGTACCCACGCTGCGCGCGCTCGTCTTCGTGCGCCTCGCGCCGGCGCCCTGATTAGCGCTCAGAACAAGCGCTCGTGCACGAAGATGCGATCGCCGGACTGCAGCGGAATATCTACCGCGCGACCTTCCATGATCTGACCGATGGCCACCACCACCGTGCGCGTGCCGCCGTTCGTGCGGCGCGTCAGGTTCACCTTGTCGAGATTCGCGATGCCGGTCAGACCGCCCGCCTGCGAGAGCGCCTGAATCAGCGTGAGGCCCGTCGTGTACGGAAATGTTCCGGGCTTGGCGACTTGACCGAGCACCGTGATGCGGCGGCTGTTGTACTCTTTGACCGAGACGACCACGCTCGGGTCGCTCAAGATCTGCTTCTCGATCAGCAGCTTGCGCACCAGCCGTGAGATCTCTTGCGGCTCGAGGCCGGCGAGCTGCACCGTGTGCAGGTAGGGCAAGTCGACGCTGCCGTCGGAGGCGACCTGATACTCGCGCGGCAGCTCCTTCTCCCCCATGATCTCCAGCGTGAAAACGTCGCCCGGTCCGACCGTCGACTTCTCGGTGGGGGGCGGGAGGTTCAGCTGCGCGTTACTGCTCGAGCCACCGCAACCAACGCTCGACAAGAGGAGGCTCGCGGACGCTAGCAGCAACGCGCGCCGGCGCGGGTCGGGGGCACGTCGATCAACGGACATACGTCGTCACATGAACCAGCGCACGCCTAGGTACGCCTGCCATCGCTTGTAATCCAAGTCTTCCACCGGAATCTCGTCGCTGTTGACTTGGTCGTAGAGCACGGTGGCGTTCGCGGCCAGCGTGTCCGTGAAGCGGTATTCTCCGAACGCACGAGCGTCGATACGGACCTGCTTGAAGGCGCCGACCGCCCCCGCCTCGGGAAACGCCACGCGCGAAACGCCGAACTCCAAGCCACCGGCAACGGCGCCGAGGATGAACGTGCTCAGCTGCAAGTAGCCGCGGTCGCGCTGGTAGAACGAGCCTTGATAGCTGTTGGCAAACGAGCGCTGATAGCCCAGGGCGATCGACGACAGGCCGGTCGCCACCGTCGCAGCGTCGAGGTCCGGGCGCTGCTGGATGAACCAGCGCGCTTCGGCGTTGGCGACGACGGAGTCGAATTGTCGAGCCGGGATCGTGTTCGCCCCCGGCTCGTAGAAGCTGCTGGCCCAGCCGACCATACCGAGCAGCGCGAGGTGATAAGTCACCAAGCCGTGGAATCCGATGCGCGCGCGTGCCGCGTCGCCATCGGTTTGCCTCGTCTCGTTCAAGTAGCGCACGAACGTGTAGCTGCTGTCGAAGAGCAGCGCCGAGCGCGGGAGGAAGCGCCAGCGGCCGCGCGTGTTCACTTCGTGCTGGAGGTTGGCGAGCGAGTCGAACGAGTCGTTCTCGAAGTAGTTGTAGGTGCCGGCGTAGCCCCCGCGCCACTCGAACAGCCCACCACCGGGCCGCCACGTGATGCCGCCGCCGCCGCGCAGAGTCCCGCGATTGAAGCCCTCACCGGCCAAGTCGTCCGAGCTGCCGTCGGTGTCGATGGCGCGGACGAATGCGGCGAGGAGGTCGAAGCCCACCTTGCGCTTGGGAAAAATGTTCAGCTTCGAGTCCACGCCGACCGCGACGTTGCGGGTGCTACGCGCGTCGGACTCCCCATCACCGAGAGGGAACACCTCGTGATAGGACGCATACGCGCCGGCGGAAAAGATCACGTCGGGCGCCGTCGCGGCGTTGCGGCGCGCGGCGCCGAGCGAGCTCAGGGTGAGCGAAGGTGTGATGCGCAGCTTCAGGACGTCGATGACGCCCTCGCTCTTCGACGAGCGATAGTAGTTGGAATCGTAGCCGAACTCCGCGCCTACGCTCGGATGCAGCTCGAAGTTACCGGCACGGATACCAACGCCTTCTGAAAAATCGGGGTTGGAAACCCAAGCTTGGGCCAGAGCCACGCGCGGTAGCGAGGCCAGGGCCAAGGCCGCAATCAGCGAAATTCGAGCATTCATCGCAACTCGTTAAGGATACGAATCTCGGAACGTGGGGGTCGAGACTACTCGGTATTCAGCGAATTGCTACAGCGTTGGGCTGCTGAGAACGGGAGGCTCGCTCACGAGCGGATCATCGGGGAAGTCTGACGGATCGGCGTCGGGCACGGCCGGATCGATGTCGACCGTGACGTCGCTGTTTCCGATGAAGCCCGTCTCTTCACCAATGCACTGCTGCGCTTCGGTCACGAGTGTCTGCACGCGCTCGCGCAGCACCTGAATCACCGTGAACTCGTGGCGCGTTCGATCCGGATCGTTTTGCGTGACCGCAGATTGAAGATCGACCACGCGGTCTTTCGCGGTGTCGATCGCCAGCTTCATCTGCTTCGCCTTGTCGTCGAGGCAAAGAGCCTTCACGACGTCTCGCTTCTTCTTCGCCTCTGCCAACTGCGACGTGACGGAGGCGCGCAGCTTATCCATCTCGGGAATGTAGGTGGCGGAGCGATCGAGCATCTGCGCGGGAGAGAGCGCGACGTCTTGACCCCCGCTCACCTCGCGCGCGGGCTCAGCTTGCGCCGGCGCCTGCCCTTCTTGAGCAATCGCGACACCCACGCCGCTCACCGCGGCGAGAGTCAAAAAGGCAACTGCCCAAGGCTTGGTTAAGAAGCGCATTCGCACAAGACCCTCCGAAAAACCACCGCAGTATAGGAGCCGCTGTCGCACTGTGTCAACGCGATGACCAGCGGGGAAATGTGACTCATTTCCGCGGCTTCGACAGCCTGGAACCGGTTTCCGTCCGCGCTCGAATACATGGCTGCTCCGACCCCTGTTGGATGCAGCGACCTGCGCCGAGGTTCAAAGCCCGCGGTCCGGGAGCGCGCTCACTGCTTCACGAACGTCACCGGCACCGCGATCACGGCGCTGCCACCTTCCGGCGGGTCGAACTGGGCCGCCTGAGCGCGCGCCACGACGCAAGAAACGACGGAAGCTGGCAGGCTGCCCGACGTCGCCGGAGTAACGCCTGCGACCTCGCCGCCGGCGCCCACCCGAATCGTCAGACGGATGCTGCCCGCGGCGTCAGGATTCTCGGACAGGCCGCGCTGGTAGCAATTGCGGAAACCGGCGCGCATGCCGGCCACGACGCGAGCCGCGTTGCTGACGTTGCCGCCGCTCACGGCGGCGCCGCCGACCGAGGCGTTGCCCTTGGGCCCTTCCACCTTGGCCCCGGTGCCCGTGCCCTCGGTGCCGGTACCGCGCCCGGTGCTGCCGATGCCGGCCAAAGTGCCGCCCGCGGCGCCGGGTCGGATCGCGCCGCCGCCGCCCTTGAGGTTCAAGTCGCCGCCGCCCGCGCCGACCGCGGCCGCGCTCGCGGCAGCTTGATCGAGCGAGCCGGTCGGGACCTCGCCGCTCTTCAGCACGCCCGCAGTGGCGGGACCGGTGCCGGCGAAGGCGAGCACCGCCATGTCGATTTTGTCGAGCTCGTTCGAGAGCGCCGCGGTCTCCTTGGCGCTCATCGGAGCGGCAGGTCCTGAGGGGCCGGCGGCGGGAGCAGCGGCAGCGGCGGCCGGCTTTTGCGCTTCGGGCGCCTTGTCTGGCTTCGCCGTCTCGTCCGGCTTCTCCGCGGGCTTTTCTTCCACGGGAGGCGGCGGAGGCAGGTTCTTGAGTGAGTCGATGAGGCCCGCGACGCTCACGTCGTCGTCGACGACCGGATCGAGCCAGTCCGAGTAAATCGAGCCGAGCGCCATGAAATGGCAAAGGAACGACAGCGCCGCGATGATCGTCGTATTCCAGTCGATCGAGCTCGCGCCACGCAACACTGCGACCGGCAGCTGCGGCTTGGGCTGCACCGGCGGCGGCGCGACGAATTGAAAGAGAAAGGTGGTGTCGCCGACGACGACCTTGCCGCGCGAGTCTTCCGTGAGGCGAACCTGGTAGGCGCCCTGCGCGTTGCGCTTCGCCTGCCCCTTCAACATATTCAGGTCGGATATGCCCGTCGGCAGCGCGATGCGCCCCGTCATCCCGTCCATGAAGTTCAAGTGGTAGTCGTTGCCGACGAGCTCGAACAACCGGAACGTCGCCGGCAAGTTCTGCGTCGAGACCACGAACATGTTCTTTTCGCTCGCGCCGACGCTGACGTGCGTGCGCTGCTTGATGATCCGCTCTTCTGCGACGCGCCCACCCTGCACCACGCCGATCCGGAGCACCTTCGGGCCCGCGTTCGCGGCGACTGCCCGCATCACTGCCGTCATCTGACCAGGGCGCTGCGACGTTCCGGGCTGTTGCTGCTGGGTCATCGATATTCCTTCGTACCGCTAGTCCGCCGGTCCCCGGGTCCGAGGAGCCGTCGCTTCGTCACTACGTGCCAGATCGGCTTTCGCTTTACCGTCCACCGACGACGGCCACTCCGCAAAGTTCCATCAGGCTAGCCAGTCCTGAAAGGCTGGTCCACTCCATGTCTTTCAACGCCGCCCCTTCCGTAAGCGGCGCCCGCCGGCCAATGAGCCGATACGGCGCTGGAGCTCGCCGCAACCCGCCCAGCCGATGAAGCCGAACAGGAAGCTGCCCCCCGCCAGCGGGTAGTGCGCACTTCCACCCGTCAGCTCCCACACCGCGCAGCCGGTGCCGCCGAACAGCGCGGCGCGGCCCCAGGCTCTCACGTTGCGCAAGGCAAGGCCGAACACCAGCGCCTGCTCCTTGTCGCGAAGGCGCGCCTCGAGCTCGTCGTCGTCAGCGGCGCCGACCCCGCCCTTCAGCAAGGCGCGGCAGCGCTTCAGCGAGCGCATCGAGGCCCAGATGGTCGCCGCCGAGAGCGTGCCCGCCACGACCAAGGTCAACAAAGGACCTCAAAATGGATCGTTATAAACGGCCTTCTCGATGCGATCGAGGAACGGCTGCCGCAGCTCGGCGAGCGTGAGCTTGGGCTGGATGCGGCTCACGTCGACGGCGGCGATCGGCTTCTGCACGCGACCAACGATCGTGACCTCGCTGATGGTGACCACGCGAGGCTTCTTCTGCGCGAGCGCGCCGGATGGGCAGAGCAGCGCCAGAGCGCTCAGCGCGCCGAGCAGCAGGCGGAAGCAACGAGCAGCGGAGAGCGAGAGTGAGGGCATGTTCTTTCTCGGTTACTTTCTCGGTTACTTCACGGGTTGGGTGCAGCGGGCGCGGCGGCGGCGGCGTCTTCGGCGACCTTGGCTTCGGCGAGCGCCTTCTGCGTCTTGGCGCGGGTGATGAGCTCGTCGGTGTCGTCGGGCGCGCCGCCCGCCGTTCGCGGCTTGAGCTTCTTGTACTGCTCGAGCTCGCTGATGGCCTTGTCGGCCGCTTGCGTCGGCGTCAGGCCCGGCACACTGGTGGAGAACAGGTAGAGCAAGCCGAGGTTGTAGTGAGCCTGGGCGACGCTCGGATCGGTCTTCACGACCCAATCGAGCTCACGCTGCGCTTCGGCCGTCTTGCCCAGCAGGCGATAGGCGTCGCCCAGGTTGAGCCGCGCCAGCACGTTGAGGGAGTCGTAGCGCAGCGCCGTCTCGAGCAGGGTGGAGGCCTCGGCGGCGTTACCCGATTCGAGCAAGTAGTTGGCGAGGTGCACGCGCGCCTCCACCAAATCCGGCCTGAGCTCGATCGCCTTCTGCAGCTCGGGGATGGCCGCCGCTTTGAGCCCTTGCTCCTTGTAGATCAAGCCGCGGAGCAGCCGCGCCTCCGCGTTGTTCTTGTCGCGCGGGGGGTTCTCTTCGCCGTAGCCGTCGAGGATGCCCTTGAGCGCGTACAGCGCGAGATCGAGCCGGCGCGAGCGGTAATGATCACGCGCGAGCGTGATCATGGCCGGTCGGTAGTCGGGGTTCTTCTTCAAGGCTTCCTGAGCGAGGCGCTGGGCCGCGCCCGAGTCACCCTGAATCGACTTCACCTCGGCCATTGCCCCCGTCACGGCCGCGCTCTTCGGCATCTGCGCCTGGCGGGCGCTCAGGAAATCGTTGGCTTCGTCGGGCTTTCCGGTGCGGGCCAGCAGCACGCCGTAGGCGACGATCGCAGGTTCGTAGTCGGACACGATCGCCGTCGACTGGCGGTAGGCTTGCAGCGCGCCCGACGTCTCGTTGAGCCGCTCTCGCACGACGCCGAGCGAGTAGTACGCCTGGTACGCCTTGGGGTCGGCTTGCGTGGCGGACACGAACTGATTCTTGGCGCCTTGCAGATCACCCGCCTGAAATGCCTGCATACCCGCTTGGTAGGCGGCCTGGGCGGAGGCGTTCATGGCCGGCCGCTGCGCCGCCGACTCGCCGCTGGTGGGCGCGTCGCTCACCGCGAACTGCTGGCCTTGGGGGCTGGTGGCGACGCCGCCTTCCGTCCCCGGGGGAGGAGCCGTGGGCGCGCCGGTCGGCGCCTTCGCCCCTTCCCCGGCCGCGGCGCCACCGCCGCCGCACGCCACGCACAGACTCAAGACCGCGCCGATACCGGCGAGTCGATAAGGTTTGTCGAGCTTCTGCATGACGTGTTCTTTCATTGCACGAACGCGGGCAAGGGAGCGGGCGCGCCCTTGGGCGGCGGCGCCGACGAGATGCCCGGCCGCATGCGCGGGAACATGCCCTCGGTGTAGCTCAGGTCCTTCACGGTCGCAGTGAACTGCTTCATCTTGGCTTCACCGATCACGTCCGTGAAGAAGGCCAAGCGCCGGATGGAGCGAATGACCTGCGGGTTGGCGACGTTGTAGCGCTTGGCCAGCACCACCGCGTTCGCGTAGCGCTCGATCATGATCGAGTCGGCGCTGTTGAGCTCTTGGTCGCGCTTGTCGCGCCAGGCCTTTTGCGCATTGACGCGAGCAGCGTCCGCTTTCTCCTGCAAATCGGGGTTATCGCTGTTCTCGGCGCGCTTGATGATGGCTTCCGTCTTGGCGTCGAAGATCTTCAGCTCCGGCGGGCGAGTGTTGTAAAGGCCCGTGCGCAGCGAATCGTAGAGTGAGCCCTGACGCGCGATCGCCGCCGTCGTCCACTCGGGCGAGACGTAGGCGTCGATGACGTGCTGCAGCTTGTCGAACCACTTCTTCGCGTCGCCCGCGTCCTTCGTGTACTGGTTGATGACCTCTTGCATCGTGCCGCGGTAGCGGTGATGCCCCGTCTCGTAGTCGAAGGCGCGACTGATCTCGTCGTCACGCATCGTGAAGTCGGCCTCCGCGGCCATGTTGGCTTCCTTGGAGCCGAGGGCGGTGTTCTTACCGCCTTCGGTCGGAGCGAGCCGCTTCCACTTCTCGAACGCGGCGATGGTCTGCTCCCACCACTTGTTGGTGTCACCCGCGAGCACGGCCTTGCGCGTCTTCGCCGCCCAGTAGGCGGCCTGAACCACGTACTGCGCCGCTGCGTCCTTCTTCCCATTGGCGGTGAAGTAGTCCTCCATCGCGCGCTGCGCAGTGCGACGCGCGGCCGCGTTGGCGCCTTCGTCGGCGCTGTACGGATCCCACCGCTTCAGCTCGGCGCTGGCGACGATGAAATCCGCTTCCGCCATCTCCTTGGGTGAGGCCCCGAGGGTCTGGAAGCGCTCACGCGCTCGCGTCATGCCGCCGCGGTCACCCAGGCTCGCGTAGAGTGAGAGCCCCTGCCGCGCTGACTCTCGCCGGCTGTTCTGCGGGAAGTGCTGGTTATTGCTGATCTTGTCGTACGTCTCGGCGGCGCGCGGGTAGTTGAAGAACAGCACGTACGCGCCTGCCAAGGCGTCGTAGGCGCCCTGCAGGTATTTCGCGCGCTCTTCGTACTTCTTCGGCTGAGCCGCCACCGGGGGCTTGGCCTTGGCGTCACCGTTCTTGAGCGCGCTCAGCGTCTTCTCGTTGCCGTAGCGGGAGATGAACAGCTCGTACATCTCGATCGCCTTGTCGTATTCGCCGACCTGCTTGTACGCGAAGGCGCCGTTCATGGCCGCCTCGGGGGCCTCGTCACGGTCGGGTGCCGAGTCCAGCGCCACCTTGTAGGCCGCCGCCGCCTCGCGCCACTTCTTGTTGCGCTCGGGCCCCTCCGGCATCTTCTCCGCTTCCTCGTACAGCTTGCGCGCGTCGAGGTAGGCAACGCCCTGCTGCACGGGCTTGCGGATGCTCTCTTCCGCCTTCTGTGTCTCGGCGTTGTAAGCGCAGCTCTTGCCCTCCGCGAGCCGGCGACTCTCGGTGGCGTTGCCCGAGAAGTTGCTCATGCTGATGAGCTTCTCCCAAGAGCGGTAGCCCCACTCGTTTACCCCGCAGTATTGATCGTACAGTGGTCGGAAGCGCTTCTCCGCGTTTTCGAAGTCACCGTAGACGAAGTACAGATCCGCGGACTGGAACGCGTAGAGCAAGCCGTTCCTCTGTGGGTCGCGGTCGAGCGGGATGCGGTCGTTGTACTCGTCACGCGCCTTGATCGCGTCGAGCACCGGCTGGGGCACGACGTCTTTCACGGGCCGGCGCGCGTCGCCCTCGCCAGAGAACTTCAGCTCTTCGCGCTTCTCGATGCCCTGCGCTCCGTTCGTCTCTTGAAAGACGCGGTATTGGTCCTCGAGCACCTTCTCGGCGATGGTGACGACGTAGTACGCGGCCGGCTGCAGGTACTTGTCGTCTTCGTTCGAGTCACGCACGCTCGCGGCGCTGTCGCGCGCCGCCCTCACCTCGGCCGGCTGCGGCGTACGGCCGATGGTGGCTTGGAGCACCACGACCCAATAGCGCGCGTCCGCGAGCCAGAAGCGGCTCTCGTACGCGTCCATGGCTTGCGCGTCTTGCTCGAGGTAGGCGGCCCAGCCCGTCTCCGCCAAGCGATACTCGGCGATCGCCTTCTCGATCAGCGCCCGCTGCTCGCCGGCGTCGTTCAGCTCGAGGGCCTTGTTGTAGTAGCCGCGAGCATAGTTGGTGTGATCGGCGGCGGCGCGCTTGAGGCCGCCCTTCACCAGCTGCTCGGCGGTGGTGAGCGCCTCCGGGTCGTCGCGGTTGGCGTCGACCCAGGGCGTCGTGCCCACGTACGCGGCGAGCTTCGTGCGTGACTCGAGCGCCTTCGAGGCGTACTCCGCGCGCGCCTCCGAGCCGTCGGGCGCGAGGCGCGACAGCTGGTCGTATAGCTCCGCGACGCGGTTCTGCATCATCGGCGCGTCCCGATCCATCGGGAATTTCCTGAGCGTGAGCTCGAGCGTCGTCACCGCGTTGCGGTTCTGCGTGATCTCGATGAACTCCTGAGCGAGCGCCTTGTAGATGGCGACCGTCCATTTCTTGTCCTGCGGGATCAGCGCCGGGTCCTGCACGCGCGTGATGGCGATCGCCATCTTCTCTTCCGCGCGCAGCGGATCGGGCTCGGTGTCGAGCACGTCACTGCGCGGGATGTAGGGGTGCTCGGGCGGAGGCCCATCGAAGTCGACGTAGGTGAGCGAGCCTGCGATGTAGGTGAACGCTTCCTGTCGGAAATCAGCGCCCGGATCGCCCGTCTTGGCTTCCTGCTCGTCGGCGTAAGCGAGCAGCTTCACGAACCAATCGACGGCCGTGCGGTAGCGCTGCTGCTTGAAGTAAGTCCACGCCAGCTTGTACAGCGACACGCCGTAAATCGGCGGCTTCGTGTACTGCATCGACTGCTCGTAAGCGACGACGGCGCGGTTCAGGTTGTAGGGCCCGCCCTGCGGGTCGATCTGGTCGAAATGGAAATTGCCGAGCTGCCACCAGATTTCCGCCAAGTAGCGCGGGTCTTCTCCCGGCTCTACCTTCTGCGGTAGCGGCTTGCAGCCCTCGTACGGGTCCGCGAACGTGAGCTCCTCGGTGTCGACGACGGCGCTCGCGCCCCGCTTGGGCGCGGCCGCGCGCTTGCCTCGCGCCTGATCGAGCGGGACCGGGTTCTTGTTGTACCAGTCGTTCCAGAACTTGTCGTCGTGGTCCTGCGGCATGGGCTGCAGCAAGACCTTGCCCGCGTCCTTCGGGTCGTCTTGAACGGCGTAGCGCGTTCCGCACACGAGCACGCGCCAAGCCTGCTGACCCTCCTCGATGCGGCCGGCGTCGGTGAAGGCGTGGCCGAGGTAGTAGTGGACGGCCGCCGTCTCTTCGTACTGCGGGAACTCTTTGATGATGCGCCGGTAAATGGCGATCGCCGGCTCCAGCCCGAGCGACAGATCCGCGTCGGTGCGCGCGCGCGCCTTCTCCTCGTAGAGGGCGCCGAGGCGAAACATCGCGTCGGGCGTGGCGCGCGGGTCGGCGTTCGCCCCCGAGTAGCGAGCCACGAACTCTTCGAGGCGAGCGATGGCGTCGTCGCGTGACTCGTCGAGACCACGCTTCTCGACCGCGAGCTCGCGATCGAGCGCCGACAGCACGCGCTTACGCCGCTGCTCGTAGTGATGGCGCACGATCATCGTCAAGTTGCGCCGAAAGTCTTTGGTGCCCTTCTCGTACTCGGCAGCTTCCTGCTGCAAAATACCGAAGGCTTTGAGCTGCGCGGGCGTGGGCGGCGGCGAGGGCGGCGCGCCCTTCTTGGCCTTGGCCGGGGTCGCGCCCGACGTGGCCGCGGCGGTTGCGGCCGGCGCCGTCGCGGCCGTCTGGCCCGAGGCCGACAGCGGCGCCGCGACGCCCGTCAGCACCGCGAGCAACGCGGGCAGGAATGACTGACGACGTGTCCTCATTGCGCCTCCTCCGAATCGTCCAACACTTCGCGCAGCTCGTCGTTCAAGTTCTGCTCCTCACGCGAGCGCTCGCGCTGCAGGTTGCGAACCCGCACGCGTTGCTCTTCACGCACTTCCCAGGCTTGCTGCACGATGCCGACGTCGGCGCGCAGCACGATGCTCTTCACGCGATCTCGCACCAGCGCGAAATTTTTCATCGCGATTTCGCCGACCAGCAGGCGCGCCTGCTGGTCGAGCGAGTCGAGGTTTTGAGCGTAAGTTTCGAGGGAGACGAGCTCGGCTGCGATCTTGGCCCGCAGCGCCTGCGCTTCCTCCAGGGCTTGCTTCTCCAGCTTGGCGCGTGACGCCTCCAAGCGTTGCTCGTCGATGTCGATGCGGCCGAGCAGCGACTGAATGCCCTTGGCGTAGTCCCCCGCGTCGCCCGAGTCTTGACCCGACGCCACGAGCGACACCTCGCGCGTGAACAGCTCGCGGAATTTCTTGCGCACGTCGTCGTCGTCGACGTAGCGCTGATCCCCGAAGCCGATCTGGGCGCGTCCGTTGTCGACGGCGTCCCGGTACTCCTCGATGCGCTTGTTGTATCCCTGGAGATCGCGCTCGTTGGCCTCGATCTCCAGCTTGAAGCGCTCGCGGCTCGTAGCGTCGGCGGTCACGCCGTACTGATCGGCCTCCTTGAGCACGCGCTTCAGGCCGTTGACGATGGCGGCGAGCTTATCGGCTTCCACCGTCAGGCTCTGCAGGACCTGGCTGACCTTGTTCCACTGCCGGTCACCCGAGTCGTCACGACGCAAGAAATCACCGTCGGTGACCGGTAACCAGGCCAAGCGCTTCTGCAGCGCTCGCCGCTCGGCCCGCACTCGCCCGAGCTCGCCGCCCGGCTGTGCCTTGCCGACGTCATCCATGCCCTCGGCCAGGGTCAAGCGCGCCTTGGCCAGCTTGTTCATCAGCGACATCGAGTACTGGATGCCGTTGCGAAGCTCCGGGAATGCCTTGGCGCGGGTCGGAACGGACAGCACCGCGTCGAGCTTGACGGCCAGCTTGCGCGAGCGCTTCACGAGGTCGCGCGACCGCGTCACGTCGTCGATCATCCCGAACACGTGCTGGTCTTCGGCCTGCTCCCGCGCCCACTCCATCACGACCTTGGGCAGCTTCGTCTCCGTGGCCATCGTGGCCTCGTCGGCGGTCAGCTTGTCGTAATAGACGGCAGGATCGCTGGTCGACGCCAGGAAGTCATCGACGCTCTTGCGAATGGGATCGAAGTGCTCACGCACGTTGCGGTACAGGTTGAGCGCGTTCTGGAAATCGCCGGAGCGCAGCATCAAGTCCGCGCGCAGCAGCGAACCGTCTGCGAGCTCGAGGTTGTTCGGATCGGTGATGGTGAGCACCTCGAGCGCGCGCTGGGCGCGCGAGTAGTCACCTAGGCGCACGAACACCCAGGCCAGCTCGTACAGCGTGGTCGAGAACTCGGGTGAGTTGCGGCCGACGTGGCTGTAGGCCTCGACGGCGTCGAGGTAGTTGTTGGTCTCGTAAAAGAGCCGCCCGATCGCCATCCACGCCAGGTCGATGACGTGCTCTTGGTCGGGCGTGGTGGCGGGGATGCGCGTCACCTTGCGGAACTGCTCGACGGCCTGCACGAAGCGAGCATCGGGCGGAGCCGTCGGAGCCGCCGCCGCGCCGGCTGCGGGAGCGCCTGCGACGGGCGCGGTCGGGGCCTGCGCCAAGGCTTCCTTGAGCAGCACCACGCCGAGCAGGTATTGCGCCTGCGCCGTATAAGGAGAGCCCGCGGGGACCGCGTTCACGGAGGCCTTCGAGGCGGCGTAGTCTTTCTTGGCGTAAAGCGCCTTGGCGCGGGCGTAGGCGAGGGAGCCTGTGCGATCGGTCGTCGGCAAGCGCGAAAGTCGCTCGAAGACGTAGTCGAGGCCGGCCAGATCGTCCGTGCGGAGCGCGATGTCGACCAGCCGACTGAGCGCCTTGCCGACGAAGCCGTCGTACGGGCTCTTGGCGCCGTTATCCAAAATGTCCCGGAAGTGGCGGCGCGCCGACAAATACTGCTTGGTCGACATGTACGCCTCGCCGATCAGCAACGAGGCGTCGGCGTAGGCGGCCTCGGGCGCCTTGCCTTGGCGATAGAGCTCGATGACCTTGCTCAAGGCCTCGATCGCCCGATCGTAGTCCTTGTTGCGCAAGAGCATGTCCCCCGCCGCCACCCGCTCCGCGGGGGTGGGGGGCTTGATGGTCAGCTTCGATTCGGGGGGCGCGCTGGTGAGCTGGGACTCGACCCCCTGCACCACCAGCGTGGCCCTGCCCTGCGCTTCGCTGGCGCTGAGCGCGAACGCCGAGCCCGAGATCGCCGTCGCGATTCCGAAGGCGGCGAAGGCTCCCGCGACCCCGAGCCTCCTCATCACTTCGCTCCCGCGCCGACCGAGACGCTGCCGCCCGTCTGAGCTTTGGCCGGAGCCGCGGGGGCAGCCGCCGGGGCGCTTTCACCGCTCACGCCCGCGCGCAGGTTCTCGACGTAGCGGATCGACGGCCGCTGCTCCAGGGCCGTCGTCACGTCGCCCTTCTCCCACGCCACCACGTCGAGCTTCAGCGTCTTGCCCTCCGTGATGGTGAACGTATGGCTCGACGGCACCTGAAACTTGTAGCCGCGCAAGTAAGAGAAGACGCCGTAGCCGTGGCCGCGCAAGCGCAGCACGATCTGCAGCGTGTGATCACCGGGCGGGATGGAGCCGCTGAACACCGGGATCTCTTTCTGGGCCGCGAGCGCGCTGTTCTCCGACTCGTCGGTCTTGTTGTACTGCACCGCGCCATCGAGCACGAACGTCGCGCCCGTGACCCGGAAGGCGCTCGACAGGTCGTTCTTGAAGGTGATTTCGGCGCGCGCGCCGCCCACGCCGCCGGAGAGGATGGTGTCGGAGAGCAAGCTGAGGCGCGTGTGGCTGCGTCGAATCTGCTCTTTCAGCTCGTCGATGCGCTGCTCGAGATCCCGCAGGCGCACCACGTAGGTGGCGCCATCGAGTCCGCCCGACGCTTCGGCGGCCGGCGCTGGAGTCGCGGTCGTCGTCGCCGCGGGCGCAGCAGCAGCAGGCGCCGCAGTCGTGGTCGCGGGTGTCGTCGTCGCGGTCGTCGTCGCGGTCGTCGTCGCGGTCGGGGTACCTGTCGCGGCGGCGGCTGGCGCGGCGGTGGCCGAAGTGGGAGCGGCAGCTGGCTGCGCAGTTTCGGCAGGCTTGGCGGGCGCCGCGGGCGCCTGCGCAAACACGCTCGAAGAAAAAATGGTGACGGCGGCGAACGCTGCGAGGCGGAAGCTATTCATGAGTCGCATCGGTTTCCCTCGTGGTGGTCGCTCCGGTGAGCGGATGCAGGTGCATCGCGCTGCTCGCGTTCAGTTAGCGAAGCCGGACTTCCTCCAGGGGACGCATCTTCCTCTGACCCGAGGCGCTCGCCAAGTTGCATTTTGGGATTGGGGGCCAAAGCCCCCACAGAAGAATCTTTAAGGGTTTGATGGCCTTCGCGTGCTCAATCGCGCCCCTCCCCCCCTCCGGTGCCTTGCCCGAAGCACTCCGCGAGCGCTACCTTGGGCTCAAGCAAACGGAAGATCGATCCCCGGCCTCGTGCGTCTGAACTTGTGGCTCGGAGCACCCTGCTCCGGCCCCTCGAGCCCGGCATCTTCCGCTCGCGTGAAAAGAGTCGGAACGGGATGGCGGCCGTTCGCGGAGATGCCTCTGACGAGGTGCTGATGGTGCGTTACCAGCGCGGTGATCGCGACGCGTTCGCTCTGCTGGTGCGGCGCTACAACAAACAGGTCTACAACTTCGTGCTCCGCCAATTGCGAAGTCCATCGCTATCCGAAGACGTCACGCAAGACGTCTTCATGCGGCTCGTACAAAACGCGGCCGAGTTCAAACACGAAGCGCGCTTTTCGACTTGGCTGTACGCGATCGCGCGCAACCTCTGCATCGATCAACTGCGGCGCCTGCAGCACCGCCGGCACCCATCGCTCGATCAACCCATGACGAGCGACGGCGATGGCCGCACCCTCGGGGAATCGGTCGCGGCGCAGCACCCCTCGACCAGCGCAGAACGGTCGGCCGCCTCCTCACAGATGCAAGCGTCGATCGTGCGCGCGGTCGATGCGCTGCCCGAAGAGCAGCGCGAGGTGTTCTTGCTGCGCGAGATCGCCGACCTGCCCTTCCGCGACATCGCCGAGATCACCGGCGTGCCGGAGAACACGGTGAAGAGCCGCATGCGCTACGCGCTGGATCGTTTGAAGCTGGCCCTGTCCGAGTTCGAGGAGTACGCCCGTGCCCTGCGCTAGGATTTCAACCACGAACAGGCCTCGAACGTCGGCGACGCCCCCTGCTGCCCCCCGCTCGCCGGGGGCCGGCGTCGGAGGCCGAGCTCGCTTCGCGGCCAGCGCCGCCGAGCCCAATTCGGCGGCGGGGGGCGGCGCGGGCCGTTCCCCGAGAGGATGAGCAGGGCTCGACATGGATTGCGAAAAGTTCGATCGCGTCGTGCTGGACATGCTGTACGGAGAGCTCGACGAGCTCACCGACGCTGCGGCCAAGCGGCACATCGAGCACTGTTCGCGTTGCAAAGGCATCAGCGCCGGCCTGCGTGCGACACGAGAGGTCGGCGGGCTCGCTCTAGTAGACCCGCCCGATAGTCTCGAGCTTGGGATCTTGGAGGCCGAGCGGCGATTGAACGCCAAGTTGCCCCTGGGCAAGAAGCTGGGGCGCGGTGTGTCCATCCTCGCGGTGTACGCCATGCGACCACAGCTCGCGATGGCCGCGCTGCTCCTGCTCATGATCGGCTCGAGCTTGTTCTTCTTGCGTGGTCGCCCCAGCGCGCAAGACAGCATGCTCGTGACCGAGCACGGCGCTCCCGAGACCGAGGCCGAGCACGTCGCGATCTTGCCCGCGCCGGAGCGGCGCAGCGAAGCGCCCGCCGCGGCGCCGCTACCGAAGCCTGCGAGCGCCGGCAAAGGCGAAGGCAGCGCGCCGCGCGAACGCGAGGAAGAGAAGCCAGCAGCAGCGGTCGCGCAAGCCACGCGCGCCGCCGAGGCCAAGGGCTCGGCCACCGACGCGGATCCGATGCCTGGCGCCGAGCCGAGCGCCGACTCGCTCGAAGCCGCCAGCTCGGCCTTTCAAGGCGGACGCTACGCGGAGGCGCAGCGCCGGTTCGAGGAGATCGCCGCGCGTGGCGGCAGCGAGGCGCCCGCCGCCGCCCTGCAAGCCGTCGAAGCCTTGCGCCGCCAGAAGGGCTGCCCCGCCGCCGCTCCGCGCTACGAGGACGTGCACTCGCGCTACCGCGAGACGCCGCAAGGAACAGAGGCCGCTTGGCAAGCCGGCGACTGTTACCGCGCGCTCGGCGAGCTGACGCGCGCGCGTCAGAGCTTCGAGGCGCTGCTGGAGGTCGCCGAGTATCGGTCACGCGCCGAGACGGCGCTGCAAGAGCTGGCCGCGCGCGAGGAGCAGCTCGCCGCCGCCCGTAAAGCCAAGGCGGCACCTCCGGCGGCGGCGCCGGCAGCCGGCGCGGTCAGAGCGGCACCCAGCGGAGCTGGCGCGCCGTGAGCGCGCGACCGAGACGCAGTCGCGGTCAGACTCCGAACATTTGAGCGTTCGTGCCCGCTTCGGCGGAGTCGACGTCGTCGGACGTCAAATCGAGCTGGCGCCCATCGGGCGGCTCGAAGCCGGCGCGGCCGACTTGCTTGGTGCCCAGGCTCGGAATGAACGTCGCCAGCACGTATTGCCGAAAGAAATAGAACCACATGCTGCGGTGCATGAGCTGCGCGTCGATGTGCGGCGCAAGCTTTTCGTGCGCTTCGGGCAGCTTGCTCCAGTGCGTGCCGGGGTGCTCGTGGTGCGCGGCGTGCAGGCCGTTGTTGAACAACATGAAGTTCAACCAACGGCTGGTGAAGCTGCGGGAATGATTGTGATCGGACCAGGGATCGGTGTGCACGTGCTGCTCGTAGTTGAACAGCATGATCGTCCACAGCGCGAAGAACGCCGGCACGAAGCAGACCATCGCCCACACGTACAGACCGGTCTTCCAGCCGTGCATCCAGACCGCCACCGCGCACATGAGCACGTGTGAGCCGCCCCAGAAGAGGTACTGGTTGATGATGCGGCGGTAGAGAGACGGGTTCTTGGCCCGGGCCTTGGCGATGAAGGCCTTGATCGGATCGCTCTGGAAGTAGGACGACACGAAGAAGTACGAGATGGCGACGAGCGCGTTGTGCTTGTTCGTGTAGCGCCAGGTGATGGTGGCGTCGCCCGCGCGGTTCACCAGCTTGTGGTGATTGAGGTTGTGGGTCGGGATCCAGGCGAACGTCGGGTAGCCGTACCAAACGCTGATCCAGTTCCCGAACAGGTTGTTCGCGCGCTTGTCCGAGAAGGTCGGGCAGTGGTTGTGGTTGTGCGCGATGACGCCGCAGCTCAGCGCGAAGTAGCAGCTGACCCACCACAGGTACGGGATGAGGTCCGGCCGGGCGAACTGCAGGGCGACGAACCCAGGGGTCAGAAGTAAGGTCCAGACGAGCGCGCGGTAGTCAGCAGCGAACCGGGGCAGCATGCGGGCGGGACTGTAGCAGCCAGATACGCAGCTGTCGTCACGCTTCGGTCAGCAAATGACGAGCAAACCCGGACAATTGCAGGCGCGAACGCCAATTCGCACGGGATTTCGGCGCGCCTGGCGGCCCGCGCAGCGCCATTCGCAGCCCCAACCAGAAAAAACCGAGCACGAGCGGGCGAGCGGCTCGGAGAGCTGACGGTGAGCCGCGCGTCACACGCGCTGCCCACGCGCTAGTTCGTATTGTCGCGCACGTAGGCGATCGTGCGCACCACGTCGATCAGTCGTGACCGCGCCTCGACAGTGAGGTCGACGAAGCGAATGCCCATGCCGGGATTGGGGTTGTCAGCCAGCATCCGCACGGCGTTGACCCACTGCACCTGACCGTGCAGCACGAACAGCTCGTCCGAGTCGGGCGGCGCGAACGTCAGGCGCAGGCGCGTGCCGACCTCGAGCGGCTCTTGCGTCCGCACGAAGATGCCGAACTCGGAGATGTTGGCGATGCTCGCGTAAAGAAAGGTGTCGCGAGACTCGCAGTCCACCTTCCACGTGACCTCGATGCGGTCGGAACCACGACGATTGGACACGGGCGGGCGTTCCGAGGGCTTGGGCTGCTCGTCGCTCACGTCACCCGTCTACCGCTGGGCGCCGTGGCTGTCACCCCCCAAAAGCCAAACGCTATTCAGGAGCTACCGAACGTGGAGCGTTCCTGCCTCAACTCGGTCCTCGCTATGCGCCCCATTCGTGACGGGGAGGCGCTGCTCTCCTGAGAATAGGCCGAAATACAAACGATAGGGCCCCGGTGAAAAATACGGCTCGAGCTGCAGCTCGGTCACGTCGGCCAGAATGTCGCCGCGCTGCCAATACCGCGGCGGGTATTTGTCATGCAGCGGCTCGTGGTCAGCATTGAAGCGGCGCTGCAATCCGTCGAGGTGCACGAACGTTCGCCAGGACCCGCGCAGCGGAGCGAGCACCTGGTAATAGACGACGAGCTGCGCCGCTTGCCCTACGGACACGGCGCGGAGCGGCTCCCCTGTCGCCGAGCGCAGGCTCCAGCCAAGCACGCTGAGCTCCCGGCCGAGCGTCGCGCGGAGCGGATGGTCGGGCCGCGGCTCGCGCGAGAGCACGAGGGTCGACAGCGGGCCTTCGTCGCGCTCCGCAGGGCGACGCGCGCTCGAGGCCAAGAACACTTCGCTCGAGCGCGCGTCCAAAATCGGCAGGTTCTCGCCGTGGAGCGCGCGAAAGGCGGCGTTCAGCTCGGGTAAGTCGCGGCTGGGCAGCGCCAAGAAGCGGCGAGCGCCCCCCGAAGCCTCGAGCCACTCGAAAGCGGCGCGGGCATCCTCGAAGCCGACGGCGTCGCGCGCGCCGCGATAGCGAGCGGCCGCGCTACCGCTGCCGAGCATGCCGAGGAGCTCGCCCGGTCGCGCGAGCTCGCGGTAGCGATCGACGAGGTGCTTCGGCGCGACTTGCCGCGAAACACTCGGAAAAAAGCCGAGGCTGGCGACGCCCCCGAGCACCGCGCCCACCAGCAGCAGGCCCTGCGCGCGCGTGACGGCGTGCCGGGCTCGCGGGCGAAACAGCGCACGCGCCGCGTCTCGCAGCGCGAGCGCGCCCAGCGGCAGCAGCGCCGAAAGTGGCAGCGCCATCGCGGCCAGCGCCGCCAGCCGACGTGACAAGGTTCCAAAGCTGTCGAGCTGCGGCAACCGCACCACTTTCTCGCTCACGGCCGCGAGCAGCAAAAAGCCGACCAGCGCTGCCTCGAGCAGCAGCGCCGCAAACACCAGATTGCCGCGCCACGTTCGCTGCAGCACGGCGAGCACGCCCGCGTATTCGGCGCGCCGAAACGCCGGCGCGCGCCCGGGCTCCGAGGACGGCTCCAGCAAACACAGCACCGCCGCCACGGCTACGCACGCGCCGCCGCCGGCCCAGAGCCAGCCGGCGCCTCGCTGCAAGCTCTCGGGTAGCAGCAGGTCCGGAAGCCCCAGGCCCACGAGCGACTTGTCGGGGTGCTGCCGCAGATCCAAGCCGATGAGCGCCGCCAGCGCCGCCACGCTCATGCCGAGCTGAGGCCCCGTCAGCCGCTCGTCTTCGACCGCGACCAAGGCTGCGCTCACGAGCGCCGCGAAGCAGGCGATCGCGGGCAGCGCGGCCGTCGCCCACGGCAGCCCCAGCCAAGCACCTGCCACGAGGCACCCGCCGACGCTGAGGCTGCCCGAGAAAATCAGCGCCCGCTCGGGGCTGGGCCGCGTCTCGGTGGCGCTCAGCAGCGCCAGGGGCAACGGCGCGAGCGCGCTCCACGGGAAGGCCGCGTGCGCGAGACGCCCCAGAGCGACATCGAAGGTGACGAGCTCCCTGGCGGCCGGCAAAGCGCTGCCCACCAGCACCGAATAGTCACCCGTCTGAGTCGCCAGCCAGAGGGCCAGCACGCCCAGCACGAGCGAGAGCGCGCCCACCGCGCCCACGGCCAGCGCGAAGGCGCGGCGCGGCGCGCTGCTCGTCTCGACGAAGCGCGCACCCAGCGCGACCGACAGCGCGGGTATCGCCACGCTCACGATCGGCCCGCGGCACCAGAACCCGGCGTAGAGCCCGAGCAACCCGAGCGCGCCGAAGCCGACGCACGCGCGGCGCGACAAGCCCGGCGCGAACAGCGCGGTCGTGAGCCCCGACCACGCCATCGCGAAGCTCCCCAGCGTGGCCGCGTCGCCCAGCAGCAAGCGCGCTTGAAGAAAGTAGAGCGGCGTCGTCGCGAGCACCAGCGCCCCGTACAGGGCCGCCCGTCCGTCCAGCAGCCTCGCGAGGCCTGCGCAGAGGGCGGCGGCCCCCGCGAGCGACCACAGCGCGAGCGGCAAGCGCCCCGCCCATTCGGACAGGCCAAACAAGCGAAAACCGACGGCGATGGACGTGAACGGCAGCTCGCCGCGCCCTAGATCGCCCCGGATCGGCACGCTGTTGTCGGCGCCAGCAATGAACAGCTCGCGGCCGTGCAGGAGGTTCAAGCCGATGCGCCGCGACAGCTCCGCCACCTCCACCTCGTGGGGATCCCAGAGCGCCCCGTCGCCGATGCCGCTCAGGAGCCCCGCCAGCGCGAGCAGCAGGGCGAGGCTGACGAGCCAGTATCGACGCACGCAGGCCGGTTACTCCCGCCGCAATACCGCCGCAACTTGCGCGAGCCCCTGGTTTCTGGGAATAGGCGTGCCCGGTTCGGCTGGCAAGCCGCCCGAGCCCCGCGGAGCTTCCGCCCCCACCCCCCGTGTCCCCCCTCGCCATGAGACTGAGAATCGCCTGATGCGTGCTGGAACGATCGCCATCGTCGGACGTTCGAACGTCGGTAAGTCGACGCTGCTCAACCAAATCTTGGGCGAGCGCCTGGCGATCGTCTCGCCGCTGCCCCAGACCACGCGCGACGCCCTGCTCGGCGTGGTGCGGCGCGAAGGCGCCGAGCTTGCCTTCCTCGACACGCCCGGAATTCACAAACCCAAGACCGAGCTCGGCTCGCGCATGAACTCGTCGGCGATGTCCGCGGTCGAGAGCGCCGACGTGGTGGTGTTCGTGACCGACGTCACGTCGGGCGTGCAAAACGTACGTAAGAAGCTGAAGCGCAGCGACGTGACGCCGCCGCTCGCCGAGCTCGTGCCGGAGGACGCGGAGCTGCTCACGAGCATGCGCTCGCTCAAGAAGACGCCGGCGATCTTGGCCCTGAACAAAGTCGACACCGTGCGCGACAAGGGGCTCTTGTTGCCGCTGCTCGACAGCTACCTCGCCGCCGTACCCTTCAGGGCGCTGGTTCCGATCTCGGCCCTCGAGAACGACGGCGTCGATCGCCTGCTCGACACCATCGCCGAGCACCTGCCCGAGGGCGAGGCCGCATATCCCGACGACACGCTGACCGACAAACCGTCGAGCTTTTTTGCGCGCGAGTACGTGCGCGAGCAGGTGCTCTTGAGCCTCAAGGGCGAGATCCCGCACGCGGTCGCGGTGAGCATCGACAGCTTCGACGAGGGCACCGACAAGCTGCGCATCGCGGCCACGATTCACGTCGAGAAGATCGGCCAGCGCAAGATCATCGTCGGGAGCGGTGGGCTCGTGATCAAAGCGCTGCGGCAAGCGTCCGAACGGCGCCTGGCGCGTTTGCTCGACCGCAAAGTGAAGCTCGAGCTGTTCGTGCGCGTCACGCCGCGCTGGAAGGACGCGCCGCGCATGCTCGCCGAGCTGGGCTACGAGCGCATCAGCGGAGGCAAGTCGTGATCCCGATCGTAGCCGTCGTGGGTCGCCCCAACGTGGGCAAGAGCACGCTGTTCAACCGCTTGGCGGGCAAGTCACTCGCCATCGTCGACGACGCGCCCGGCATCACGCGTGATCGGCACTACGCCTCGGCCCACCTCGCGGGCCGCGACGTGACGCTGGTGGATACGGGCGGCTTCGATCCGGCGAGCGGCGACCCGATGCAGCAAGGCATCGCGCGGCACGTCGAGGCCGCCATCGCCGAGGCCGACGTGATCGTGTGCGTGCTCGACGGAACGCTGCCCCCGACCACCCCCGATCGCGAAGCGGTCGCGCTGCTGCGCGGCTCGAACAAGCCGGTGGTCTACGTCGCGAACAAGGTCGACAACGACGGCCGCGCCCTGCAAGCAACCGAGCTGTACTCGCTGGGGGTGCCGGAGCTGGTGAACGTGTCGGCGTTGCATGGTCGCGGCACGGCCGAGCTCGCGCTCAAGGTCACCCAAGGCCTACCCGCCTACGCGCCGGCGGAGCCGAGCGTCGACGACGTGCCGCGCGTCGCGCTCATCGGCCGCCCGAACGCGGGCAAGTCGTCGCTGTTCAACCGCTTGAGCGGCGAAGAGCGCGCGCTCGTCGACGACCGCCCCGGGACCACGCGCGACGCGCTCGACGCTCGCATCACCTACGACGGCAAGCCGCTGTGGGTGGTGGACACGGCGGGCATTCGCCGCAAGTCGCGCGTCGACGAGAAAGTCGAGCTGCTCAGCGTGATGCAAGCGCTCAAGGCGGTCGAGCGCGCCAAGATCGCGATCTTACTGTGTGACGCGACGCAGGGGGTCGCCGAGCAAGACGCGCGCCTGCTCGGGCTGTGTATGGATCGGCACCGCGGCCTGATCGTCGGCTTGAACAAGATGGACTTGCTGTCGCGCGAAGAGCAGAAGAAAGCGCGCACGCAAGCGGAGGAGACGCTCGGCTTCGCCAAATTTGCGCCGATCATGGAGCTGTCCGCCAAGACCGGGCGCGGCGTCTCGGAGCTGGTGAGCCGCGCGACGCGCATCTCACGCGAGTGGGAGCGGCGCGTGCCGACCGCGGAGCTGAACCGCTTCTTCCGTGAGGTGATCGAGCGCCAGCCGCCGCCCACCGACGGCGGGCGGGCGCCGCGCATCTTCTACATCACACAAGCCGAGTCTTCGCCGCCGACCTTCGTGGCGATGAGCAGCGGCGCCGCCAACATCAAGCCCAGCTACCAGCGCTTCGTCGTCAATCAGATCCGCAAGACCTTCGGCTTCGAAGGCGTGCCCATCAACGTGCACTACCGCGAGCGCACGAAGAAGGTGCTCCCGCCGAAGCCGGCTCGCCCCCGCAAGGGCGATCGCTGAAGCCCGCTCGGCCCGCTCGTGCTCTCGCCGCCGTGGAAAGGCGGGGCTGGGCCGTCGAGCGCGCTACCCGGGCATGAGCGCCGCGCTGACGCGCGACAGGTCGGCGAGGCCCCGCACGTCGCCAGCCATCACCGGTACGATCCACAGCGTGGGTGACGGAAAGAGCCGCTCCGCCTTCGCGATCTCGGGCGCCTCCGTGCGCGCGCGGGCTTGCTCGTCGCGCTGAGCGTCCGCGAAGGCGACGGCGGGCGCCGCGATGCCGCGCGCCTCGAGCAGGGCGCGGAGGGCTTCAGCGGTGGGGACGGCGGCGCGCTGCGGATGCACGCGGTTGAGCACCAGCGCATCCGCCGAAAGGCCCAGTCGCTTCAGGCGCTCGCCGAAGAAGCGCGCCTCTTCGACGGCCGCGCTCGTGGGCGCGGCCACGAGCACGTAGCCGAAGTCGGGCGCGCGGAAGGCGCGCGACACCTCGGCGGCGCGCTCCTTGAAGCCGCCGAACAGCTCATTGAGCTCGCCGATGAACGCGGACATGTCCTCCAAGAAGCCGCGTCCCGTCAGGCGACCCATGGTGCGGAGCAGCGCCGCGACGCCGCGCGCGAGCAGCCGCATGCTCAGACCGCCGCTCGGCTGCAGCGCTTGCACCATCCAGCGCATGGCGGGGCTATCGAGCGCTTCGACGAGCCGCTCCGGCGCGTCGAGGAAGTCGAGCGCTTCGGACGTGGGGGGAGTATCGAGGACGATCAGGTCGTAGCGCCCCGCTTTGAGCAAGCCGAGCACCTTTTCCATCGCCATGTACGACTGCGTTCCCGCGAGCGACGTCGATACGTGTCTATAGAATTGATTATCGAGGATGCGACGAGCGGCCGCCGGCGACGAGGCGTGGCGCTGCACGAGATCGTCGAAGGTCTGCTTGGGATCGAGCATGGCGACGCTCAGGCTGCCGCGCTCGACGCCGATGGCGCGCAGGCGGGCGCGCTCGACCTCGGCTTCGACGCCGGGCGCGAGGGAGATCCCCAAGCTGTCGGCGAGGCGCCGGGCCGGATCGATGGTCAAGCACAGCACGTGCCGCCCGCGTCGCGCCGCCGCCAAAGACAGCGCAGCCGCGATCGTCGTCTTGCCCACGCCACCTGCCCCCGCGCAGACCACCACTCGGCGGCTGCCCGCGAGTCGTTCGAAGCGATCCTCGGTCATTCGGCCCGCCAGACGTAGCATTGGGGAGCGACGAACGTCAGCCCCCGAAATTTGTACGCCGTCGCACGGGTCCACCAAGCTATGCGGACGATGAGTCACCGACCGCTCGCCACCGAACGCCGCCACGGCCGCTCCACCGATACGCTCGTTTCGTTGTGCCGGCTGCTCGACGCAACTCGGCGCGACAGCGGGCTCGCGGCGGTGGCCGTCGCTGACGCGAGCGGCTGCCTCGTCGCCGGCTCGGGCGCGGCGCAGCTGTGTGAGGAGCTGGCCGCCCTCTCCACCGTGCCCGCGAACGACCCTCGCCTCGACGAGCTGGGCTTCCGCGGTGAAAAGCCGCCGGTGCGCCAGCTGCTGATCGACGGCTACGAAGTATCCATCAGCGCTCTCGGCGACGCCAACGACGCAGACTACCTGCGCTTGAGCGACGGCTGCCGCCGCATCTTGACCGAGCGCCCCGGCCGTTCGGCCGCTCGCTGAGCGCGGTCAAAGCGTTCGGCGTGCTAGCAGGCAAGCCGTGATCGATTTGCACTGTCACTTCCTGCCCGGCATCGACGACGGCGCGCCCAGCGTAGCCGAAGGCGTCGCGATGCTCGAGGGCTTGAAGGCGCTCGGCTTTGAGCGCGTGATAGCGACCCCGCACATGCGGCCCGGCATGTTCGACAACGAGAAGGTCGGGCTGACCCGCGCGTACGACGACTTCGTGCCCGCGGTCGCGGGGCGGGACGTCCCTCAGCTCGATCTATCGAGCGAGCACTATTTCGACGACATCGTTTACACCCGCCTGCTGAGCGGTGAGGCGCTGCTCTATCCCGGCGGGCGAGCCGCGCTGCTCGAGTTTTACGAAATCGACTTCCCGCCCGTCATCGAGCGACGCTTGTTCGATCTGCGCCAGCGCCGAATCTTGCCGGTGATCGCCCATCCGGAGCGGTACCGGAAGTTTTGGGACCGCCCCGAAGCGCTCGCGCGTTTGGTCGAGCAAGGCGTCGGCGCTTTGCTCGACTGCATGGCGCTCGTCGGCAAATACGGGCGCCGGCCGCAGCGCGCCGCCGAGGAGCTGCTCGAGGCGGAGGTGTATCAAGCCGCGTGCACGGATCTCCACCGCGCCGCCGATCTCCCGGTCGTCGAGCGCGCCATCGAGCTCGTCGCCAAGCGCTACGGGCAAGACGAGGTCGACTTCCTGTTCCGTGAAGGCCCCCGCGCGCTGCTCTCGGGTAGCCTGCCGGAGCTAGGCTGAAAACTTGCCCGGCGCAGCCGAATTTGGCTAGCCGACGGAGCATGAGACCAAGCTGGGTTGCCAGAGCTCGCGGGCTCGCTGTGCTCTCGCTCGCCGGGCTCTGGACCGGCGCCGCCGATGCCCGCGTGGACGCGAGCTCGGCATACAGCAAGGCGCAGACCTACAGCGGCGCGCTGCGCTACGTGCGCGTCGACCTCGGTTACGAGGTGATCGAGAAGGATCCGGAGGCCGCGTACTTGATCTTCAAATACGCGCCGATGGGCGGGTCGAAGGGCAGCGTCGTTACGGGCACGCTCGAGGTGATCGACGCGGGCGAAAGCGTGCGCTTGTTCGTCAACTTGCCGCGGATGCCCGAGTACCACGAGCGCCTGTTTCGCGATGGCTTATTGAAGAAGCTGCGCGAGGAATACGGCGCTCCGCCGCCCATCGCCAAGAAGCCAGCCGAGAAGCCGGCGCCGGAGAAGAGCGCAGACAAGGGCGCGCCCGGGCCGGGCCAGCCCGCGCCTTGATTTCTTCGCTCAGCCTATAAATCTCGCACCTTCGGCCACCTGGTTGACTGGATTTTCCCGGGCGACCCCGTGTTAAACCAGGTGGCCCGCCATGGACTCTGACGGCGCCCTCGTGTTCGCCCCGATCGGGCGCTATCAGCCAGTGCGACTGCTGGGGCGAGGCGCCATGGGTCGAGTCTTGCTCGCCCACGATCCGGTGGTGGAGCGTCGCGTGGCGATCAAGCTGCTGCGTGACGACCTGGTCATCGCGCCCGAGCAGCGCGCGGCGTTGATCGATCGCATGCGCCAAGAGGCGCGCGCGTCGGCCCGCGTCTCGCACCCCAACATCGTCGCGCTCTACGACATGGGCGAAGACCCCGAGCTAGGACTCTTCCTCGTCTTCGAGTACGCCGAGGGGCTCACGCTCGAGCAGCGGATCGCCAAAGGCCCCCTCGGCGCGGAGGCCGGGGCCAAGCTGTCGCGCGAGCTCGGCGACGCGCTCACGACCGCGCACGCCGCGGGCGTGCTGCACCGCGACATCAAGCCTCAAAACATCATCTTGACGGCGACGGGCGCCAAAATCGCCGACTTCGGCATCGCGCGGGTGCCCGATTCGACGCTCACACGCGACGGCGGGCTGCTCGGCACCCCCGCCTACAGCGCGCCCGAGTGCATCACCAAGGGCGTTTTCTCGCCGATCTCCGATCAGTTCTCGCTCGCCGCCACGCTCTACGAAGCGCTCAGCCAACGCCGAGCTTTCCCGGGTGAAGACGCCGTCTCCGTCGCTACCCGCATCACCACCGAGCTGCCGCCTGGCATCGCCGAGCTGTGCGGGCTGGACCCGCACATCGACGCTATCCTGCTGCGGGGCATGGCCAAGCTGCCCGCCGAGCGCTTCCCCAGCGCGCGGGAGCTCGGCGAGACGCTGGCCGAAGCGCTCGCCATTCCGACCCGCAAGATGCAGCCAACGTTACCGGACGCTCATCATCGCCACGCTCCGTGGCAGGGGCGTCCGGAAAACCACGGGCTGCGCACGGCGATGGGGGGCGCCGCCGTCGGGGCGCTGCTGGGGGTAGCGGCCCTTCAGCTCTCGAACATCTTGCGCGAGCCGGAGCCCGCTCCGCCTCGCACGGCGAGCGCGCCGCCTCACGTAGCGATCGCATGGCTCGCCGAAAAGCCGAGCCCCCGCTCCGAGCCGGCCCCCGCGGTGGGCGTCAAGAAGGCGCCCCGGAGCGCCGCGCCGGCGACCAGCGCACCCGCGGCGGCGGCGCCGGCGGCCGCCGACGATGGAGCTGCGCCGCGCGCCGCGACCGACGCCCCCGAAGACGTGCCATGACGCGGCAGCGGGCGTGGGCGCTCCCCGCGGCGCTGCTGCTCGCCAGCGCCGCGAGCTCGCCCCGAGCTGCGGCCGAGGCTCAGCCGCGCAGCTCGGAGAGCGCTCCGCGCCGGCTGCGGTTGCCGCCGAGCCACGCCGTGTATTTGCGGCCACTCAGCATCGACGTGGGCTCAACCGACGAAGAGGTGCTGGCGGCGCTGGTGCGCTGCAAGCGCGAGCCGTTGCCCGAGCGCTGCGACGAGAGCACGTTCGAGAATGAAGCCCCGCTCCATCGCGAGAACGTGAGCGGCTTTTGGATGGCGCGCACCGAAGTGACGGTCGCGGACTACCAGCGCTGCGTCGTCGTCGGGCGTTGCGGTCCGGCCGGGCTCGAGCCCGGTGCACGTCGCTTCCGCGACCCCTCGTTCCCCGTCACGCTGGTCACGTTCGACGATGCCAAGCGCTACTGCGCGTTTCGCGGCGGTCGACTGCCAACCGAGGCCGAGTTCGAGCGGGCAGCGCGCGGGGCGGCGCGCCGCGCCTATCCGTGGGGGCAGCAGTACCACGGGCGGCTCGCCAACCATGGTCGACTCGGCGTCGACATGACCGACGCGAGCGACGGCTTCACCGAGCTCGCCCCCGTCGGCTCCTTTCCCGACGGCGCCACGCCCGAAGGCATCCTGGACTTGGCTGGCAACGTCGCCGAGTGGACGTCCGACCCTTATCGCGCGACGTTCGGAGCGCCCGCGAGCGCCGAGCGCGCGGTGCGCGGCGGCCATTTCGAGAGCGCGGCCCCGTTCTTGCGCGGCGCCGCCCGTTCCGGCAAGCCGCCCGAAACCCGCGAGCCTACGCTAGGCTTTCGTTGCGTGTGGCGCGTAAAGCCCGTAAGCGACTGAGCGCCGTGCGTTACGAAAAAGCTCCCGAACCCACCGGCCCCATGCTCGAGCTGCCGATCCACCCCCTCGCGCGCTTCGTGCTCGTCAAGCCGCATTACCCGGAGAATGTGGGGGCCGCCGCGCGCGCCATCAAGACCATGGGCTTCACCCGACTCGTGCTGGTAAAGCCCGGCAAGTTGGCGGAGCCGGGCCACCTGATGGCCATCAAGATGGCCGTCAAATCGCTGGACGTGCTCGAGGCCGCGCCGGTCGTACCCGACGTGCAGGCCGCGCTGCAGGGCGTTGATTTCACCTACGCCACGACGGCGCGGCGCGGCGTCTCCGGGGTGCTCGTGGCGCGACGAGCCGCTCAAGACGCGGTCGCCCGCGCGGCGCGAGGCGAGCGTCTGGCGTTCTTGTTCGGCAACGAGAAGACGGGCCTCGCCGAAGAAGATCTGCTCGGCGCGCACGCTCGCGTGCGCATCCCCATGGCGGCTGACCAACCCTCGATCAATTTGGGGCAGTGCGTGCAGCTGTTCGCGTACGAGCTGTTCACGGCCGCGCTCGAAGCGCGGGAGCGCGAGCGAGGGTCGCAGCCGTGACGCGCGGGTCCTTGCTCGCCGTGGTGCTGGCGCTGAGCTGCGGTTCGCCGCCGCCGCCCGCGTACGTCCGCGAGAGCGAGCGCGCGGCGGAGGCTCGACGCCGCGGGGACCACGCCGGAGCGGCCGAGCATTACGAGCGTGCGGCGGAGCTCGCCCTGAAGGCGCGTGACGCCGACGAGGCTCGTTACCGCGCCGCCGAAGCGCACGCGCGCAGCGGACGGCTCGACAGCGCTCGCCGGCTCTATGCCGCTCTCGCCGAGGGCGGCGGCGAGCGCGCCGCTCGAGCCGACTTCGAGCTCGCCGAGCTGCTGCGTCGCACGGGGCAGACGGACGAGGCAGCCGCTCACCTCGCCGCAGCGCTCGAGCGACACCCGAACGCGGGCGTAGCGCCGGGCGCGCTGCGCGAGCACTTGGACTTCCTCCGCGCACGAGGCGGCAGTGAAGCGGTGCTGGTCTATCTCGCGAGCGCCAGCCAGCGGCTCTCCGGCAGCGAGCTCGGAGAGGCGCTCGCTTACCGACGCGCGCGCGAGCTCGACGAGGCCGGCAAGCCCCGCGAGGCGCGCGACGCCTACCTGGAGTGCGCGACGGCTTTCCCGTACCCGTCGGGGGCCTACTGGGACGACGCGCTCTACCGAGCCGCGGAGAAAGAGCTCGCGCTGGGAGCGCCGGAGCGCGCGCTCGCGCACCTGTCGCGCCTGCTCGCCGAGCGCGAAAGCGCGCGCATCACGGGTAGCTACGAGCGCGGTCGCTACGCTGAAGCGCAGCTCAAGATCGCGGAGATCTACCGCGACGAGCTGCGCGACTCGGCGCGAGCGCGGCGCGAGCTGCGCAAGGTTTGGGAGCTCTACCCGACGAGCCGTCTCGGCGACGATGCCCTATTTCAAGAAGCGCTCGTCGCGCGGGGCGACGGCGACCAGGTGGGCACGTGCGCGCCGCTGCGGTTGCTCGTGACGCAGCGAAGAGACTCGCGCTACGCGCCGTGCGCGCCGCTGCTATGCCCCGGGCTGAAGGTGGACGCGGCGGCGCCGCGCGCTTGTCACGACTACATCAAGCGCGCGGCCGGCCTACGCTAGCGAGGTCAGACGGAGCGCCTCACGGCTCTTCGTCGTCTGCGTCTTCCTCTTCCTCATCGTCGTCGTCGTCATCGTCGTCATCGACGTCGTCGTCATCATCGTCACCGAGATCGTCGTCGTCGTCGTCCGACTCGCCGCCCTTTTGGTCGGTCTTGAGATCGATGCCGACCTCGCCCAGCTGCGTCTCGAGCAGCTCCAAAAGCTCGTCGACGTCGTCCCCACCCCACTCGTCGAGGACGTCGGTCAAAAACTCGAAGAAGTCGCCGGCGTCGAGGCGCCGCTCGATCTCCTCGACTTGGTCTTCGGTGAACGCCTCGAGGATGTCTTCACGGAGGGACTCCATGTCATCCTCTTCGATGGCTTCTTGCGCCGATAAACGAATCTGTTTGACGGCGCGCTTGTCGAGGTAGATTTCCATCGTGGCTCAATCCTGTCAGGCTTGCCCCGGCTTTAGACGAATGGTTTAGCGTTCGTCAAGCCCATGAAAAAACGAGATGGAGAAAGCTAGAGCGAGCACCGCGCGGCGAGGGCACCTGGGCCGGCACTTTTTCGTCGCCTTGGCCGGCGTAGGCGCGCTCACGAGCCTCGCAGGCAGCGCCCAGGCGCAGTCCGGCAGCGCCCCACCACCCACCAGCGTGGAGTACCTGCAGTACGGGCTGTCGCTCCACACCCTCACCCTGCTCAGCGGCGGCGCGGTGTGCCCTGACGGCGCCGACACGCCTTGCATCGTTGGCTCGGGGGGGGGCCTGGGTCTACGCGCCGGCTACCGCTCCCGCGGACCTTTTTACCTCGGTGCGGCGTTCCAACTCTCTCGCCTCAACTCGTCGAACCTGCTGCGCCTCGGCATCTTGCAGCGGCTCACCTTCGATGGGCGGTACTATTTCGATCGCGGCAATCGTCTGACCCCGTACCTGCTCGGGGGCATCGGCGGCGCCATTTACGGCAACGAATGGAGCGCGAGCTCGGGAGGCATCGGCCTCTCCTTCGGCGTCGGCGGCGAGTACCAAATCAGCGAGCGGCTGGTGGTGACGCTCGTTCCCACGTACCAACCCGTGCTGTTCCGACGCTACACGGACTCGACCGGGCAGGAGCGAGCGGCGGGGCCGCTGGGCTTCGGACTGGCTCACTGGCTGGCGGTCCAGGTCGTTATCGAAGTTCGCGACCCGCTTTCGCGCTGGTAGCCCTTCGAATCACGGCAACGCCCGCGCCAGAGGGCCGGGCACCGGGCGCGACGCATTGTTGCCGTAGGGGGCCGGGTCGGGTAGCGTCCGGGGCTCCCCCAGGGCTTTATTCAAGTGCGAATGGCAGAAGAGGCCACGACGTCGTGAACTGCACCCGATGCGGCCGGGACAACCCGGACGGTCTCAAGTTCTGCCAGGATTGTGGGAATCGCCTGAACGCGCCTGCTCCATCGACGCCCCTGCACGCTGCGCCTCTCCCGGCGGCAGCGCCGCCAGCCGCGCCGCCGGCGCCGCAGGTCTTGGTGATTCCTCGCCCGCCGGCCCCGCCGATCGCCATCGGCCCCGCCGACGCGCCCGTGGTGACGGCGGCGCCCGCCGGCGCGAGCGCGGGCGCCGAAAAGCGCTGCGTGCGCTGCGGCGCAGGCAACCCGCACGCGGGACGTTTCTGCGCGAACTGCGGCTCTCCGCTGCCTAGCGCGGCAAGCCACGCCGCGCCCGCGCCTGCTAGCGTGCTCTCATGCCCGCGCTGTCGCGGCGCCAATGGCGCGCACATGGCGTTCTGCCAGTACTGCGGGGCAAAGCTAGGCGAGAGCCTTCCACCCGCTGCTGCTCTGCACGCTGCCGGGGTCGCTTCACCTCCCACGACCGGACCTGCGCCCGGAGCCGCGGCCTTGGGGCCGGCGGCGGCCTATGGAGCTGGGACGAGCTTCCAATTCGGTAGCGAAAAACGCCCCGAAGAGCGCGCCAAGCTGGTCGTGATCGGTCAGGACGGCAAGCCTGGCCGCGAGTACGAGATCGACGCTGACCAAACCGATGTCGGGCGCGAGGAAGGCTCGATCCTCCTCGTGAATGATCCGTACGTCTCTCCGCGCCACGCGCGACTTCAGTTCCGGGACGGCCGATTTTTTATCCGGGACCTCGAATCGGTCAACGGAGTATATGTGCGGCTTCGGGCTCCAGAGCGACTGCAGCACGCAGACTTGGTGTTGGTAGGTCTTGAAGTGTTAAGGTTCGAGGTCGTGAGCGACGCAGAGCGAGGGCTAGGCCCTGCAGCAGAGCGCGGCACCCAAGTCTTTGGGTCACCCGCTGCGCCCCGCTACGCGCGGCTGTGTCAGCGCACCGTCGAGGGCGTGACGCGAGACGTCTACTACCCGACGCGAGAAGAAACGGTCATCGGGCGCGAGGTGGGGGATGTGGTGTTTACGACGGATCCATTCATGAGCCGCAGACACGCCGCCATCGTCCGCGATCCCGCGACCAACACCTTCACCCTCCAGGATTTGGGATCCTCCAACGGCACCTACCTGGCCATTCGCGGTGAACGCGAGCTCGTCGCCGGTGACCACGTCAGGGTTGGCCAACATCTGTTCCGGCTGGATTTCGGGATGGGGTCGAGAGCCCGATGAACGGCGAGGGCACAGCGAGGTCGGACATCCGAGTGCGCCTGTTCGGGCGCACGGACGTCGGGCAGATTCGCGAGCACAACGAGGACAACTTCCTCGTCGCCGACCTCACGCGCAAGAGCCGCAGCTTGATGGAGAGCGATCGGGAGCAGCGCGTCGCCGAGCGCGGCACGGTGCTCGGCGTTTGCGATGGCATGGGCGGCGCTGCCGCCGGCGAGGTCGCCAGCCAGCTCGCCGTCGACATCATCTACGAGAAGCTGACCCAGGGCGACGCCCCCCTCAACCACGACGATCTGGCGCGCCGCCTCGTGAACGCGGTCGAAGAGGCGGGCGGGCGGATCTTCGGCGAAGCACGCGCCGACCGCACGCGCCGCGGCATGGGCACTACGGCCACCATCGCCGCCTTGCTGGACGGCCGTTTGTTCGTGGCGCAGGTCGGCGACAGCCGCGCGTACGTGCTGCGCGGCGACAAGCTCGTGCAGGTGAGCCGCGACCAGTCGCTGGTCAACCAGCTGATTGAAGCCGGTCAGCTGACGGAAGAAGAAGCCGAGACGTTCGAGCACAACAACATCATTTTGCAGGCGCTCGGCACCGCCGAAACGGTGCAAGTCGATCTCACCTTCGTCGACCTGCGGCGCGGCGACACGCTGCTCGTCTGTTCCGACGGCTTGTCGGGCATGGTGCGCGCCGATGAGATGCGCGAGGTGCTGCTCACGCACCGTGAGCCGTTCGACGCCTGCAAGGAGCTGGTCGATCGCGCCAACCGCGCGGGCGGTCATGACAACATCACGGTGATCGTCGCCGTGTTCGAAGGCGACCTGGCGGACCCAGCGCCGGGTGACGTGCTCGCCTACCAGAAGTACGCGCTGCCCGAGGTGCCGGCAGAGGCGACGGTGCGCGCGCCGAGCGTGCACGCCGAGCTGTACACGCCGCCCCCCAGCCCCGAGGCCCAGCGCGAGTCACGGCGCCTGCGCGTTGGCCACACGATGGTGGGCATGACCAACCCGCTCGCCTCCACGCCGACGAGCGGCACCCCTACCCCACCCCGGGCCTCGAATCCGCCCGCGAGCTCGAGCCTCGAAGACGATCCCGTCTCGATCCCAACCACCGGCTTGTCGCCGTCGCTCGTGGGCATGATGGTGCTCGGGGCGATGCTGCTCGTGGCGATCGCCGGATTCTTACTGCTGCGCTGAGCGTCTCGCGATGAGTACGGCCCGCGCGGGCAGCCTGACGTTCCGCCGCGTGTTTCCGCGAGCGCTGCGCCTACTCTTGACCCTGCTCGCGGTGGTGCTGGTCGGCTTCTACGGCGCGGCGAGCAGCGCTCGGCAGCCGACCTCGGGCTGGAGCTACTCGAAGCTGCCCGTCTTTCTGAACCTGGCGCCCCGAGACGTGCGAGATCGCGCGCTTCGCGCCATGCGCGAGGCGGCCCAGCCGGACGGCGAGGTCGCCTTCGCGGCGCGCCGCGAGCTCGTGCGGCTCGGTGGCGCCGCCCTGCCTCACGTTCTGCCTCGACTCGATAGCCTCGAGCCGAGCGCGCGGGGCCGCGTCGCGCTCGCGCTCGGCCCCGTCGCGCTGCGCATGCGCGTGGCCAGCGCCGACGACGTCGCCAGCGCCGAGCGCGCGCTGCTCTTTTTCGGTCGTTTTTGGCAGGATCGGTCCATCGAGTTTCGAGCCGCCACCGTGCGCCGGGCCGTCGCGCGCCTGGCGGAGCGACCGCTCACCCTTCGCCGCGATGACGTGATCCACGCCGACACGTTCGCGCTCGAGCCGCTGGTGGCGGCCCTGGGCCGGGTCGAGACGGACGCCGACGTGGCGCGCGTGGCGCGGCTGCACTCGGTGCTGATGCACGTTGCCGAGCGCGGCCGTGCCCTACCGCCGCGCCCGACCCACGCCGACGCCGCGCGCGCGGTGGCTAGCTGGCAGCGCCTGTGGCTCGAGGAGGGCGCCGACTACACGGTGCTCGAGGGCCCGCGGCGCATCGCGGCCCTCGTGACCGAGACTCAGTTCGGCAAGTGGGTCGCGCAAGCGGCGCTGTGGCGGCTGGGCGCAGCCCAAGACGGCTCTCCCGTCCTCGCGCGCGTGCTGAGCGCGCTTCCCGCGAGCGCGCTGCACGTGCTTTTTCTGCTGCTGCTCGCGGTGGTGGTAGCAGCAGCGAGCGCGCTCGTGGACCGCTCCGAGGGCTTGTTCGAGCGCGCGCGCGGCCGCGTCGCGACCACCGCCGCTTCGCTCGTGGCCTCGTACCCGGTCGTGCTCACGCTCGCGCTCGGCCTGGAGCTGAAGACAGGTGCCGGCGGCGTGCTCGGCGCCTGTGCCGAAGCGCTGCGGCGCGGCGACGTGAACCTGATGATGGGCATGCTGATTGGCCTCACGCTGCTCTCGGAGCTGCTCGTCACGCTGCCGTCGTCGCTCGCGACGCTCGGGCGCGACCCGGACGCGCTGGAGGACGCATGAGCACGCGCTCGAGGTTGCCCGTGCTCATGGCGCAGCTCATCGTCCTCGTGTGGGGAGTGCTCGGCGTCATCGGCGCGCTCTCCCCGCGCTGGTCGCCGCTACTGCACGGCTTCAGCAGCGATCTGCTCGCCCTCACGACCGTGCTGGCGCTGGCGCTTTCGCTGGGCGTGCCGCTCGGCGCCCTCGCCGGCAGCGGCCCTCGCTGGATCGACGTGGGCCTCGGCTTCACCACGGACTGGATCGCCGCGGTGCCGGTGGTGCTGCTGATGGCGTTCGTGCGACCCGCCGGCGTCGGGCTCCTCGGCGGGCTCGTGCTGCTCGGAGCGCTGCGCGCGCTCGAGGTCGCCTGGGTGGTGAGGAGCGCGCTGCTGCGCGCGGCGACGCTGGATCCGACCTGGGCCCCCCGCAGCCTCGGTTACATGCCGCTGGCCGTGTTCGTGAACCAGCGCTTGCCTGCCGCGGCCCGCCCCGCGCTCGCGCACCTGGCGTTCACACCGGTGTGGACCTTCCTGCTCGACAGCGTGGCGAGCGCCGCAGGGCTCGGCGCCGCCACCTCCGAGCACGGGCTCGGCGCCCTGGCGGCGCGGCCGGACACCAGCGCTGGCGTGAGTTTCGCGGCGATTGTGGCGGTGCTGTCACTGACCTGGGCGCTACATCGACTCGGCGCGCACTACGGCTTGCGGCTGAGCCGGAAATGGCAATATTAGCGCGTCAACATGGCTGGCCTTCCCGTCGTCACCGAGCGCACGTTCGAACAAGAAGTGCTGATGAGCGAGCTGCCCGTGCTGCTCGAGTTTTCGGCCGAGTGGTGCGGCCCGTGCAAGCAGATGGCGCCGGAGCTGCAAGCGCTCGCGCGTGAGCTCGAGGGCAAGGCCAAGGTGGTCACCCTCGACATCGACAAGTCGCCGATGATCCCACGCCAGATGGGGGTGCAGTCGGTGCCCACGTTCGTGGTGTTTCAAGGCGGGAGGCCAGTGGGCGGCAAGGTCGGCGCGCTGCGTAAGGCCGAGCTCCGCGCCATGCTCGATCCATTCCTGCCGCGCGCCGAAGGGGCGATTCGTCCGGAAGAGCTGGTACAGCTGCTGCAAGCGGGCCGGGTGAGCGTGGTCGACACGCGCGAAGCCGCGGTCTTCAATCGTGCTCATTTGCCGAGCGCGATCAACCTTCCGTTCGAAGAAATCGAAGGGCGCTTGGCGGAGCTGCACATGCTCCCCGCGACTCCGGTGCTCTACTGCCGCGCCGGCGATCGCACGAAGGACCTCGCGGCGAAGCTGGCCGAGCAGGGGCTGCCGGTCGCGTTCCTCGAGGGCGGCGTGCTGGCTTGGGAAGCCAGCGGACAAAAGCTGGTTCGCCCCAGCTGAGGCTCAAACGAGGGCCTGGGCGGCGGCGAGGGCGGCGGCGAGCACCACGCGCACGGGAACCCCGCTCGACTGGGCCGCGGCCGCGCACGCGTCGAACTCAGGCTTGAGCTGAGGCGGCCCGAACGGCCCCCGCGCCACCTTCACCGGCAGCGCCCCGAACTCGGTGTCGACGATGATGCTCTCGCGCGGGCGCTCGCTGCGCAGCACGCCGTAGCGGCGCACGCCGATGCTGCTGGTCTCACGCAGCATCACCGCTTCGATCACCGCGAGCGTGGCCGAGGTCGCCAAGGCGGACAGGGTCAGGCCCGGGCGCCCCTTCTTCATGGTGACGGGCGTGGCCCACGCGTCGAGCGCGCCGGCACCCAGGAGCTGGGCGATGACGTGACCGGTCAGCTCGCCCGTCATGTCGTCGACGTTGGCCTCGATGACGTGATGCGACGCGGCCTCGCTCGGCAGCTCGGCGTTCGCGGCTGGTTCTCCGAGCACGACGCGCAGCGCGTTGAGGCGGTCCGGCAGCGAGCGCGTGCCCGCCCCCCAGCCGATGGCGAGCGGCACGAGACCTGGCCAGCGCTGAAACCGCCGAGCCTGCGAGGCGACGATGGCTGCGCCGGTAGGCGTGACGAGCTCGGCCTCGACGCCGGCGTCATAGGTGGGGGCGCCGCGCAAGCAGGCCACCGTGGCCGGCGCCGGCAGCGGCAAGATGCCGTGGCGGCAAGCGACGCTGCCATGCCCGAGCGGCAGCGGCGTGCAGATCAGCTCGGCGTCGAGGTAGGCGAGCGCGGCCGCGGCCCCCACTATGTCTGCGATAGCGTCCACGGCGCCCACCTCGTGAAAGGCGACCTGCGACACCTCCGAGCGGTGCACGAACGCCTCCGCCTCGGCCAGACGCGCGAAAATGGCGAGGGCGCGCGCGCGCGTCGGCTCGTCGAGACGGGCGCGCCGGAGCAACTCCACGATGCCAGCGTAGGTGCGCTCCGGATGGCGCCCGCGCTCTTCGACCACGAAGCGCACGCCGCCGATCACCCCCGTTTGCGCGGGGCGCACGCCGACCGCGACGCCTTCGATGCCGACGGCCGCGACGGCTCCCTGCACGACCTCGAGCGGGACCCCGACGTCGATCAACGCCGCGACCGTCATGTCGCCCGCGACGCCGCTGAAGCAATCGAAGTACAGGATCTTCCCTGCCCCCGCGCCGCGCTCGAGACGCGGATTGCCGAAGCGCAGCGCCTCGCCCTCACGCGCGTCGCCGTGCGAGTGGCCGCCGGGGCCGTGGGCATGGCCGTGCGATGGCGAGGGGCCGTGCCCCGCGCGCACGATCCCGGAAAACCGGGGCTTTTTTGGGGCGCCTTCGCGGCCGGTCACGGGCGCTCCGCCGTCTTCATTTGGCGCATGACGGCCATGGCGGCGCCGAAGCCGTTATCGATGTTCACGACCGTCACGCCCGACGCGCAGCTGGTGAGCATGCCCATCAGCGCGGTGAAGCCCGCGAGCGCCGTGCCGTACCCCACCGAAGTGGGCACCGCGATCACGGGCGCGCCGACCAGCCCGCCCACGACGCTCGGCAGCGCCCCTTCCATACCGGCGATCACGATCAACACCTCGGCCCGATTCAGCTCGGGGAGGACCGCCAGCAGCCGATGCAGCCCCGCGACCCCGACGTCGAAGAACCGCCGGCAGCCGATGCCGGCCATGCGCAGCGTCTCGATCGCTTCCTCGGCCACGGGCACGTCGCTGGTGCCTGCCGTCACGACGGCGACGCGCGACTCGGCGCTGAGCTCGCGTGGGTGCGCTTGAAAGCTCGCCGTCCGCGCGGCCTCGCGGTACGAGAGCCCGGCCACGCGCGCCTCGAGCTCGTGAAACGCCGCTGGCTCGAGCCGGGTGATGAGCACGTCCTGCCCCGCGGCGATCAGGCGTGAGGCGACCCCGGCCATCTGCTCGACGCTCTTGCCGGGCGCGAAGATCACCTCCGCCATGCCTTGACGCAGAGCGCGGTGATGGTCGACTCGAGCGTAGGAGAGATCGGCGAACGGGAGCTGGCTGAGCTCCGAGAGCGCCGTCTGCACGTCCGTTTGCTGATTCTTCACTGCCTCCAGCAGCTGGGCGAGCCGGACCGGATCCATCGATTCAGGTAGTATCGTGGCAGGGAGGCTCCGCCAAGGGCTCGGCGGATATTTCCTCGGCCTGGGGTTCGTGCTTCTCTTCGGCTCATGCCGGTGTTGTTAGCGCTCCCCCTGGGGCTGACGTTGGGCATCGGCTTCGCCTGGCTGTCGCGGGGCGAGCTGCGCCGCGCCGCCACGCCCGACCTCGCGGGTACGGGGCTCGCGATTGCCTGCTTGTTCGGTCTGCTCGTATTCGCCCCAGTGTCGGCCTATTTCCTCTCGTTCGAGCCGGACTGGTGCTTGGCCTATCTGGTCGACACCGCGCAAGCCAGCGCCGCGCTCACGCCCGCGCTGCTGCTGTTCGTCTTGGCGAGCGTGCCCGCGGGCTACCTCGGCGGGCGCATGCTGCTCGCTCGCTCGGGCGATGAGGCGGGCCTGCTGCGGAGCTTGGCGGCGGGCGTCGTCGTCACGCTGGGCGCGCTCATGCTGGGCCTGCGTCGTTTTGCGGTGCAGGGCAGCTACGCGCAGTTCCACGGTGACTTCGGCACTCAGCCCATCGCCGGCAGCTCCCTCGGCTACGCCGTGCTGCTGCTGGGGTTCTGGCTCACCGCGGGCTTCGGTTTCGCGGTATGGAACCTCCGCCGCCTGGATTGACGAAAAGAGCGATATGCCCGACCCCTCCTCAGACCCCACCCCCCGACTCCTGGAGCTTGCCGGTGCTCTCGTCGACCGAGCGCGCAAGCTCGGCGCCGACGTCGCCGAAGCGAGCGCGCGTACTGGCTGGGAGCTGTCTGCCAAGGTGCGGTTGGGCAAGACCGAGCTGGTCGAGGAAGCGGGTCACCACGGCGTCTCGCTGCGCGTGATCCGCGGCGGCCGAGTCGCCACCACCTCCACCAGTGATCTCACGGCGCGCGGCATCGAGCGCTGCGTCGCGGACGCGCTCGAGCTCTGCGCGCTATCGGAGCCGGATCCGTTCGCAGGCCCGGCGGACTCAGCGCTGCTCGCCCGCCCTCCCTTTCCCGAGCTCGAGCTGCTCGACGTGAGCATCGACTCAATCGACGCCGAGCAAGCCATCGAGCAGGCGCGCGTCGCCGAGCGAGCCGCGTTCGCTAGCGATGCGCGCATCCAGCTCAGCGAGGGCGCCACGTACTCGCGCACCAGCGGAGCGAGCGCGATGGTGCTCTCGTCGGGCTTCCAGGGCGCGCTGCGCGGCTCGTACGCGGCGCTGGCCGTGGCCCCGGTCGTCGAGGACGAAGGCGGCAAGAAGCGCCGCGGTCACTACTACTCGGCGGCGCGCCGTCTCGTCGATCTCGAGTCTGCCGAGCACATCGGGCAGGAGGCCGCACGCCGCACCCTGCGCAAGCTCGGAGCGCAAAAAATTGCGACGACCGAGGCGCCGGTGGTGTTCGATCCCGACGTCGCGCGCTCACTGATCGGCAGCCTGGCGGGCTGCATCGTAGGCGGTGCGCTCTGGCGCAAATCGAGCTACCTGCTCGAGCGCGAAGGCACCGCCGTGGCGAGCCCTTTGGTCACGATCGTCGATGATCCATTGATCTCTCGCGCGCCCGGCTCACGTCCGTTCGACGGCGAAGGCCTGCCTTCACGCAAGAACGTGGTCGTGGAGGCCGGCGTGCTCAAGGGATTTTTGCTCGACTGTTACAGCGCGCGCAAGCTCGGGCGCGCCTCGACCGGCTCCGCGTCGCGGAGCGGCGGCTCGATCGGCGCCTCCACCAGCAACTTCATCTTGCAAGCCGGCGGCACCCGCGCGGCCGAGATCGTGAAGAGCACCGCGCGCGGCCTCTACGTCACGGAGCTGATGGGATTCGGTTTCAACCCCGTGACGGGCGACTTTTCGCGCGGCGCCGCGGGCTTCTGGATCGAAAACGGCGAGCTGTCGTTTCCCGTGAGCGAGATCACCATCTCGTCGACGCTCGACGCGATGCTCAAGTCCATCGACGCCGTGGGCGACGACCTCGAGCTCAAGACGTCGACCGCTTCCCCCACGCTCCGCGTGGCGGGCATGACCATCTCCGGCAAGTAGCCTAGCGCCCACGGGCGGTGACGTCGGTCGCTCATCGCAACGAGCGCCGTGTCGCGATTCGCCGTTCACTAGGGAGTGTCCCTAATTGCTGGTCTCGGCGTAAACGTGCCCGTGCCCGTGCCCGTGGTCCGTAAGTTGCCGTCGGCGGTATCGGGACTGGTAGGCCGGGGTTTGTGGCGCGTGCCTGGCACGCGCGCGCCGCGGGCAGCTGCCCGCGCAGTCGACGGAGGCTCAAGCAACCAGCAGGTCGCGTGACCGATGGGGCGTGATGCAACTCGATCACGAACGGCTGGATGTGTACGACTTGGCGCTGGAAT
>JAEYWK010000265.1 GCA_023431345.1 Pseudomonadota bacterium
CGGGAGCGGTTGCGGGCTCGGACTGGGGGTGGGGTTCGGACGAGCGCCAATTCGCAGACGCCGGTAGCGGGAGCGTTTGCGGACGAGAGGGCCTGCTTGTCGGTGGGTTGCGAGACGCCCGACACCCCGTCAGATAACGGCTTCTCGTCGAGTCCCAAGCCCAGGCCCCGCGCGAGCGCGGCCCCGCCGTCCCTTGCCCGAAGCCTCTCCCGAGCCCGCTCCCGAAACCGACCCCGCCCCCGGGCCGCGCTCGCGCGGGGCCTCGTCTACGGATCGAGACTGGGTCCGTCCCCCGCCGCTTACTCGGCGGCTGTGGGCGGGGCGAGCTTGGCAGGACGAGCGGGGCGGGGGTCGGGTTTGCCGTCCCACCAGGCCTTGAGGCGCGCCACCGAGAAGGGGCGTGAGTAGACCCACAGGCCCATGAAGCCCAGCGCGATGAACAGGTACGCCTGCGCGACGAAGCGATCGTCGACCCAGTAGTAGCCGATCGGCGGCCACAGCATGAACGCGCTCACGCCCGCCGTGACGAGCATGGGTGGTCCGAACTCTTTGCGCACGTGGAAGATGGCCGCCGCGGTGATGAACAGCGAATAGTAGTAACAAGTCATGTTCGACAGCGCGCACACCAGCGGCAGTGTGAGCGGCAAACACAGCCACAGCTGCTTCGTGCGGCGCATCGCCCAAACCATCCACGCCGCGATGCCGAGCAGGATCGCGATGTAGATCGGCTTCATCTCTTTGGCGCGGTTCGCGCGGTTCGCCTTCCAGCCCTCGAACGGATCATCCTGGTTGTCGTTGCGCAAGAAGCGCATACGGCCTTCCCAGTTGTGCACCATCACGGACTCGAGGCCCATGTGGTTGGTGAGCGCGGTGTTGCCCAGCGTCTTCAGCGTGTGATTATAGAAATCCACGTAGGGCTGCGACATCGAGTCGTTGACGCCGCGAGTCGCGGTCATGCTCACGGGCACCAGCACCGCCAGCGCCAGCAGCGCGCCGGAGATCAGCCGACGGTGACTCGGCTCGAGCAAGCCGAGCACTCCCGTCTTGCCGTCGGAGCATTGGCGCTTGTTGCGCAGGCGGAGCACGATGTGGATCAAGATCGCGACTGCCCACCCGCCGAAGAAGATGGCAGGGAAAATGCGCAGCAGCGACGACCACATGAGCGCGAAGCCCGCCAAGAAGAAGTACTTCTTGCGCGTCAGGCACAGGGCCGCGACCAAGAAGAACCACCAGTCTTGGCGCAAGAACGCGCCGCCCGTCCAGTAGAAGTCAGCCGCCTTGTTGCAACCCCAGAAGACCACGCCCACGGCGGTGGTTTGCCAACCGAAGGCCCACACCAGCATCGCGACCGCGCCGAGGTGCAGCAGAATATCTATACTTGCCAGGTACTTGAAGAAAGCATCGCCGGCTTCGCCCATGTTGGCGAAGAACTTCCCCGTCATCGTCCAGACCGGCGGCGGGTTGTAGCCGTGGTCTTTGATCATGTTCTCCCAGTAGCTGCCGGCCGCTGACTTGTAGAACCAATCGACGTCTTTCTTGAAGGCGGCCCAGCGGTCTTTGCTGAAGTGATCGGTGCAGTGCTTCGGGTCTTTGACGACCTCGGTGTCGACGATCGGCTTGATCAGGTTGACGCGCAGATCACGGATGTCGCGCTTGCGCACGTTGGCGGCGCGTCCGAGCTCGATCTCGGCGATGGCGGTGCACTCGTACAGACGCTTGTAGCCAACCTCGCGGAAGTACTTCGACCCGAGGTAGTAATGGTAGAACTCGTGACGGTGGTAGTACTCGCTGTAGCGAGTGTTCGGGTTGAAGTAGTCGAAGTAAACACCGAACCCGAGCACCGTGAAGAGGATCGCGACGTTACGCTTCCACTTGGCGGGGATGTGCTCGCCGAGCTTGTGTGCGCGCGCCTGGTACATGAGCAGCGCGGCGCCGACCATGCACAGGGTCACGCGCGTGCCCTTCAGGAACATCTCCCAGTTGTCCTTCTGCAGGTACTTCCACTGCCAGAAGGTGTTCTTTCCGGAGATGAGCCAAAACAGCCAGGGGCCCTTGTCGTCGCTCGGCGCCGAGAGGGCGTCCGCGATCAGCGCAGCAAGCGTCATCGGGACGGGTAAGTAGCGCGGCCCCTGAAAGCCACAAAAGAAAAAAGAGCCGGGCGGCACTACGGACCGCCCGGCCCTTTCCAGCTAGCCCCAGGAATCGGTCAAACCGAGACCCGTCCCCGGAGGAACTTACGGGCTCTGGTGACGGGTGTGCCGCGCGATCAACGCGCAGGTACCCGGCACCACTCAGCCAGATCCATTCGACCCTGAGCGAGATAAGGCTCGCGGGCCGAACGAAGCGTACCGGCTAAGTCCGCGGGTCCACCTCCGGTTTAGGGGCATGAGTACTGTTCATTATGCACTTCCTCCTCCGGCAATAGCCGGACGCCCTAGCCGAGCTCATGGACGAGAGCCTCTTCCAGACTCTATCGCCACGTTCGGTATGTTGGGGCGCTTCCGAAAGGAGACCATGGGTCTCGGCCTTGGTGCAGGTGCGAGGGGGGCCCCCGCCGGATCATTCCGGGAGAAGACTCCAGCCTGCACGGTGATCGATACATAACACGGCATCACCCTTCCGGCTAGTGGGCCCCCCTGCAAAATCTTTAAAAATACTAGGCGCTTAGCCCGTGCTACAGTTTGCGTCCTTTCGAAGCGGGGGCGTTACCTGCTCGAAGCGTTCGCTCGGAGCGACGCTCGGGCGACGAAGTTCACGCAGGGCGCGGCTCGCGACGCAGCGATGCTCGATTCGTGGCCGCGCCCGCTAGTGCGACGGAGGCGCAGAAGCTCAATCGAGGTGCGCGCCGCGCAGCGAATAAGTGAGCTTGCAGGGCAACAGGAAGGGCAAGCCTTCGGTGCCCGTCTGGAACTCGCTGCAGTCAGTGCCGCTCTTCTCGCTGTAGGCGTAGGAGAGCTTGCCGCTGAAGCGCTCCCCGCCGCCTTCTAGCGCGCCGCTGACGGCGTCGCTCCGCACCATCGTGCAGCCTTTGTAAGCGCCGCGCTTCGCGGCGACGGGCACGTCGATGTGCGTGTCGAAAGCGAAGCGCCCTGCATCGTCGATGTCGCCGACGACAGCTTCGCGCCCGTTGAGCCAATAGAAAGCGCCGCCGTCACGAGACAGCTTCACCTCGAATGACCACTTCTCGGGCGCCTTTAGGCTCGCAGCGCCGCAGGTGTCGTCCGTCAGCTTGCCTTCGACGCTGAAGAAGCCGAGCGCTTCGCCCGGCTCTTTGGGGTTTTCGTCACCGAGCTCGGCAGCTTGCTGCATGCAGCCGCAAGCCAGCGAGGAGACGAACAAAACAGCGAGGGCACGCGTGGACGCACGCATGCCCGAGGCGTTAACCGGCCTGGCGCAGGCCGGCCAAGTTTTGTAGCGGTCAGCTCGCGGGCGCTTCGGCCGGCGCAGCAGCGGGAGCCGCCTTGCGGTCGAGAGCAGCTTGCAGGCCAATGCGAGCGCGCTTGCGCGCCTTGAGGTGCTTGCCCTTGAGGGGGGTGGTGAGCCACTCGTGACGCTTGCGGACGTTCCAGATCGATCGATTAGACATGAACGGCGCGGGGATTTACCCGGTCAGCTGGCTCAATGCAAGTCCCCCACGCCAAAGTTGTCGCGGGGCGAGTAGGATGGGCGCCATGAGCGGTTGGCAGAAGCTCGTTTTGGGCGTGTTTTGGGGTTTTTCCCCGAGCGCGGCTGCCGGCCTGAGCGGGGGAGAGGGATCATGAGCGGCCGCTGGGTGACGGGGCAAATGCCGGTGGTGCCGCAGCCGGGCGGCTCGGTGCACTCACCGCGCGGCGCCACCTACCTGCTGGGCGAGCTGATGGGGGAGGGCGCCTTCGGAGCGGTGTTCGACTGCTTGGGCCCCTTCGACCAGCCGTTCGCGCTGAAGATGTATCGCCCCGGTGAGCGCCCGTACTCGCAAGTGCGCGAAGAGTGGCAGCGTGAAGCCGAGCGCCTCTACCGCCTGCGGCACCCGAACGTCGTTTACGTGTTCGACTACTTCGAGTCGCAGGGGCTGTTCTACCTAGTCCTCGAGCGCTGCGACCACAGCTTGTCCGACATGCTCGGCCGCCCCTTCACGGATCGTCTGGTCGTGGACCTGTCGCGCCAGATCTTGTTCGCGCTTCAATATCTTTCCGACAGCGAGATCATCCACAACGATCTCCACGCGGGGAACATCTTGGTGCTCCAGGGTGACCAGCTGGTGCTCAAGCTGAGCGATCTCGGGATCGCGCAAGAGCTTTCAGGTCAACAAGCTGTGCGACCACAGCTCGTGCAGCACCGCATCATGGCCCCGGAGCTCGTGGCGGGCGGCTACACCACGAAGCAGAGCGACCTCTACCAGCTCGGCTTGCTGATGTACGAGATGCACACTGGTGAGTATCCGCTGGAAACTGCTCAGGGTTACGAAGCGATGCTGCAGCAGATCAAGGAGGGTGTGCCACGCCTGAAGGCCGAAGCGCTTGGCACGCCGATCGGCAACATCGTGAGCGTGCTCCTGCGACGCAACGAACAGTACCGCTTCACTTCTCCGGCTCAGGTTTGGGAGGAGCTCCGCAAGCTCGACGTCTGGGCCGACGCGCCGCGAACGGTGACGAAGACGATGCCCCCCGCAGCCGTCGACCACCCGAAGGCCTGAGTCGACGCCGGGCTCCTCACGGCGCCCGCCACGCTCAGTCAGCGGTCAGCGCCGCGCTAGCCAGTACGCACCTGGTGGATCGACGGACGCGACGACACACCGTGGCGCCCCCAACAAGCCGTCCGCCGACGACAAGCGTCGTAGCCCTCCCCGCCTAGCGCGTCCTCCCTGTTTTGCTCGCCCGCGCTCGTACCTCCCGTCGCCAGCTTGCCCCAGCGCCGTCGGGCCCCATATTGTCCGCTGCCCTCATGCACGTCACCATGGTCAAGAAGCGGCTGGCTAACGGTCAGCCTTGCGAGAAATGCGTTCAGGCCGAAGAGCTGCTGAAGCGGCGCAGCCTTTGGGAGCGCATCGACGAGGTCATCTGGGCCGACGAGAGCGACGAGAGCTCACCGGGCATGAAGCTCGCTGAAGAGAAGGGCATCAAGCTCGCGCCCTTTTTCGTGGTGAAGGACGACGCGGGGGAGCAGATTTATACGAGCGCGCTCGGCTTCATCAAAGAGCGGCTGACCTCGCCGAGCGGCGAGAGCGCGCCTCCGCAGGCCAGCGGCGGGGCGCTGGATGACGCCGCCGCTGCAGCGCTGGGCGCCGAGCTTGCGGACAAGTCACCGGCGGAGGTGGTGCGGCGAGTGCTGTCACAGTTCGGTACCCGGGCGGCGATCTCGTTCAGCGGCGCCGAAGACGTGATGCTCATCGACTTGGCCGCCAAGTCCGGTCACCCATTTTCGGTGTTCTCGCTCGACACCGGCCGGCTCCACGCCGAGACGTACCGCTTCATCGAGCGCGTCCGGAAGCACTACGGTATCGAGATCACCATCACCGCCCCCGACACCGTCGCCGTCGAGGACTTGGTGCGCAAGAAGGGCCTGTTCAGCTTTTACGAAGACGGCCACAGCGAGTGCTGCGGCATTCGCAAGGTAGGGCCGCTGCGCCGCGTGCTCACGCGTTACGAAGCTTGGCTCACGGGGCAGCGTCGCGATCAGAGCCCCACCCGCGCGGACGTGCCGCTGGTGCAGCTGGACACGAACCAGGGCAGTAGCGGTCGCATCCTCAAGGTGAACCCGCTCGCCAACCAGACCTTGAATGACGTCTGGACTTACCTGCGTGACGAGCAAGTGCCGTACAACCCGCTTCACGACGAGGGCTTCATTTCCATCGGCTGCGAGCCCTGCACCCGGCAGCCTCGCCCCGGCGAGCACGAACGCGCCGGTCGCTGGTGGTGGGAGGACTCGACGAAGCGTGAGTGCGGCCTGCACCTACCGAAGCGCTGAGAGGAGTCGCCCGGCTGCTCGCTGAAGCAGCTTCAGAAGCGCAGGTTTGCCCGATTTCGGGCAAAAAGTTGGACCGAGCCAAGCGGCGCTGGCAGAGTGGTGGGGTGAGCCTCCGAGTCGACGACTTGCAGCTGCGTCTGCAGAGCATGCTCGGGCTGAGCCGTGCGCAGGCGACGCGCGCGGTCGACGAGGTGCTCGACTCGTTGGGGCTCGAGGTGGATGAGTTCATCGCGCGTCGGCACGCCGAGCTGCAGGCGCAGGGCGGCACCAACAGCGAGATTTTCGATCGCATCGCCGAAGAGCTTCGGGCGCTGCGCTTCAAGGCACCGGAGCTCAGCGCGCGGCAGATCCGCCGGCGCATCTACGGGTAGGAGGCAATCATGTGCGGCATCATGGGTTACGTGGGGCGCGAGCAAGCGTGGGAAATCGTAGTGAGCGGCCTGCGCCGGCTCGAGTACCGCGGCTACGACTCGGCGGGCGTCGTCACGGTGAGCGAGAAGGGGCTGCACCTCGCGCGCCGCGTCGGCCACCTCGCTGCACTTCAGGAAGCGACGCCGAAGGGCCTACCAGGAAACGTGGGCATCGGTCACACGCGCTGGGCGACCCACGGCGGGGTGACGGAGGAGAACTGCCACCCGCACGTCGACCTACGTGAGCGCATCGCGATCGTGCACAACGGCATCATCGACAACGTCGAGGCGCTGCGAGCCGAGCTGGTCGCCGCGGGCGCCAAATTCCGCTCCGAGACGGACACCGAGGTGTTGGCGGAGCTGGTGGGGCGCGGCGTGGACGCGGGGCTCTCGCTGCGCGACGCGGTCGTAGCGGCGATGAAGCGCGTCGAAGGCACGGCGGGCCTGGTCGCGGTCGACAAGAAGGACCCGGAGCGGCTGGTGGTCGCGCGCATCGGCAGCCCGGTCGTGATCGGGCTGGGGGAGGGCGGCTCTTACGTCGCCTCCGACGCGCTCGCGCTTCGCCCCTACACCGACCGCATGATCGTGCTCGACGAGGGCGAGGTCGCCGAGATCACGGCGACCGGCATCAAGACGGTCGACCTCGAGCAGCGCAGCCGCGAGAAGCGCATCGAGAAGATCTTGCACCAAGCCGACGACGCTGACTTGGGCAACTTCCCGCATTTCATGCTCAAGGAGATCTTCGAGCAGCCGGCGGCGCTCGATCGCTCGATGCGCGGCCGGCTCGATCCGGTCGTGGGCTCGGCGCGCCTCGGCGGCTTGCAGCAGCACGAGCAGCGGCTGTTCGACATCAAGCAAGTCGTCTATTTTGCCTGCGGAACCAGCCTGTACAGCGCGCAGGTGGGGGCTTACTTGATGAGCCGCTATGCGCGCGTACCGGCGGCGGCCGAAGACGCGGCGGAGCTTGCGGTGCGAAACCCGATCGTCGACCGTCACACGCTTTACATCGGCATTTCGCAGAGCGGAGAAACTGCGGACACTCTCTCGGCGCTGCGCGAGATCAAGCTGCGCGGCGGCTTGGTGGCGGGCATCACGAACGTCGTCGGCAGCTCGCTGTCGCGCGAGACCGATCTGGGCGTGTACGTGCACGCCGGGCCCGAGATCAGCGTCTGCTCCACCAAGGCGTTCACGGCTCAGGTTCTGGCGACGGAGCTGCTCGCGCTGCGCTTCGCGCGCACTCGCGATCTGTCGGCCGTCGACGGTCGCGCTTGGGTGGGAGGGCTCGAGGCCGCTTCGGCGCAGCTGCGCTTGATGCTCGAGCACGCCCCGACGTGCAAGAAGCTAGCGGAGCGCTATTGCGACGCGAAATTCACGCTGTTCGTCGGCCGCGGCGCGAACGTCGCGGTGGCGGCCGAAGGCGCCCTGAAGCTGAAGGAGATCGCTTACGTCCCCGCCGAAGGCTTGTCGGGCGCGGCGATGAAGCACGGGCCGCTGGCGCTCATCGACCAAGGCAGCCCGGTGTGGGCGCTCGTCCCGCCCGACGAGACGCGCGAGCGTATGCTCGGCAACCTGCGCGAGCTCAAGGCGCGTGGCGCGGTGATCATGGCCGTCGCGGCCGCCGACGACGCCGAGACGAAGGCGCTCGTCGATCACGTGATCCCGCTGCCGCCGCACCACGCCGCCGTATCGCCGATCTTGAACGCGGTACCGCTGCAGCTGTACGCGTATTACGTGGCGCTCGCGAAGGGCTACAACATCGACAAGCCGCGAAATCTCGCGAAATCCGTCACGGTGATGTAGCCGCTCGGACCGTCACGGTCCGGCGGCGGCGCGCCTCAGGGCCGCGCGCGGGCGACGAGCAGGTCGCGCTGGATCGACGAATCGACGCGGTGCTCGAAGGCGCGGTAGGCGGGGGTGTCGCAGACGTCGAGGCCGCTTCCAGCCAGGATTTCGGCGAGGGCGGCGCGACGCAGCACGAGCGTGTTCCACGAGATGCCCAGGGCGCCGCCCGGGCGCAGCGCGGCGCGCCACACGGGGATGGCGGTTTTCAGCAGCTCGAGCGGCTTGCGCGCCGTGGCGGCGCCGCTCTCCGCGCCGTGGAGGACTCCGTAGGGTGCGTCGGTCACGATCAGATCGAACGAGCGCGGGCCCCAGAGCTGGCCGATGGCGTGCGTGTCTGCGTTCACGTAGGTGAGGCGCAGCGTGTCGCCCGCTTTGAAGCGCTCTTTGGTGACGCCGAGCTCCGCGTCGAGCTTGGGGTGGCCTTTGACGGAGCCTTGGACGGCCTGGTGCTTCAGGCGCTTGTCCTTGAGCCAGCGTTGAATGAAGAGCGCGTAAGCCTCGAAGTCCTTCTTGTCGATTTCGACGCCGCTGGCGTGGCAGCCGTAGAGCAGCGCTTGGTTCAGCGTGGTGCCGCGCCCAGCGAGTGGATCGAGCACCGAAAGCGGGCGCTTGGCGGCCGCGAAGGCGCTCGCGGCCAGCGTGACGTTGAAGAGCAGCTTGGTGAAGACTTCGTTCGTCTTGCCCGTGTACTTCTGGATGGTGACGAGATCGGAGTCGAGCTCATCCCAGCGGGTGAGCTCGAGCGGGGCCAGGCGCTCGTCGTCGTCGAGCCGGAACAGCGCGAAGGTCGCCGCCAGGTTCGAGAGCCAGGCGCGCACGGGCTCCGTGAGCTCAGGCAGCGTGAACGTGACGAACGGCACCGAGCCCAGCGTGCGCTCGGCGATGTCGGTGACGACGCCGCCGAGCGCGCTCTCGCTGACGGCGCCGAGCTCAGCGCGGGCGAGCGCGCTCGCGGCTTGCGCGTAGACGCGATTGTGCGAGGGCGAAACGAGCAGTGCGAGCTTCACGTCACTGCATCACGATTTTGACGCCGCGGCCGCGGAGCTTGGCGAAGCTCATCGGATCTTCGTCGGCGGGGGTGTCGCGGCCGTCGACGCTCTTGAGCTTCTTCAGGTCGTTCAGCGGCGAGAGGTCTTTGACCTTGGTGCCTTTGATGCTGAGCGTTTCGAGCTGCGTGAGCTTGGCGAGCGGAGTGAGGTCCTCGACGGGCGTGCCGTCGAGCTGGAGCTCGGTGAGGGCCGTGAGCTCGGCCAGCGGCGCGAGGTCCGAGACCTGCGTGCGCCCCAAGTCCAAGCGGTCGAGCTTCTTGAGCTTGCTGAGCGGCTTGAGATCGCTCACCTGGTTGATGGAAGCGCGCAGCGACTCGAGGTTCGTAGCGTTCGCGATCGGCGAGAGGTCGTCGAAGCTGCCCGGGCCGAGGAACAGCTCTTTGAGCCCGGTGAGGTGAGTGAAGATGCACACGTCGAGCTCTTCGAGGTCTTTGAGCTGCGACATGTTGAACGACCTGAGCTTCTTCAGGTCGGAGGTGGTGATGTCGCCGGTGGGCTTGGGCAACTTGCGGCGCACCTCGTCTTCGATCGCCTTTTGCTCGAAGGTGACGACGTTGCCCTTGGGGCAGTCACTGAGCTGCTTCTTCGGCTTCTTCGCCTTCGGCTCTTCGGCGGGGGCTGCCGGCGTGGGCGTGGGCGTGGGCGCTGGCACCGCCGCAGCGGAAGCGGCAGGCTCGGCCTCCTTCTTCGGCGGATCCTCACAGCCTGCGAGCGCGGCGACACACAGCGACACCACGCTCGACACGACGAAGCGGCTTCGGGCGTTCATGCGCCCGGGACACTATCAGCCCTCGCGCGGGACGTCGCCAGCCTTCATGACCCAGTCGAGGTCACCATCACCCATGGCTTTGCCCATGGCGTGGAAGCCGTTGTCGACGTAAAGCGTCGTGCCGGTGATGGCGCTGGCGAAGCCGCTCGACAGGAAAACGCTCGAATGGGCGACGTCTTCTGGGGTGAGCATCGCGGGAGTCGGGGAGTTTGTTTCGTAGAATTTGACGATGGCAGCGATCGCGCCCGTGACGTTCGCGGCGCGCGAGGCATACGGCCCCGCCGAGATCGTGTTCACGCGCACGTTGAAGCGACGACCGGCCTCGAACGCGAGGTAGCGCGTGTCGGCTTCGAGCGCCGCCTTGGCCGACGACATGCCGCCGCCGTAGCGCGGGATCACGCGCTGGCTAGCGAGGTAGGTGAGCGAGAGGAAGCTGCCGCCCTTGGGCATCAACGGGCCGAAGCGACGCACCATCGACACGAATGAGTACGAGCTGGCGCTCAGCGCGGCCAAGTAGCCTTCGCGGCTGGTGTCGAGCAAGGGCTTGGCGACCTCGGGTCCGTTGGCGAGCGAGTGGATGACGACGTCGACCGGGTTCGGCCCGAAGTCGGCCACCATGCGATCCACCAGGCCCTGGATGGAGAAGTCGCCGCGCTCCGCGTAGCGCTTGTTCTCCCGGATCGCTGGCGGCGCTTGCTCGAGGGTGTCGAAGGAGGCGTCGAGCGGGTAAACGCGCTCGAATTCGAGCAAGCTGCCGTTCGAAAGCTTGCGCGACTCGTCGAGCTTGCCGCGACGGAGCAGCGTCTCGAAGATGCCGAGCGCGGGGGGCCAGCCGGCGATGCACACCTTGGCGCCCGCTTCCGCGAACTGCTTCGCGATCGCGAACCCGAAACCGACGTCGTCGGCGACGCCGGCGACCAAAACTCGCTTACCGGTGAAATCAATCTTCACGGCTCGCACTGGTAGACCCGAACGCCCCGCTGATCAACCGCCCGATTTGACGCCCCGCGTCCGGATCCGCGTCATTCCTCACACCCAGCGATTTCCCGAGCGAACCCGCGACTAGATCTGCCCAAAGACGCAACGACGCCAACGCCCCTCGCCATCGCGCGGCGCGGCCGTTCGTGCAGGTGCCGGCCGGCGTGGCGCAGCGAGGTTGGAGAGCAGGGTCGGGGTGAGAGGATTTGAACCTCCAACAGCCGGCACCCAAAGCCGGCCCTCTACCAGGTTGAGGTACACCCCGATGGGAGAAACAAGCTACTTCGAGATGAAGTTTCCCCGGGTCGGGGGAAACAGGGGAAACTCCGTTCGCGACATCAGGCGCGGAACCTAGCTTAGGACCCTTCGGACCGCTAGGGTCCGGATCGTCTTCCCGCTCTTCACCGGCGTTCGCTGGAAGAAGGGCCGGTCGAGCTGCGGGGAGCACCGGCAGCGCCTCTTCAGGGAGCGGCAGCTGCTGCCCGGCGCGCTTGTACCTGGCCAGGACCTCGTCCTCGTCGTGGCTCGACAGTACCTTGCGCGTAGCTCCCGGTCGATGCCAGCTCGCTTGAGGGCTTGGGCAAAGCCGCGCCGGCCGCTGTGGAGTAAGCCCTCCGCCAGCGACGTAAGTGTGGTTCTTGCCGCGGGAAACCGGCCGTGCTCGGCGGCGTGATTGCGAGCAGGCGCGACGCGTGCGACGCCAAGGCGTGTCCAGCGAGCGACCGCCGCCCACGTTCACGGAAGCCG
>JAEYWK010000154.1 GCA_023431345.1 Pseudomonadota bacterium
CTTTCTCAGCGCACCTCGCTACCAAGCAGCTCAAGCTCGCAGCTCAGCCCGTCCCCGCTCGCACCCACGACGCGAAACCTCAGCAGCTACGCGAAGCTGCCTGATGCAACCTGGGATCTGCACCCAACTCAGTTGCACCTGCAACCGAATTCACGAGCACTTGTCCGCATTGAAGGATCAAGTCATCCGCCGCGAGTACCCGGAGCGGCGCATCGTCGACGCTGAGGTGTAGGAGCAAGCCCGAATCCGATCAACCGCCGTGCGTGCCTGTTACACCAGCAAGCGGACCGCTGGCGGCGCGCCTGGTCGGGTGACGAACTACCCGCTCCGCGGCTTGCTAGTCTGCGGCTGCTGCGGGGCACCAATGGTCATCACGACGGGCTCTTCGGCGGCCTATTACAAGCGCGGCGACTACAAGAAGCGGCGCACCTGCTCCAACTCGCAGGGAATCAAGGAGGAGCTCGTTTGAAAGCGCATTCTCTCTGCCCTCCGGCGAGGCAGTGGCTGCTGTCCGCCGATGCGCGTCGTCGGGGTTGAAACCATACTACTGTGGTAGTATGGTTCGAATATGCCGAGAGGGAATCCCGCCGTAAAGCTCGCTGTCACCGTGGATGCTGATGTCCACTCGAAGGTGCTCGATGCGGCCGAAGCCGAGGGGAAAAGCGTTTCCGCATGGATCACGGATGCGGCTCGACGCGCGCTCCTGATCCGAGACGGGCTGGCCGCGGTCGCAGAGTGGGAGGCTGAGCACGGTGCGTTGACGTCCGCGGAGCTCCGAGCGGCTCGCGCACGACTCGAATCAAAGGCCGTTCGGCGGAAGCGCTCTCCTCGATGAAGTCCGTTGTTTATGACACGGGCGTCCTGATCGCGGCGGGCCGTTCCAAACGCCACGTTTGGGCCGAACATCGGATTCGGCTCGAAGCCGGCATGGTTCCGCTGGTCCCGGCGCCCGTGGTCGCCCAGGCGAGTCGCTCTCCGAAACAAGCACAAATGAGGCGCCTGCTGCGCGGCTGCGAAGTCATCGGGTTCGACGAAGCGGCGGCCCACACGGCAGGTGCCCTACTCGGCAAGACCCGCACACGAGACGTCGTCGACGCATCAGTCGCCGAGCTGTCCATCCGGAAGCAAGCCGACGTCGTCAGCGACGACGCCGACGACATTCGAACACTCTTGGCGGCGGCCCACGCGAAGACATCGATCTTGGACCTTTGAAAGAGGGCCCTTCAGCGGATCGGTGCCGTGGCATTGCTCCGAGGTGAGAGCGAGGGGACACAGGACCTCACGCAACGAGTGGGCCCTCAAATCTCAATGATATCGAGGTATACAGCCCGCGTTACGCCCCCGCGCAACCCCGAAAGGCCCTGTGAAAAACAGGGATTTTCAGTTTTGTCGACCGCGCTTTGAATCGCGACCTCGGGCGCCCGGCTTTGCTCGCAGCAGCCATGGCGGGCTTGCTGACTTGGCGGCCGCACCGGCGAGCGCAGCACCGATTCCCGAAGCGCGGTTCGATGATCTCGATCTCGATCTCGAGGAGGACCGCGTTGAATGGCGTCGGCGGCTTGCGGAGCTTGCTGCAGCGCGGCTCTCGAGCGCGCGGGCACGGTTCGAGCGGTTAGGCATTGTCGACGCCGAGGGCAAGCTCGTGGCGCGGGAAGTAGACGGAGCGTGTGTTGTCCGCGGTTGCTCGCCGAGTACGCTCCGTCCACGCAGGCCGCTGGCTCGGCTACCGCGGCTGCGCGTTCGGGCCCGGCATGTTCGTTAGCACGTGGTGCTGTGAGCTCGTGCCGGGGGTCCAGGGCGGCGAGGACCACGTAAGGTCACCGCAGCGAGTGGGGTTGAGAGGGTCAGCGCCGCAGAAGACACCGCCGGTGACGGTCGTTGGCGACTGCAGCTCGGTCGTCGTGTACCCCGTGCCATCCACGCTCGTGTCCCAGTTCGTGGAGCGGTCGAGCGACTTGTCCCAGTAGTTCATTCCGACCCGCACCGAACAAGGTCGGACACGGCCGACGGGTCCTGCCCAGCCGCCGGTGCTCGGGCTCCGGTTAAGGTCCTTCACGTCGCCGCGATAGATCGTCTTGAACAGCTGATAGCTCGAATCGAGGGCACTGCACCATAGGCTGCCGGCGATGCCGCCAACGCTCTCTCTCCCCGTCACGTCGCCCACGGCATACACATCGTGGATGATGCCAGCGTCGGCGCTGCCGACAATTCCACCGGCGACGACGAACGGGTTCGTCGTGACCGGATTGACGGTCACCTGCGCGTAGCTCTCCATGATTGTCGCCTGCGCCTCGCCTTCGTCGGCGATGCCCACGAGCCCGCCGCTGTAGAGGATGTTGCCGTCGATCGTCCCTTTCGCGTAGGAGGTTCTGATGATGCCGCCGGTCATCGAGCCGACGAGGCCGCCGACCGCGGTGGCAGAGACATCGATGTCCGCCTCCACGGCGACACGCCGAATGGTGGTGTTGGTCGCGACACCGGCGAGGCCTCCGACCATGAGCGACGTTCCGGTGAGCCTCAGGTTGGTGAACGCGATCCTTTGTACGGAGGCGTTGGTGAGACGTGAGAAGAAGCTCCCGTTGTTGATGGTGACGTTCGAGATGGTGAAGCCGTTGCCATCGAGCGATCCGCTGAAGGTCTTCGGCGTCCAGGTTCGCCCCGCGGCGTCGATGTCCGCCGTGAGGACATACGTTCCCGACGACGCCATGCCGACGAGGCTGCTCCAGCTCGAGATGCTGAGCGCCTCCCGCACCTTCCCGACCGCTTCGTCAGGCTCTGCTGCGCCGCAGCCCAGGCCTCCCAGGTTCAACGCCGCGAACGCGATGCAGAGTCCACTCGTGAGCGATTTCATTCGTTTGCCTTCCCCGGCGCCCCACCACGAGGCTTAGCCAGAACACTCGGTACCACGAATGCGAGATCTTCTGCAACGAGCACGCTCACGTTCGGACGACGCGCGAGTGCATTTTCACGTCTCAACGCCTCGGCGTGGTTCCGCAGATGCTCCAGGCGTTGTCGTCGCTGTCGCGCCTCGGCGACGTGGACAGCGTGACCGCGGAGCCCGTGCGCGCACCACACGCGACCGTGCGCGCACGGGTCGGCGCCCCCCTCGCGCCGTCTGCGTCTGCGCGTCGCCCCAACGCGATCGGCCCTAGGCGCCTGAGGTCATTTTCAGCCCGACGATCGCCACCAGCAAGAGCGCTACGAAGAGGGCGCGCAGGGGTGACGTGGGCTCGTTGAAGAGCAGCGCGCCGCCGATAGTCGCGCCGATCACGCCGATGCCGACCCAGACCGCGTAGGCGGTGCCGATGGGCAGCGTGCGGGAAGCACGGGCGAGCAAGACCATACTCGCGACGATGGCAGCGCCGGTGATGACGCTGGGGACGGGGCGTGTGAAGCCTTGTGTGTACTTGAGCCCGAGCGCCCACACGACTTCGAGAAAGCCAGCGATAAACAGAATGAACCAGGCCATGTGGATTTCCTCCACGACCCGTCGTTCTTGCCTGGTACGGGTCGGCCTCGTCAGGGGTCGAAATGACCGATATATGCTATAGCCTGCTTGCGAGCATCGCGCCAACGCCTTGAGCTCACCGCCGCCCGGGGCCTGCGTCGGAGGGCGGTCGCGAAAGAGCATTCAACCCACGGCCGGCTCAGTCTATGGTGCGCTCGTGGCTCTGGGTGCGGCGGTGGTGGTGGTGCGGACCGCCTTCGAGGACTTCACGGTTTTGGTCCGACGCGGCGGTGTGCGCCCTCAGGGCGAAGAGCTCGCGCTGGCGCGTTGGGCGGCGGTTCAGTTCCGCTTGGGGATCGACGGCGCCCAAACGCGCCCCACCGACGCAGCCGGAGTTGCGCTGCTCGAAGGCGTGCAGTCATCGATCCTGACCCAGCAGGACGACAAGCTGGCACCCGTCACCGACGCGCAGGTCGTCGTGGGGCGTCGCGACTTGGTCGGCGACAGCGACTACCCGTACGACGACCTGCTGGCGACGTTCCAGCACGCCAGCGACGGCCACTACGTGAACGCCAGCGGCGACCCGGAGAACGAGCCGGGAGTGGGCGAATGGTTGATCGTGGTGCGCAAGTCGGGCTTCAGGAGATGGTCTTCGATCCCGCATTTGGGCATCGTGGAGGGCGACCCGGGCACTCCGTTGCCCGACAACGTGAGCGAGCGCGTCCCACCGAGGTTCTTTTGGTGAGCGCGAAGGCCTTCCCTGTCTTGGCGAGTTACCTGCTGTTCGCCGCGGGTTTTGGCTGCCGCGAGCGTCCGCGCGCGGGCGCGGGGCCGAGCGCCACCGGCACGGCGGCGTCTTTGCCGCCGGCGACCGCTCCGACCTCGACGGCGAGCGGCGCGATCAAGGCCGGAGCGGCGGCTCCGGTGGCGCCCTCCGCTAGCGCGAGCGGCAGCGCGGCCCCTGCCTTGTCAGCGTTCGCGCGTTACCCGCGACTCGCCGCGCGGCTGGTGCCCCCCTGTGATGACCCGCGGGTGGTGCTGGCGGTGCGCCAGCAGTTCGATCGCTCGGGGCGGCTCTGGGTACAGCAAGCGCTGCTGGCGAATCCCGAGCTCGTGCTGGTGAGCGAAAAGGCGACGCGCCCCGGCGAGCTCGACGTGTACGAGACCATCTACGGCCCGAAGAACTTCGCGCGCAGCTACCCCGGCGAGCCGCTGTTCAGCGAGGCGGTGATCGCGCGCTGCGCAGATGTGGAGACCTGTGAGGCAGCGGCGGCCATGTTTCATGCCGTCGCGCCGCAAGAGAAGGTGGAGTTGGTTTGCGGAGCGCCGAAGGCCATGACTGGAGGCTTCGGGCGCGTCGCCGAGCTCGCGCCGGCTCGCTTCAAGATTCCATCCGCCACTGACGCGCCGGCTCCCGCTTCGTGCGCCCGCTTACACGCCTGCGCGACGCGCCAAGGCGCGGCAGTGCCGGCGGCCGCTGGCGATTGCCGCAAGCGCGTCACGCCTGCGCTCGCAGCCTGCGCGGCAGCCGAGACGTGTCGTGAAGTCGTGACGTGTTGGGCGGGAGGAGCGAAGTAGCCATGCCCAAGGGGATTCGAGTTCGGCTTTCGCCCACGCCCGCGCCGCAAAGCGTAGAAGGCGCCCGAGATCGCGCGCAGCCGGTGACCGGTGTCGAAGTGACGCTGGAGACGCGCGGCAAGGCTTCTCGCATGAAGCGTGATCTCTCCCTGCTCTGGTTGGTCCTCTCGGTGCTCGCCTGCCAGCGTGCCGAGCCGGTCCGTGCCGCCGCCCCAGCCCCGATCGCCAAGCCGCCCTTACCGGTGTCGGCGTCGCCGGAGGTCGTGAACGCCAGCGCTGTTGGCGCGGCGACGAGTGGGGAGAGCCCCGACGGCGGGCCGCTGGTGATTCGACGCTTTTTGGGGCCCGGCTGCGGGCTCGACGACGCCGGGAAGGCTCAATGCTGGGTCTCTCCAACGGCCACGATCACGGACCGTGACGCCGACGTACTGCCCCAACCGGCGCCGGAGCTCGACGACGCGCTGGCTTTCGTGAAGTCTGCCTATTTCAGCTACGTGCTCCGTCAGGACGGGCAAGTCTATGTCTGGGGGCGCGAGCCGCATTCGTACTTAGGCGACATCAGCCGACCCATCGCCATGCCGGGATTGAGCGGTGTGGAGCAAATCATGGCCGACGGGCGGATGGTGTACGCGCTCCAGCGGGAGGGTACCATGCTCGGTTGGAGCGACAGCTTCATGTCGGATGAACCCGGCGAGCCCGGAGTCGTGGACAGTGATCGTCCCGTGCGCGTTGCGAGCGGGGTGAGCGCACTCGCCAAGGGTCATTACATTGCGCGAGACGGCACCGTGTATGCGGGCACATTTCCTCCGGTTACGCGCGTCGATGCCCTGAAGAGCTCGCGCAGCGTGAGCTACTGCGTCCGGTACGCTTGCAGCCTGCAGGGAGGAAGCTCGGCGCCCTGCTGGAAGGCCCATCCGCCCCAAGCTTTCCGGCTCGAAGCACCCGCGCAGCTGGTTTCACTGGGCTGCGCGGGCGCGGGCAACCTGTACGCGTTGCTTGCAGACGGCAGCGTTATGGTTGACCAGGAAGCCTACCCGCCCCCACGGCTTCAGCACATCCCCACGCTGGAGCAAGTGGCCGAGCTCGGGCTGTGTAGGGGCGAGCTCGCTTGCCCACACTGCGTCAAGCTGAAGAACGGCACCGTGAGTTGCTGGGGTGAAGGCAGCGAGCGGCGGCTCGGCTCCGGCCAATGGCCGATGACGGCGCGCTTCGTACAGCTCGAGAAGGGGCGGGACGTCACGACGCCCCGCAGGTAGCAGCATGGCGTTGGCCGCCCGTAAAGGCGTCACCGCAGCCAGAGAGCGGATTTTGAAGCGAGCACTATTAGTCAGCGCGCTTTCGCTCGCGCTCGGTGCAGCGCTTTCATGTTCGCGACCGCGAAGCTCGCCGGGGAACATGCAGGCTGCGAGCGTCGTCCCGAGCTCGAAGGTAAACGCGCAGGCGGCGCCCTCGAGCCCACCGGCGCCCTCGGCGCAGGCCGCAGCTCCATCCCCGCTCACGCGACTCGAAGTCGAACGTACACCGACCGGCGGCGAGCGCGTCTTTGCGCGTGGCGAAGGCGGTGAACGCAGCCTGCTCACCGAAGCGAAACCACCATTTCTTTGCCAGGTGGTGCTGCGCCCTCGCGCTTCGTCCGACGCGGGCACTCGCATGGCGGCAACGCTGATGTGCGGACCCGACGTTCAGCGCCAGCTCGAACCGCCGTGGCGGTTACCACGCCCGCTGCCCCAGCTCGAGCTGCCGAGCGAGGCTTGCCCTGATGTCCCGGCTGCGGCTGGCGCGTTAGTCATCGAGTTCGTCAACGTCGAAGATAGCGTCGTGTTCAGAATCCCCGAGCTAGGCGTGTCGACCCGGGTCATTGGGCTCGACAGAGTCCACTGCGACACGATGGTGGTCCCGCAAGCGCGAGTCATGGAGCTCGACTGCTCGGGCAGCAGCTTCTTTCACGAGCAGGCGAAGGTCTCTATCAAAGGGCGACTGCTCACGTTCGAGAGCCAGCAAGAAAGCCAAGATGAAGGCATCGCCGTCGTCAACCGCTGGGTGGTCGAGCTGCCGTGTGATCGCAAGCCGGTACTTCGAGGCGGCCGCTTCTTCGACGCAGCCTGGCCCGAGCTCAAGACCTGCCGGCGCGCCTGTGCCTCGCCGTTCAACAACTGTCGCGAGCGCTGCCGCGTCCGCCACATGAGCGCTCAGGGCGAGCTTTCGGAAGCGGGACACACCTGTGAAAGTGCCTGCACCGAGCAGCTGACACGCTGCCAAGCGCGTTGCCCTTAGGGCCCGCGAATGGCCAAGTCAGTCGCCCCTAGTCGCTAAAGGCTGTCGACGTACTTGTAGATCAGATCGAGCTCTGCGTCCGTGATGCGCGCGGTCGTCCAGGCGGGCATGTATTCCCCTCGCATCTCGAACTCACCGAGGTGCGCCCCCGCCCGCACTTGCTGCTTCAGCTTCGACAGCTCGTTCACGACGCTGCGCTTGGTGGGGCCGCCCTTCCCGTCTGCGCCGTGACAGTTGCCGCAATAGTCGAGGTAGAGTGCTTGGCCCGTGGTGGGTTGGGGGGGCAAGTCGAGGTAGTCCCAGATGAGCGTGAGCTGAGCATCCGGCAGGGTTTCGGCCGTCACGGGGTCCATCCCCTTGGGGAACGTCGTCATGGCGCGACCGTGGCGCACGACCCACGCGGAGTAGTCGCGCACCGGGTGTTGTATTTCGGGCGCCAGCGGTCCGCCTACCCCCTGCTGCCCGTGGCAGGCGAAGCAATGCGCCTGATACAGCCCTGGGCCATCGGTCGCAGAGCCGCCGCCCGCACCCGCGTTGCCGGCCGCACCCGCGTTGCCACCCGTCGCCGTGCCACCCGCGCCGCCCGTCGCCGTGCCGCCAGTCGAGGTGCCGGCCGTGCCGCCCGTCGCCGTGCCGCCAGTCGAGGTGCCGCCGACTCCGGCCCCGCTAGCTCCAGCGGCTCCTCCACCTTGAGACGTGCCCGCGCTCGCGGTTGCTCCGCTGGCAGAGCCGCCCGTGCTGGGGGCGCCGGCTCCGCTTCCCCCTTGAGCCGTGCCGCTGGTCCCGGCGCCACCTAGTGAGCCAGGTTCCTCCGCTCCATCACCGCAGCCGAGAACGAGACAAGCCGCAACGGTTCCTAGCGCGAACGCCAATTGTGTCTTCATGGGGTTGTCCTCCGGGTGCCCCCATCTCCGCGGAATCATGCAGAGGTAAGGACAATTCGCGCGAATTCCATCGTTCGTCCAAAGCAACGCTCCATCTGTACTTTCGGGGGCGCTCCCGCCTGATTTTTTTGCTCAACGCGCACCCTCCAGTTGAAGCCACTTCGCTCAAACCATGAACACCCCATCCTCATTTCGGTCGAGCTTCCGCGTGTCGGTCCTGACTCTCCTCATCCTCGCCAGCGTGCTCGCAGCTGGTTGCGGTGATGGCCCCGGTGATCCAACGGGTGCGTCGTGCCCCACTGGGTCCGCGCTGACGTACGAAAACTTCGGGAAGCCTTTCGTTCAGCAATACTGCCTCGCGTGTCACGACGCGGGCGGTCCCGAGGGCCCGACGCTAGCCAGCATCGAGCAGATCCGCGCGGCGAAGGGCGATATCGATCGCTCTGCGGCGGCGGGTCCGAACGCGGTGAACACGTTCATGCCCGAGGGCGGCTCCGTCCCCGAGGCGGAGCGCCGAAAGCTTGGCGAATGGTTGGCTTGCGGCGCTCCGGAGTGAAAGGCAGGCTCACCCGCGCGTGGCTGCCGCCTCTCTGCTCGTCCTGATCGTCGCGCACGAAACCCAAGACCCCATCGGGATGGCGTTCGAGCGCGCTGCGCGTGGCGTGCTGGGGCCAGAGGCTCAGGTCGCGTTGCTGGCGGTCTCCGCGGACCCGCCTGATGAAGAGAGCGTGGCTCGCGGCGCGGGTATGGATGGCGTGATCGAGCTGAGCTGGTCGCGAGACGGCTCGAGCGCGCTCATCCATTGCTACATGGTCAAGGAGCGTCGCTGGATTGATCGCGAGGTGCGTTTCGGTAGCCGCAGCCCTGACGCCGAGCGAGAGGCAGCCGAGCGCGGGCGGCTGCTCGGCTTCGCGGCAGCAGCGATGTTTGCCGATGCGCCTGCGGACGGACCCGAGCGGCTCGTCCAAAAGGCGCCCGCGCCTCCCGAGCAGCCGCGGCTCGTGCGCTCGGCGCCGCCAGCGACAGCAGCAGCCGATTTGCCGTCGAGGTCGCGGCGGCTGGAGTTCGCTGGCGTTGCGAGCACCGGGGTGGAGGGCACCGCCGCGGGCTTGGGTGCCACGGCTGGTCTCCGACTGCGTTGGACAGGTCCGCTGTGGGGCCGCGGCTTCTTTGGCGGCCGGGCCGGCAACATTCCGGAGGCGCAAGCGGCAACGCGCACTGTCCTCCTTGGCGCGGGGCTTGCCCTGAGCGGTCCTGATTGGCGGTGGGGTGAAGTGGGCGTCCGCCTCGACGTGATGGCGAGCTACTTCGCGGCCTCCCACCTCTCCGAAGACGACGTGGCGCCCGTCACACGTAGCCGATGGCTGCCCGCCGCCGATTTAGTCGCGGAAGTGGGGGCCCGGGTCGCGGGAACTGCCGGCATTTTTGCCGGTGCTGGGCTCGAAGCGGCCCTGGGCAGAACCGAGGTTTACACCCATGGCAAGCGCGTAGCCGTCGTCCCCGCGCTGCGACTCATCGGTGAAATCGGCTTTCGAACAGGTTTCTAACGCTTCGTTGCCTGCTTTTGCGCGTCATATTGCACCCACTCCCGTAGCCCACGCCCATGTCGCCTGCCTTCCGCACTCCGCTCATGCTGGTGCCCGAGCCTCGGGTGCCTAGCAGCGAGCCTCCCGTGGGGCCGGCGGAGGACGACAGCTCGCTCATCAGTGGCCTCAAGCGGCGCGATGCGACGCTGTCGGACGCCTTCTATGATCGCGTTCGGCCAATCGTCGATCGCACCCTGCACCGGCTGCTGGGCTCGCGTGACTCGGACTATGAGGACGTTGCCCAGAGAGCATTGTTCGAGCTCGTAGATACCATCGACCGCTTTCGCGGTGATTGCCCGCTCAATGCTTGGATCTCCATCGTCAGCGCGCGCGCCGCGTTCCGCGCGATTCGGCGAAGGAGGCTCGAGCGTCGACTGTTCGCGGAGCTCGACCCTGACGACGAGGCTTTCGCGACGCGCGGGCACGCCGGCCACGTGGCGGCGCGTCAAGCCATCGAGCGCATCGGCTTAGAGCTCCAGCAAATGGACCCTAATCGAGCGTGGACATTCCTGCTGCACGACGTTTACGGCTATGATCTCAAGGAGGTTGGCGAGATCACGGGCGCCAGTCTCAGCGCGGCTCAGAGTCGCCTCGTGCGTGGACGTCGCGAGCTCCACGAACGGGTCCGCGGCGATGAAGCGCTGGCTCGCTACCTCCGCCACTTGCCGGAGGGCGAATGAACATGCCGCGCTACGCGGCCGCCGCCGCGCGCTTGCTTGCGAAGCACTTGCCGCGCTCGGTGCGGCCCGTTGGTAAGGTCGAGCGCGCGCGCGGCGTCAGGACGATCGAGATGGCGCTGCGCAAGCGCTCGCGTCGCCGCGTCGTGATCGTTTGCGGAGCCGCGCTCGGTGTCGCCGCCGCTGTCCTCCTCGTAACGCAATACGCACGATGGAATGTCGAGCAGCCGACGGCGAATGACGTGTCGATTCGAGCGACGCCGACGGGGAAGGGCGCCGAGCTGCGCGCCCCGGGAATGGCGGAACGCCTGGAGGGCACCAGCGCCCTTGGTCCCGGGCAACGTATCGAAACGCCTGTCGACGGGGGCGCGTCGTTGCGCTTGTCGACGGGGACGGAAATGGTGCTGGCGCAGCGTACCTCTTTCTTCGTGGATAGCCGGGGCGCCGTTCAGCACTTTTCCATCCATCGAGGTGAGCTTTCGGCGCACGTCGCCAAGTTGCAGGCGGGGCAGCGCTTCCTGATCACCACGCCTGATGCGGAGATCGAAGTGCGCGGCACTAGGTTCGCCGTGCGAGTGCTCGAACGTCCCGACGGCTGCAAGGCGTCGTCCGTCACGCGGCTCGCGGTCAGCGAGGGAGTGGTCGAGGTACGCAGCGGCGGGGGTGCTGTCAGTGTCCGCGCGGGAGGCGTCTGGCCCAGTGTGTGTGGGACGGCGGAGGCCGCGCCACCGAACTCAGCGCGCCTCGCAGAGCCGGTCGTTCCCGGCGAGCCCACGGTATCTCGGCCGAGCGCAGCCCCTACTCCGAAGCGCGGGGCCCAGCCGTCGATGGACGCCTTGCCTGAGCCAGTCAAGGATGAGTCGCCACTCACAGCGCAGAACGACCTCTTCGCGGAGGGCGTTGCTTTGCGTCGGCAGGGCGATGTTCGCGGCGCCCTCCGCGCCTACCAGGACCTCATCACGCGCTTTCCCAAGAGCCCACTCGCGGAGAACGCGATGGTCGAGCGAATGCGACTCATGGCGAAGTCTCACGACTCACGGGCAGTCGACGAGGCGCGCCGCTATCTCGCGCGCTACCCGAGCGGATTCGCTGTGCTCGAGGCTCGGCAGCTGATGGAACGACAGTGAGCTGGGGTCGCTCTCTGATTGCGGCATGGCTCGCGCTGTTGGTTGGCGTTTCGGCTTGCGACGATCGGTTCGAGTTCGACATTCCGGCCGCAGGCAGCGCAGGCAGCGCAGGCAGCGCAGCAGGCAGTGCAGGCAGCTCAGGCAGCGCGGCCGAGGCTGGCAGGGGCGGGGGCTCGAGCGGCGATGGAGGCGGGGCAGGAGCAACGGCCGGAGCCGGCGGAGCGCCCGACTCGACCACCGCGTGCGGCGAGCTGCCGGAGTGCCCAGCGTCATTGCGCTGCGTCGACGAGCGGTGCCGCGAGTGCGCTTCTGACGCTGACTGTAGCCTCCCTGAACGGCAGCACTGCGACACCGCGAGGTCGCGCTGCGTGAACTGTCGGGATGCGGGGGACTGCCCGGCTGGCTTCGTTTGCGACCAGCGCGCCAATCGATGCCTCCAATCGTGTTCGAGGACGCTGAAGTGCCCCACGACCGCCCACGGTTGTGATGAAGCGCGTGGGGTCTGCTACGAGTGCGACGGCGATCACGAATGCATGAGCTCGGCGCTCGGACCATTTTGCGCAGCAGATGGAAGCGGCTGCGTCGCCTGCGAGAGCGATGAGCAATGCGCAGGCGCTCTTTGCGATCCGCTGACTGGCCGATGCGTCGACTGTCGCGACGGCGACGATTGCTCGTCCGGTCTGTGTGACCCGCACACTGCAGCCTGTATCCCTGCTCCGTGAGCCCACGCAACTCTTGCGTGCGACGAAGCGCTTGCGCCCGCGTGCGCCGTGGTGCCTGGGCGCGGCTCGCGGGAACTGAATGACGAGGCGCGGCACGCGTCCTGCAGCGGGGTGAGCAGAGAAGGTATCATCATGCAGACGTTCAAACACATCCTCGTGCCCACCGACTTCGACAAAGCCTCGGCGGAGGCGCTGAAGGTCGCGGTGACCATGGCTCGAGCGTTCGACGCCAAGCTCACGCTGCTCCACGTTTGGGAGCTGCCGGTCTATCCGTACATGGACTTCATGCTCAACTCGACCATCATCAGCGAGATCGAGGAGGCTGCGGTCAAGGGGCTGGCGGAGGCGCTGGAAGACTTGCGTAAGACGATGCCCTCCGCGGAAAGCAAGCTCAAGATGGGGTTGCCGCATCAAGGCATCCTCGACGCAATCTCCGAATCGGGCGCCGAGCTCGTGATCATGGGCACCCACGGCCGCCATGGTCTGAGCCGCGTCACGCTGGGCAGCGTCGCCGAGAAGATCGTGCGCCTTGCTCGGGTTCCCGTGCTCACCGTTCACGCGCCCGAGTCGTGAAGGGCTCTCGTCCCGTGGCATGATGGGTGCTCGACGGAGCCGCAACGATACCCGATCGCGTTCAGGATGAGACGGCACGCTGGCCGTAAGATCGGAACAGAGCACCCCAGGGGGTATTGCGCTGCCAGCGACATGTCCTTGGGCTCGAAGTTGTACAGCACGCGGACGCCGTGCTTCTCGAACACCGGTCGATAGTGGTTGAGGTCCTCACCCTTGAAGGCGTCGGTGACGACCGTCTCGTTCTGCACGCAGCTCAGGTCGCGGTACCCGGCGTGCTCGAGCGCCAAAATGGCGCCTTCGAGCTGCCAAGGCGTGGTGTTCGCCCCAGGCAACGGGAAGTGCCATGAAATGTTGTCTTTCAAGATCGTGCTGCGCGACGGATCGAGCGCCTGCCGCACGCCCGCCAGCTCGCACAGTCGCTCGATGTCTTGCAATACGGACTCGGGTCGAGTCAGCAGCGCGGCGACCGTGCTCTTGCTCATGTCACTCTCAAGACGCGCCAGCCCGCCGACCGGTCAAGTTGCGCGGGACGGCCGATTGGCATCGATCCCCATCGTGGTCGATTGTCGAGCGGTCAAGAGCGACAACACGCGGTAAAGCGGGCAGTAGCCGATGCCCGCCGTCGCGATGAGCGCCAAGCCCAAAAGGTTATACGGATAGGTCGGAAGCTCGAGGAGCGGCGACGCGACCAGCAACATACCAAGGCCCATTCGGGCGCTTCGATCAGTGAGCCCCACGTTGGCTTTCATGTCGTTGTCTCCAACGAGGTCGCCTTGCAGGCGCCGTGCCCAGCGTTAATCCCGCATCATGGGGGCAAGGTGCGGCTTCCCGGCGCAAGAGTTGCGCGCGTGACCGCGGCTCTTGCGCGGCCGGAACGACCTCGGGTCGGGTCGACGATATCTGTTTGGAGAAGCTCGACGTACTCATGGCTTGATTCATGCAGCCTCTCCTACATGTCCAACACGAACAGCGCCGGGCAACCTCCTACGCGCGTGCTGGTCGTCGGGGCAGGTCCCGTGGGCCTGCTTGCGGCGATGCAGCTCCGCGACCTGGGCATCGGGGTCAGGATCGTCGAGGAGCAAGCCGAGGAAAGTAAGCGCACCTACCCCGTGATCTTGCACCCGCGCACCATCCAGATCCTGGCCGCGCTCGGCGTGAGCGCTCCTCTCCAATGGAGAGGGCGGCCGATTGCTCGTTTGGCCGTCTACGCCGACTCTGAGCGGCGAGCCGTCTTGACACTGCCTGCCGCGGGCGAAGCTTCGCCGGGCGCCCTCACGCTGCCGCAGGACGTGCTGAGGCGTGCTCTGCTTCAGCGCTTGTCGGTGCTGGGCGTCGAGGTCGAGTGGCAGACGAGGCTGATTGCGCTGGAGCAAGAGGGCGCTCGCGTGCGAGCCGCTCTGGTTCGTCGGGAGCGCGTCGAAAGCCAACCCCCTGGCCGCGCGCTCGAGTGGCTCGACACCCGCTCCGAGAGCCTCGACGTCGACTTCGTCATTGGCGCTGACGGGGTGCGCTCGACCGTGAGGGATCTGCTGGGCATCGACTGGGTGTCACACGGCACTCGTCAGATGTACGCCTTCTACGACGTTCCCGATGAGCGCGCGGGTGACGAAGCCCACTTGGTGCTGGCCGCGGGTACCGGGAACAGCGTCTATCCGCTGCAGGGGAATTTATCGCGGTTCACCTTCGAGGTCGGTGTGGGGCTCACGCCTGCGCCCGGCGCGGCGGACCTTCGCCAGCTGCTCGCGGCGCGCTTGCCCTGGTACGGCGCCGACGCTCGCGACTTCGAGTGGAGCGGCTGCGCCGAGTTCTGGCCGGCCCTGGCCAGCCGCTTTGGTGAAGGGCGCGTCTGGCTGGTGGGCGACGCCGCCCATTCGGTGGGACCTCTGGGCGCGCAGAGCGTGAATGTCGGGTTGCATGAGGCTCGGGACCTCGCGCTGCGTATCGGCGAGCAGCTCGATGCCGCATCGAGCTGGAGGTTGGGCGCGCGCTACTCCGAGCAACGCCGCTTGGAGTGGCAGCAGCTGTTCGGCTTGGGTCCCAGTAAGCCCTCTGTCGAGCGCTCTCCAGACTGGGTCAAGCGCCACATCGCGCAGCTACTGCCCAGCCTCCCGGCGGCAGGTGACGACCTGGACGACTTGCTGGAGCAGCTGCGGGTGTCGAGCGCGTGACGCTCACAAGAGTCGGTGCGCGTCAGGTACGCGGCGGCTGCAACTACGGGCGGGTGCTGTCGGCGCGCCCTTCAATGGTCGCGGCAGTCGGGAGGGGGTAGCTTGCGCCGTGGTCGGGGACGAGGGCGTTCCAGCCGAGTTGGTCGCGGAGGTGACGGCGCATCGCGTCGGCGGAGGCGGGCTCGCCGTGGGTGACGAAGACGCGGGAAGGCTGGATGTGACTGGCTCGCAGCCACGCGATGAGCTCGGTGTAGTCGGCGTGCGCGGACAGACCGGAGATCTTGCGGATGTGCGCGCGTACGGGGACGTACTGACCGTGAAGCTTGAGCTCTGGGACGCCGTCTTCGAGCGAGCGCCCGCGGGTGCCGGGCGACTGGTAGCCGACGAGCAGTACCGTATTGCGACTTTCGGGCAAGAAGCGGCGCAGGTGATGGAGCACCCTGCCACCGGTGGCCATGCCGCTCGCGGAGATCACCACCATGGGGCCACTCGCGGCATCGATGGCCTTCGACTCGTCGGGCGTGCTCGCATAGTGGGCGACCGTCGCCAGCCGACGGCACTCTTCGCGTGACAGGTGGTGCTCGTGCGAGTGCTCTCGGTAGACGGAGGTGGCTTTGATGGCCATGGGGCTGTCGAGAAAGATCGGGACGCGCGGGATTTGTCCGCGTTCTTGGAGGGTGGCGAGCAGGTGCAAGAGGTGTTGGGCTCGACCGACCGCGAAGGCGGGTATCACGACCGCTCCGCCGCGGGCCGCCGTTTCATTCACCGTGAGCGCGAGCTCTTCCATGACCGGCGCGCTCGGGTGCCGGCGGTCGCCGTAGGTGGATTCGACGACCAGGTAGTCGCACGCCGGTAGCGGCGCCGGCGGCTGCATGATTGGGTCATGCGCGCGCCCGACGTCACCGCTGAACGCGATCGAGCGCCCCGGCAGCTCGAGCAGCAGCGTCGCGGAGCCCACGATGTGACCGGCGCGCTGAAACGTGCCGTGCACCTCCTGCGTCACGCGAAATCGCTCGTTGTAGGGCACCGTTTGCAGCAGGCCGAGGCAACGCTCGGCGTCTTCTCGAGTGAAGAGCGGCAACGGCCGAGCGTGCTTGGAATAGCCGAGCCGCGCGGCGAGCTTGGCTTCTTCTTCCTGCAAATACCCTGCGTCAGGTAACAAGATCTGCAGCAAGTCTCGTGTTCCGGCGGTGCAGTAGACCGGCCCGCTGAAGCCGCCTTTGACCAGCACTGGCAGGTATCCCGAGTGGTCGAGGTGCGCGTGCGTGAGCACGATGGCGTTCAGGCCAGCAGGAGTGAAGCCCGGGGCCAGCCAGTTGCGCTCGCGAAGCTTCTTGTAACCCTGAAACAAACCGCAGTCCACGAGCACGCCAGACTGCGCGGACTCGAGCAAGTAGCGTGAGCCGGTGACGGTTTCGGCCGCACCCAGGAAGGAGATCTTGAACGGCACGGTGCTCTCGAAGCGAGTCGTCATGCGGCCTCAGCGCTCCCCGCTCGCGGCCGAACGAAAGAGACGGCCGAGCAGCCCGGACTCAGCACGCTCGTGAGTCTCGAGCTGGGCTACGAGCTCGAGCGTCGGCGTCACCAGCTCGAGCCAGCGCCGCCGCTGTCGAGCGATCTTCGTGAGCTGTCGTACGGTGTTGAGCATGACGAGGTGCTCCCATTTCAGCGCCGTGACTTGCGGAGCCAGCTCGGGCGCTTCAGCGACGACGATGCCGAAATAGCCGGCCGACTCCTCGGCGGCGAAGTGCGCCATCAGGTCCTCTTGCAGCTGCGCGAGGAGCTGCGGGGGCGACAGGCCTTCCGAAAGGGTCGATGACGGCTCGAGCTGAGCGCACATCTTGCGCAGCTGTGCGAGCGTCTTCCCGAGCTCGTCGTGATCTTGGAAGATGGCGGTGAATCGCCCGAAGAGGCTGGGCAACGGGGCTGGCTCGACCATGACTACTCCTCTTGGCTCGACGCCGTGGCGCCGCTTCATTGGCCTCATCGTAGAGCCTCTGCAGGCAACGTGCCGAGTTGCCCCAGGGCGCATTTCGCGCGACAGACGAGGGCTCGAGGACTACGTGGCGCAAGACCTGCGCTCGCGGCGCCCCATCGCGCAAACGATGCGCGGCTGTCTCGTCGTACTGCGAAGGCTGGGGTGAGACGCGCGGTTTCTCCCGCCGAGACGGCTGCGACGTGGCCCACGGCACCCTACACCGAAAATGTCCGAAGAATTGGGCCTTCGTCGCGGGCACGCTTCGTGAAACGCGATGGCTCGCAGATGTTCAAGCGGACTGAGCTCGAGAAGATGGCGGCGATTGTGGGTGGTGTGTTGGTCGGACGCACGTCGGAGGATGGGCTCGCTGCCCGCGCCGGCATCTTCGAGGGCGACATCATCGTGTCGGCCAATGGCATGCCGACACCCAACCTGCCCGCCCTCGCGCGAGCACGCACGCTGTGCTCCGACGGTGCGACGCTGGAGGTGTATCGCTACGGTCGGCGGCTCACGCTCGAGGTGAAGCTCGAGACGCCACGCGCCCGCGACGTGATGCGCCGCTCGGCGCCGTTTCGACGCTCGTCGCTATTGCCCATCGTTCGGCGCTACCAGTAGCCGGCCATCGAGCGCGCGCTCGTGCTCTGGTCGCTTCTCCGAGAGCAGGCCCTGCCGGTGGAGGGGCCGAATGCACCGCGAATGCAGGCAAATACCCGCGCGCTCGTCGAGGCACAACCTGGAGGTTTGACGCCGCGAGGGCCTCGGACGATAGCAAGAGCGCGTGGCGCGAAGCAGCAAGACCGACAAGGCCCAGCGGCAAGCGCGCCGGCAACCCAGGCAAAGGACGCAAGACGCGAGCGCGCCCGAGAGCTCAGCGAGGCGGAAGCCCTCGCAAGCTCCGCCACCTCTGCCGCGCGACGCGGTGACTGCGGTCCGCGCGAGAGCCGTTGCCGTCGAGCCTGCGGACGCCGACCTGGAGCTCACCAGCGAGTTCTTCGTGAACGAGGCGCCAGCGTTCGAGGCGTTCGAGGCGTTCGAGCTCGACGAGGCACGCGACAACCCCGTGCTGTCCCCGGCGCAGCTCCGCAGGCGCCATCAGCTGCGCCGCCAGGTCACCGCGCTGATGGCCGGCTTGGCGCTGTTCGCGCTGCTCGCGCCGTGGCTGCGCTTGGCTTGAGCGGCTGACGAAGCGCTCGAGTCGAGAGCGCGAGTCGCGCGCTGGAGGCGAGCTGGAAGCGAGGCAGTGAGATGTGGGTGAAAAGGCAGGTGATGATCAGTCGTAGTACTGAATGCGATCTCCAAAGATGACTATTGGGGGATAGGCGCGGTGAGCTGCATAGTGTGTGGCTGCACGTAGCGTGCGTGCTCACTGCGAGGGGAATCGTAGATGGCGACGACGTATCGAATTCATCCGGCCATTGGCATCGCGCGAGTCGGCAACAGCGCTGAGTTCTTCATCGGCCCCGAGCGGCTGGGTGAGCGCCCAGAACCCGTCGGGGGGTTCAAAGACGCGCAATGCCGCGTGAAGCGTCAGGCGGCGCGCTTCCGCATCTTTGCCCATCACGACGACGGCACCATCGAAGAGATCACGGATGCTGAGGCAGAGATTCGGTGGACCGTGCACTTGGTCAACCGGAAGGCGGCCTACGCCGGTCGCGGCAACAGCGAGCCCGAGGCTGACCTGGTGATCGACCCGGGGGCGAGGACGACCACGGGCCCCAACCAGCAAGCGCTGTTCGACAGCGGCGAGGTTCGGTTTGCGGGCGAGGCCGTCACCAAGGTGCCGCTCGGTGAGGTTCGCACGGACGACGAGAACCACTTGCTGGTGCTCGGCGGCGCAGGCAAATCCGCGTCGCCCGGCGGGCATGGGATCTCGTCGTTTTGGGGCAACGCGGGCTGGTACGACGACATTTCCGATGGCCCCGTCTCGGCCACGATCAAGATCCGCGCGACCAACGCGACGCCGGCCGTGTTGAGCGCGTGGGTGATCTGCGCGCCTCCCAAGTTTGCGCCCCATCAAGACAGCGTTACGACTTTGTACGACCGGGTCTTGCAAGCGATGGTGGACGCGGGGCTCGCGACGGCGCCGACGACCACCTCCTACACCAGGGACGTGTACCCCATTTTGCAGCGGGCTCGCGACACTCGGTGGGTGCTTGAAACCTTCGCGCACACTTGGCCCGACCCGGTAACGGCGCCCGCCATGAAGACAGCCATCTTCAACAAGCTGCGGCCGGGCGGCAACATGCCGGCGTTGAACGGTGGGGATTCGCAGCTCACGGCCATCCAGTACGCGCACATGCAGCGCTGGAAGGACGACACCAGCTTCACGAACGACTGGACCGGTGTGCCCTCGCCGGAGGCGACCGTGTCGCCGAGCGGCATGGACCGCGCGGCGCTCGAGGCTTGTGTCGGTGGAGCGTTCTATCCAGGCATCGAGGCGGGCGGTCTGAGCGCCGGCAACCGACCCATCGTGGAGGCGGCCTTCTATTCCGAGGCTTTTCGCATCGATCCCACGACGGCGCCTGGCAGCATCAGCGCGTCGATGGCGTTGCCCTGGCAAGCCGATTTCTACGCCTGCGGCAGTAACTGGTGGCCAGTCCCACGTCCGAATGAGGTGATGCCGCAGGGGACCACCAGCTACGAGCAGTGGTCGCGCGGCATCGGCAGCTACGAAGACATGGTCAACAAGTGGAACTCGCTCGGCTTCGTTGTCCGACAGGGCAGCGTGCACGTCGAGGTCGAGCGCTGTGACACTGCTTCGATCACTTTGCTCACGCCTCACTTGGACTTCGTGGACGTGCCGCAAGGGCCGATGGGGATGGTGCGCGAGCAGGCGCTCGCCATCACATTCGAGGTGATCTCGCCGAGCACGTCGGTCACGCTGGAGTACGCACCGGGCGGCGCTCCGAGCCACGCGCAACTGGTGGCGCACAACACCTCCGTCTCGGTAGACGCCACCGCCGGCAACGCCGTGGCCACGGCTCGGCTCTGGCTCATCTACCGTACCGGCGCGGCGCCTTCCACGCTGCCCACGCAAACGCTGACGGTGCGCGAACCGGTCAGCGGTCAAGCCTTCAGCATCGTGGTCGACGGCAACACGGTCGCGCGCCGAACCGCGGCCGTCGCGCTCGTGCTGGATCGTTCGGGCAGCATGTCGGAAGACCGCGGCGACGGTCAGAGCAAGCACCGTTCCCTGCAAGAAGCCGCCGGGATCTTCGTGGACCTGATGCTCGAAGGAGACGGCGTCGGCATCGTTCGTTACGACCAGAGCGCCCAGGCGCTGCAGCAGGTCGTGCCGCTGGGCGGCGGTGGACTGTCGGACACGAATCGACAGGGTACTCTCGACATCATTCGCGGTAGCGGGCTCGACCCAGCTGGCGCCACCTCGATCGGCGATGGCATCTTCGAAGGCCGGCAGCTGCTCAACAGCGCTCCCAACCCGTACGACGTCAAGGCGCTCACGGTCTTGACGGACGGGGTGGAGAACAGCGCGCGGTTCATCGCCGACGTCGCGCCGGAGGTCAACGAGCGCACTTTTGCGATCGGCCTGGGCACGCCACAGAACACCAGCGCCGCGGCCCTCCAGGCGCTGTCCGGCAACCACGGCGGCTTCTTGCTCGTGACCGGCAGCATCGGGATGGACAACCGCTTCGTGCTGCAGAAGCACTTTCTGCAGATCCTCGCCGGAGTGACCAACGCCGACGTGGTGCTCGACCCGGACGGCACGCTCGCGCCAGGGGTCGTGCAGCGCGTCCCGTTCAGGCTCACCGAGGCCGACTCGGGCGTGGACGTGGTGCTGCTCACGCCGCAGCCCCAAGTCGTGGACTTTCGGCTGCAAACACCGACGGGGCTGATCCTCGAGCCCTGGCGTGCACTCAGCGAGCCGGCCATGACCTATGTGCTCGGTCGTCAAGTTGCCTACTACCGCTTGGTTCTCCCGACCGAGCTCGTGCGTGATCGTTTCGATCAGGGCGGGCTGTGGCACGCGCTGCTCACCATCGGGCGTCCGCGGCTGACGCCGAATCGTGACAACGAGCAGGGTATCGATCCTGGCATCGTACGCGGGCTGCACGCCGTGGGCCCCGCGCGCCTACAGCGCAGCGCCGGACCCGTCACGGAGAGCCGCCGGCGTGTCGAGCTCGCCCAGCTGGCGACACGCGTCCCTGTAGCCACGCTCGAAGCGGCCGGCACGAGTGGCTCGCTGCCGTACAGCTTGGTCGTCCACGCCTACTCGAGCGTTTCGCTGCGCGCTTCGCAGTATCAATCGAGCTACGATCCGGGGGCGCAGGTCTCGGTGCAGGCGTCCGTGACCAACGCTTCCGTCCCGCTCCGCGGCGCTCACGTTTGGGGCGAGCTCTCGCGGCCAGATGGGGCGAGCGGCGTCGTCGCGTTCCAAGAGAGCGAGCCGGGACACTTCGTGGCCAATTTCGTGGCCACGCTCCCCGGCGTGCACGGCTTGCGCGTCCGCGCAACGGGCACGACGCGCAAGGGCTTGCCGTTCACGCGCGAGCAAATGCTGACGGCAGTCGTTTGGCATGGGGGCTCGCGCGACGCGGAGACCTCGCTGACGCCAGGCCGTCGCGATCCAAGCCGTTGTGGGCACGACCTGTGCGCTTTGCTTCACTGCGTGCTGCAGCGCGGCGCGGCGATCGGGCCCGAGCTGGAGCGGCGCTTACGCGCAGAGGGCCTGGACCTAGACGCAGTCCGCAAGTGCCTCGCGCTGGGCTGCTGCGCGCAGGGCGGCAAGGCAGCCGCAGAGCTGGGCTGAGCATGATGACCTTCGGATCGGAGGAGCTCGACGTGCTCGTGGCTGGCGCGGGACCAGCGGGCTCGGTGGCGGCGCTCGAGTTGGCTCGGCGAGGCGCGCGCGTTCTGCTCGTGGAGCCGCGCGATGCCGAGCTCCCGCGAGTGGGGGAGTCGCTGGCGCCCGACGTTCAAGCCGCGCTGCGCGAGCTCGACTTGTGGCGCGGCTTCACCGAGCTGTCACCCCTGCCATCCTCGGGCACCATCAGCGTTTGGGGCCACGCCGCGCCGCAAGCTCATTCACACTTGATGAGCCCGTACGGCTGCGGTTGGCACGTAGATCGCGCGGCTTTCGACGCCATGCTGACCCGCGCCGCCGTGAGCGCGGGCGCGAGCTTGCTGCGTGGCGCTCGGTTGTCGAAGGCAGAGCGCGTTTCTGGCGGGTACACGGCGCGGCTCGTCCACTGCGGAGATCGGTCGCACGGCGCGCCGCAGACGCTCCACCTGCGAGCTCGCGTGCTGCTCGACGCGAGCGGTCGAAGCGCCCGCCCGTCGCGGGACCAAGGCGCGGATTGCCTGCTGTTCGACCAACTGGTGGGCATATCAGCGCGCGTTGGTGCGGCTCGAGAGTCGGAGCGCCATCACTTGCTGGTCGAAGCGACGCCGGAGGGCTGGTGGTACTCGGCGCCGCTCCCCTCGCGCTCGGGCGCGGCGCCGCAAATGCTGGTCACGCTGATGACCGACGCGGACCTTTGTCGCCGCGACCGCTTGAGCGCTGCCGCAACCTGGCGCGCGGCGCTGGAGCGAGCGCCGAGCACGCTCGAGCGGGTCGGCTCGATCCCCCCGAGAACGGCGCCCCAGGTCTGCTGCGCTCAGAGCCAGCGCCAACGACGCAGCGTGGCTCTACTCGAGCGACCCTGGGTCGCGCTCGGCGACGCAGCAAGCGCGGTCGATCCCATCTCCGGCAGCGGCGTGCTCCGCGCCCTGCGCTCGGGCCGGGCCGTAGCCGAGGTCACCCGCAACTTGCTGGAGCGGCCCCACGCGATTGCCGAAATCATGGCCGCCAACGAGGCCGCTTGCGATCGGGATTGGTCGAGGTACCTGGCGGAGCGCGCGTACTACTACGCCGCTGAGCAGCGCTTCGAAACCGACTTCTGGAAAAGGCGGCGCTGGCCGCTCGCAGCCTGAGCACGAACACGCGGGCGGCTATTTCTGTGGCGCGTTGCGCTCTGGCGAGCTCGGCCGCTTCGAGGCCCGGCCGCGTGACACATTCGCGAAATCTGAGCGCTGTCGACGGGAAGCCTGGAGGCTGGTACCCGGGCTCCTTGCCCGTGTATCCAACCTGGACGCTCTTGCCTTTTCCGCTGCTCGTGCTCGGGATCGCGGCGCTGCCGCTGCTGGTGCCGCATTGGTGGGAGAAGCCGGCGTTTCAAGCGGCTTTCACCGCCGTTTGCGCGGGGCCGCTGGTGGTGTTCTCGCTCAGCTCGGGCTTCAGTCACGCCGTCTTCGAAGCGACGCACGAGTACGTCGCGTTCATCACGACGCTGGCCGCTCTCTACGTGACGTCGGGCGGGATACATCTGTCAGGCGACATCGAGGCGACGCCGCGCGTCAACCTCGCGTTTTTGCTGCTCGGTGCGTCGCTGGCGAGCTTCATCGGCACCACGGGGGCGAGCATGCTGCTGATTCGGCCGCTGCTGCGCACCAACCGCCAACGCTCGCACACGGCGCATCTAGTCCCCTTCTTCATCATCATGGTCGCGAACGCCGGCGGCCTACTGACGCCCCTCGGCGATCCCCCCTTGTTGGTGGGTTACATCGAAGGCGTACCGTTCTTCTGGACGCTCAAGCTGTTTCCGATCTGGTTGCTGTATGTGGGGCTCGTGGGCCTCGCCTTCTACTTGACGGACGTCCGAGCGTACGCACGGGAGTCTCGCGACACGCTCCGCCGCGACGTGAGTGAGCGCGAGCCGCTGGGGCTCACGGGTCGTCGCAACGTCGCCCTACTGATCTTGGTCGTGCCGGCTGCCATGTTGCCCACGCCGTATCGAGAGGTAGCGCTGGTGACGATCGCGGCGCTCTCCATAGGGCTCACCCCGCGCGCCGTGCACGGGAAGAACGACTTCAGCTACGCGCCGATCATCGACGTCGCTCTGGTATTTTCCGGGCTCTTCTTGTGTCTCGATCCGATACAGGTCGCGCTGGCAGAGGCGGCCCCGGACTTGCCGGTGCAGCAGGCTTGGCAGATGTTTTGGGGCGCTGGGCTGCTCTCGTCCGTGCTCGATAACGCGCCCACCTACTCGGCGTTCACGGCGCTCGCGCGCGGCTTGCCGCCGGGCGTGCACGCGGCCGTGGCGGGCGTAGATCCCATTCGCCTGGCCGCGATCAGCGCGGGCGCGGTGGTGATGGGGGCGACCACGTACATCGGCAACGGCCCGAATTTAATGGTGAAGGCCATCGCCGAGCGCGCGGGCGTGCGCATGCCGAGCTTCCTCCGCTACGCGCTCTTCGCCTCGCTGATCTTGCTTCCAGCGCACCTCGTCACGACGCTGGGGCTCTGGCTCCTCGAGCGCCCGTGAGGTTTTTGGGGTGCGCAACGGCCGCGCTGCAAACGCGAAACCGCGCCGACACGTTGATCGGGCGACCAACTGACAACGCTCGTGAGGAGGTGTCGGCAGTCAGCCGGCGCGCCACCAGGAGATTTGTCAATGAGTAGAAATCGCATCGCAGGAATGGCCGCTGGCCTGTTGTTGGCCCTCACGCCGACGCTGGCGTTGGCTGAGGAAGCCGCCAAGATCACACCCGGAGAGTTCACCGCGAACAACGTGTGGATGATGGTTTGCACCGGCCTGGTGTTCATCATGCACCTCGGGTTCGCGGCCGTAGAGTCCGGCCTCTCCAGGAGCAAGAACACTGTCAACATCCTGTTCAAGAACACGGCCATTCCGCTGATCGGTCTGCTCACGTACTTCGTCGTCGGCTTCGGGCTGATGTACCCGGGCACCTTCAACGGCATCCTCGGCTTTGGCGGCTTCGGGCTGACTCCCCCCGAGAACGGCATGACCGCGGACTACGCCTCCAGCCACGGCTACACCTATTGGACCGACTTCTTGTTCCAGGGCATGTTCGCGGCCACCTGCGCCACGATCATCTCCGGCGCAGTCGCGGAGCGCATCAAGGTCTGGAGCTTCCTCGTCTTCGCTGCGGTGTTCGTGTCGTTCGTCTATCCCATCGCCGGCTCGTGGAAGTGGGGCGGCGGTTGGCTGCAAGAGGCCGGCTTCTACGACTTCGCCGGGTCGACCGTGGTGCACTCGGTCGGCGGTTGGGGCGCGCTGGTCGGCGCCATCATCCTCGGCCCGCGCCTGGGCAAGTACGGCAAGGATGGCCGCGTGAACCCGATGCCGGGCAGCAGCATGCCCATGGCCGTGATCGGCGTCTTCTTGCTGTGGCTCGGCTGGTTCGGCTTCAACGGAGGCTCGGTGCTCTCGGCTGATCCGGCGCTGACCAGCATCGTGCTCGTCACCACTTGCATGGCGGCGGCAGCGGGCGGCATGGGCGCGCTCGTCGCGTACTCCTTCATCTCACGCAAGCCGGACCTGTCGATGATGCTGAACGGCATCCTCGCGGGCCTGGTCGGCGTCACCGCCGGCGCCGACGTCGTCACGCCGCTGTCCGCCATCATCATCGGCGGAATCGCGGGCGGTCTCGTCGTCGGCTCGGTCGTGCTGATGGACAAGATCAAGGTCGACGATCCGGTCGGCGCAGTGTCGGTGCACTTGGTGTGTGGCTTCTGGGGCACCATCGCGGTGGGTCTGTTCTCGACCAACCCCGAGCACACGGTGGGCACGCAGTTGCTGGGCGCCGCAGCCTACGCCGCCTTCACCATCGTCTGCGCGACGGCGCTCTTCTTCATCGTCAAGGCGACGATCGGGCTGCGCGTGAGCGCGGACGAAGAGATCGAAGGCCTCGACGCGGGCGAGCACGCCATGCACGCCTACGACTTCCTGTCGACGATGGGGCGTGGAGCCTCGGCATCCTTGCCGCCAGCCGCTGCTGCCATGACCGAGACGCCGGACCCGGCGCCCGCGGAGTAACCAGCCTCCGAGCTGGCGAATGAAGCCCCGTGTCAACTTGACACGGGGCTTCATTCGTTGGCGCGTTTCAATCGACGCTGGCCGCTCGGAGAAAGGCCGATGAAAGGTTGGTGAAACGAAGGACGTCGTTCACTCGAGCTGCATCGACACGTGGCGCGCTGATTCTTGGGTAGCGCGGCGCGAGTTGATGGGCACCCCGGGAATCCTGAGCCCCGGGGTGCCTTCTTTTTTGGGGTTCCGCTTGGCCGCCCCGAACGGACCGCAAACGCCTGCACCTGACGCTGCGGCCGAATGTCACACAGTACTCGATTGTTGCGCGAGCGAGGCACGGCTGTTCCGGGATGAGCCGTTGTGGGCGAGGCGCGGTGGTAGCAAGCTCCCGCGCATGAAGACCTCCTCGCTCTTGACCGCATCGATCCTCCTGCTCTCCTTGGGCGCGTGCGACAACGAACCCGCCAAGGGTAAGCCGCAAGCCACGGCCGCGGCGCCGGTGGTCGCATCGGCGGCGCCGGCCCCGGCGTCGGCCGTGAAGTATGCCTTTTCGAACACCGACTCGCGCATCGAGTTCGTCGGCGCCAAGGTCACGCGAAAGCACGATGGCTCCTTCGAGCGCTTCACCGGCAGCGTGAACCTCGTCGATAACGACCCGAACAAGAGCTCGGTCACGACCGAGATCGACGTCGCCTCGATCAAGAGCGACGAAGAGAAGCTGACGACTCACCTGAAGTCACCCGACTTGCTCGACGTCGCGGCGCACCCAAAGGCCACGTTCAACTCGACCTCCATCAAGGCCGGCGGCGACAAGGGCGCAACCCACACGGTGACCGGAAACCTGCAACTTCACGGCGTCACCAAGTCCATCACGTTCCCCGCCAACGTGAAGTTGAGCGCCGACACCATCGACATCGACGCCGAGTTCGCCATCAACCGCAAAGACTTCGGCATCGTCTACCCCGGCATGCCCGACGACCTGATCAAAGACGACGTGCTGCTCAAGCTGCGCATCCGCGCGCGCCGCGCCTGAGCCGGCAGCGCTGGCCGGACGGTCCCGACCTCCAGCGCTCAGCGCTGGCCCAGGGCTAGGGAGTGTCCCTGAATTGGGATTGCTCGCGCGTGCCCGTAAACGTGCCCGTGCCCGTGCCCGACGGTCCGTGAGGGGTCGTTGGGCCCGTTTGTTGGTAGGCCCAGGTTTGTGGCGCGG
>JAEYWK010000179.1 GCA_023431345.1 Pseudomonadota bacterium
CGGAGCTCGCCTTCGACGCCATGGGATGAACGTTGGTGGGTTTCGGCAAGTGACATGACCATTCTCCGCCCTTTGCTACAGATATTTCCAGGGGGAAGCTGTCTCACGTCACGTTGGCACGCAGGGGGGAATGATGCTCGTCAGCCGGTTGAGCTCATCGTGCACGAATCCTTCGTTTGTGCCAGCTTGCAAATCGACCCGTGACGAAAGGTTACCAGCAGGGTCGAAGCCGTAGGTGAGATTTTGTCATGCGCGCCCCAGCCGTTCGCAGCGTGAAATCACGTGGCTGCAGCATGAGCCACGAGCTCACGAACTGCCTCCGCCAATCCGTGTTGCCAGGGGCGGGGCGCGAGCTTGAAGGCTTGTTCGAAGGCGTTGGTCGACAAGACAGAGTTGGCGGGGCGCTTGGCGGGCGTGGGGTATTCGAGCGTGGTGATCGGAGCGACCCGCGGGCGCCTTCCCGTGTATCGAGCTTGCTCGTCGACGATGGCTTGCGCGAAGCCGTGCCAGGTCGTTTCTCCGGCGCCAGCGAAGTGGAAGGTGCCGAAGCGGGGCGTGCCGGATTGGATGCGACTGGCGATGTGCCAGACGGCGTGTGCCAGGTCGCGCGCGGCGGTAGGGCGCCCGTGTTGATCAGCGACGACGCGCAGCTCATCGCGCTCGGTCGCCAGGCGCAGCATCGTCTTTACGAAGTTGCTGCCGTGGGCACTAAAGACCCACGACGTCCGTACAATGACGTGCTGTTCCAGCGCGGTTCGTACCCCGTTCTCGCCCGAGAGCTTGCTCGCTCCATAAACGCCGAGCGGCGCTGTGTCGTCTGCCTCGTTGTACGGCCCAAGCTTGGTGCCGTCGAAGACGTAGTCAGTCGATACGTGAATCAGCGCAGCGCCGTTTCGCGCGCACCAGTTGGCGAGCGTGGTGGGCCCGGCCGCGTTGACGGCGAACGCGCGATCGCGGTCCGCTTCGGCACGGTCTACGGCGGTGTAGGCGCCTGCGTTCAGGATTAATTGGGGGCGAGCGCCATCGAGAGCTGCCGTCAAGGCTCCCGGATCCGTCAAGTCGAGCTTGGTGCTCGGGAGGAGCTCGAGCCCTGCGGGACAAGGCTGCTGTCGCAGCTCCAGGGCGAGTTGTCCGGATTGACCGACCACGACGGCGCGCATCTTGGTTTCAGCCTACCCCGAGAAAGACGACCCGGATAGCCGCGTGATCAGGGCGAGGTAGGCGGATCGGTGAGCTGGTAAAGGTAGATCGGACCCAACAAGCCGCCGGCCCCGAGCTCTGCCAGGCGAGTGCGGCGAGCGAGGATCGTGACCCGGTTCGTTTCGCGAGCGCGGGCTGCGCCCGAGACATTGAAGGTGAGGGGACGGAGGTGCGTTTCGGCCACGATCGAGTCCGGAGCGTCGGTCACGTGCAGCGAGACGCCGTTGACCCATACCTGGATCGCCCCGTCCGCTTTCGACAACCACAGCCGCAGGGGTTTGTCAGGCTCGAAGTCTCCGAGCTGCACGTCAACCTCGTACCACATGCTCCCGAAATAGTCGTGGAGCCCGACGCTCGACCAGGTTTGGCGGCATACGTCCATGCGCCGCGCACTCACGGCGGCGGGCGCGGCACTGGAGGCGGGCAACGCAGCTTCTGGCTCCAGCCAGAAGCGCAGGTCGCACACTGGACGCATCAAGAGCGGCCGCGCGTGGGCTGCGATGGCTGCTGCTTCGCTGTAGATTGGCTCGAGGAAGCGCTTCGCGTAGTAGCCGTAAATGCCGTACTCCTTAGCCCACCCCGCTTTCCCGAACGCGCTATTCGCAGCGTATCGTTCGGACAGGTCTTTGGCCGTTTTCAGCCATTGCCTCAGGTCCGGCAGTAGCTGGTCCAGCCGGCCCTCGCCGAGATCACGCTGCATCTTCATGTACAGCTCTAGTTGAGACAGCGAGTGATCCAGCATCGCGACGCGCGCTCGCTCAACGCCTGTTCGACACGCGGCGATGGCTTCGTTCAAGGCAGCGCGCGCGCGCGCGAGCCGACCCGGCGGGAAGCGTTGCGCATAGCCCAAGCTGCCGCCCGCGTGTTCGGGAGTATCGAGCCAGGCTCGATCGATCAGCTCCAAGTAGCGTCTCGTGGCCACCGAAGCGTGACCATAGAAATGAGCATACAGATCCGCCAGCTCGGCTTCAGGGCGGCGGTGCGCGTCGAACGAAAGGCGAATGCCCAGCCACAGCGCAGGCAGCGTGGCTTCGAACGTGGGCATCGTCTCCGGTTGGTAAAAGCGAACCTTGTTGGCCATCAGGAACGGCAAGTCCCAACTGAGCTTGCCGATCATGGGGTTGGGCGCCGCTGGCTCCGCGAGGTTGAAGGTGTAACCGCGAAAGCCGAGCCGATCGGCGTGGCGCGCCCAGGCTTCGATGTTGCCGCGCAGGGTCGCCGCACCCGGGCAGTCGTCGCGGTTCCACGGCTTCTCGCGGCAATAGGTGATGGGCGCCAGCATGGGCACCACGTTGGGGTGCACACTCTCTCTGACAGGAGGGCGCGAGTACGACACGTAAGCCAGAACGCCGAGCATCAGCTCTGGATGCCGCGGCTTCAGCTCACTTGCGACGCGGTTGGTGAGCACGAGCAGGCGATCGGTGAGCGAGACGCTATTCGTCGTCGGATCCCAATCCCCAGCGTCGAGCAGCGGATCGTCGCTGTCGTCGAAATCCACACCATCGGCTGGTGAGAGCGAGACGGAGCGCAAGCCCTTGCCCTCCACCTTGCTCGCGATGGAAGCGGCCATCGCTTTGGCTAGCTCAGGGTTGCTCCAGCGCAGCCGCTTCGGGTGCGGCTGACCTTTGATGACAGCCCGCCACTCTGGGTGCTCTTGCCGCTGTGCGTCACTAATCCAGCGCTCCAGCATGTGGCCAGCGGCGAGCTCGATGCCGCCCAACCTATTTCGTCGCTTGAAGTCGGTGTCGGCGTACCAAACGCCGCGATAGATGGTGCTCGGAGCGAGCGAGTCGTCGCCCCTGGGGAGCGCCACGCGGCCGGCCGCCGGCACGACCTCACCTAGGTCACCGGGCATGAACCAGCGACACCCCAAGCGGTCCAACAGCTCATATACGGCGTAGCTCGTGCCGAGATCGCCCTCGCCATAGAGCCCGAGCCCCTCGGGCCGCACTACCACGCGAAAGCCCTGCCCACCGGGCGCCGACGAGCCGACGGGCCCGAAGCGCTGCTCCGCCAGCTCGCCGAGGAGAATCGGCAGCGGACTCGGCTCTATCGCGGTCGCGGTCGTCGTGGGGGTCAGCTCGACCTCCGCGCCCGACAGTCGTGACAAGTAGTGCTGCAGGTCTCGCGCCGATTCGAGCAAGCGGGTTTCTTCCGCCTTCTTTCGGCGCAGGATGGGATCGGCCGGCGGGCGTCGCTTGACGAGGCGCCCTTTGGCGTTGACCAGGGGCGCTTCGTCAACGAAAAGACGCGCGGGAGCGTAAATCACGACCCGCGCCTTGCCGTCGGCCGCGAGCACGACGTCGCTGGCCCGCGGCAACGCCGATCCCGCTGTACTCGGGGCTCGAGCTACCTGTTGAGTTGGCTTGCTCCGCGCGCAGGCGGACAAGCAGAGGACGAGGCTGAGCGCTAACGCGCAGCCTCGTCTCATGCCTAGAGCCCGTAGACCTTCTTGCGGTCCCCGGGGATACCCCGCAGCGCGTCTCGCGTGTCGAGGACGAGCTTCGACTCGCGCAGGAGGCGCTCGCGCTCCATGGCCGTGTGATCAGTGACGATCACCACAAGATCGAATTCGGAGAAGCTGGTCTTCGGGTCGACGGCCTTGAGGGTCACTCCTTCTTCGTCCACCTCGGTCACGAACGGATCCATGATCGAGATGTCGGCGCCGCGGTTCATGAAGCCGTGGATCACCGCGAACGCAGGCGACTCGCGCACGTCACTCACGTCCTTCTTGTACGCCACACCGTACACGAGGACCTTCGAGCCCCGCACGGGCTTCTGGTGGTCGTTCAGCGCCGTGGCCGCGCGATCGACGACGTACGCCGGCATGCCGGTGTTGATGCTGTCCGCCAGGTCGATGAAGCGCGCCTGATACTGCAGCGCGCGGAGCTTCCAAGAAAGGTAGAGCGGATCGATCGGGATGCAGTGACCGCCGAGGCCTGGGCCGGGATAGAACGGCATGAAGCCAAACGGCTTCGTAGCGGCTGCGCGAATCACTTCGAACGGGTCGATGCCGAGCTTGCGGCTCATGATAGCGACTTCGTTCACCAACCCGATGTTCACGGCGCGGAAGGTGTTCTCGAGCAGCTTGACCATTTCCGCCGCCTCGGGCGACGACACCGGCACCAGCTTATCTAGGATCTGCGAGTACAAGGCCGAGATGACCTCGAGGCACTGGGGCGTCGCGCCACCCACCACCTTCGGCGTGTTCTTCGTCTTGTAGACGGCGTTGCCGGGATCGACGCGCTCGGGAGAGAAGGCGACGAAGATATCTTTGCCAAGCACCAAGCCCCGTTCGCTCAGCTTGGGAACCAATACTTCGGTCGTCGTCCCAGGGTAGGTCGTCGACTCGAGCACCACGAGCATGCCCGGGTGCTGGAACTCCGCGATCGCTTCCGTGGCGGCCACGATGAAGCGCATATCGGGATCTTTGGTCTTATTGAGTGGCGTTGGCACACAGACAATGACGGCGTCTGCTTTGGCCAGGACGCTGCGATCGGTCGAGGCGTCGAGCCGACCGCTCTTGACGTGCGGGGCGAGATCGCTCGTGGGCACGTCAGCGATGTACGACTCTCCCTGATTGAGCAGCCGAACCTTCTCTGGGTCGTTGTCGAGGCCCGTCGTTCGAAATCCGGCGCGCGCGAATTCCGCTACGAGCGGCAGTCCGACGTATCCAATTCCGATAACGACGACGTGAGCCTGCTTCGAAGATATTTTGGCAAGAAGGTCGGACATCCTGGAATCCCTCGCAGGCCGGTTCGTTGCACGGCGGCCGGCTATTTTCAAGATTGGTGTGAAGCTCGTGCTGGGCTAGGGCGCCAGCCGCGACGGACGGGCCGCGCAGGCTCGCGCTGCGTCAGCTCAGCGGTCCGTCTTGAGGTACATGCCTGGCGTGCGCTCGATGTGGGCGAAAAGCGCCTTCAGCAGACGCTCGGAGGTCGCGTCGGCAGGCACGACCGCGTCGGAGAAATCGCCCAGCCGGCGTACGTCGACCTGGTTTCGCAGGCGGTCGTAGACGACCTTGCGTCCCGAGCCGATCGCGATGTCGAGGTAGAGCTCCGGTTCCATCCGCTTGTTGAACGCGCTTGCGCCCGAGAAGAGGATACGGTCGCGCGTCAGCTCCGGTGTTGCGGCGAGCTCGCGCAGATCGCGGCCATCGAGATCCAAGCCTTCTGCGCCGCCGGTGAGATTGAGCAGCATCGGGGCGATGTCGAGTGAGCTGACGAAGGCTTCATTTTTGCCGGTTGGCATACCCGGCGCACGTACGATCAATGGCACGTGAAAGTTGGCCTCTTCTGCGCTGACACCGTGGGCGCGGCCGATGGGGGTGAATACCTCACCGTGATCGGACGTTACGATGGTTGCAATCTCTCGCGTCTTGGCCAGCTCGTCGACGTCAGCCAGCAGCTTGCCCAAGGCCGCATCCCAAGCACAAATTTCGTGGTCGTAACCGCCGACCTGATCGTAGCCGAACTCCGGCACGCCCGGGGAACGCGTCGTCGGCGTGTGGGTGCCGAAGAAATGGACCCACAAAAAGAACGGCCCCGAGGCGATCGAACGCAGCACTTCGCGCGCCTTCGCGCTGGTGGCTTCATCGCCGTACGGACGCCCCTTCTCGGGTGTCATCTGCCAGTAGTGATCGTAGTCGCTCAAGAAGCCGGGGCGTCGGTCCAAGAAAGGTGACGTGCCGTCATCGGCGACTAGCGCGGTCACGAAGCCGCGCTCCTTCAAGAGCTGCGGCAAGGATGGACGGGATTGCTCGAGCGCGAAGCCAATGGCTCGGCGCACGAACTCGTGCGGCTTGAGGTCTGCCGGAGCGACCAAATTCAGCCGGGTCGTTTCGAAGAGCGGCGTCCACGCGAGCCGCTCCGGCCAGACCCCATAGTTCATCGCGGGGAGGGTTGCCCCGGTCCGCGTGCCGGGCGTGAAGGCCGACGTGAATAGTGCGGCCGACTGCGCGAAGCGATCGAGGTTGGGCGTGGTCGGCCTCGGATAGCCGTAGGCGCTGAGGTGATCCGACCGAAGCGCGTCGCTCGTGATGAGCACGATGCTCGGCTGCTCCGCGCGGGGCGCAATTGGAGGCCGCACCTGAGACGCGATTGCGGCAGGGGCGGCGTCGCCGAGCCTGCAATTGTCGTCGACGCCATTGCCGGGTATCTCGGGACGACCGGGGTTCACGTTGGCGTCGAACGGCGCGCAGTCGCCGTAGCCCAGCCATTGGGCGTAGCCGTCACGATCGAAGTCGACCAGCGTGCGCAGCGACTCGAGTACGAGCCGGCCGAACGGGCGCGCTTGCATACCCGGTGCAAACTCCGATCGAGCGAATGGAAAAAGGATGAACCCGGCAAGCAGCGCCGGCGGTAGGCAATAGGTGAACGGCCTAGGGACGTTCAAGTCCTCCGGCAGCGCGACGAAGAGGGCGCTGCCGACACCGGCGAGGGCTCCCCAGCGGAGCACGGTGTGCACCACGCGGTACTCCTCAATGCTGATGATACGCTCGGCGACGGCCGGCAAGATGCCTATCACGAGCAGCACCAAGGCGAAGAAATGCTGCTGCCGGCGCGGCGCGCAGGTGGCGCGTAGGTAGATCCAAGAGCCTAGGCATACAGGTCCAGTAGCGACGACGCACACTGCGACTTGCCTGAACATGTTCGCCACCGTCGTGTGGCCGAGCAGCGTCGCGACGACGTTGATGCCCACGGAGAGGTAGAAGAACACGACCAGGGAGACTCCCAGGGTGGCGAGGATTCGGCTGCGCTGCGAGCTCGCCGCTCGATAGGCGAGCCGCTCGACGAAGTACCCGGGGAGACCACCGAGCGGCACGGCCAGGAGCGTCATCACCAGCGCACCGAGCGGCCCGATCGGAAAGATGCCGGTGAGGACGTCGAATCCGACTAAGGCGATCGCCGCGAGCCCCCACGCGAGCCCCGCCTTGCGTGCGCGCAGCAAAGCGTCTCCACGACGCGGGGCGCGGCTGGCGACGTTCCCGAATCCCAGCCAACTAGCCCAGGGCTCTGCATCGTGGCTCATGCTGGGCGCGAGTCTTACGACGAGGCTCGACGTCGCAGCAAGCCTTGTCAGCCGGCGTGCGCTCTGCGCTTCATTCGCTGTCGCACGGCATGGAGTAGCGGTTCGACCAGCGACGGGATGTCCGGCATTCGGCGCCGCCATACTTCCCAGGCCATGACGAAGCCGATCGCTACGATGATGCTGCCAAGGCCGAGCCGAAGCGGTACGAACGTCACCCCCCCTGTGGCGAAACGAGCCGCGAGCGCGCCCGGCGTCACGAGCGCGACGGGCAGCAGCGTCGCCTTCAGTTGGAGAGAGAGAGGCAGCTGGAAGCGCGATCGCACGAGGCCGATCAAGACAGCGCTCACCACCACGCTGACCGCCGAAACACCGGCGGCGATGCCGGTCGCCGCCCCGAGCTGGTTTCCGACCCACATCGCCGGCAGCAGCAAGCAGAGGTTCAGGCCCGAGAGCATGGCCAGCGTGCGAGGGGAGCCTACCCCCTGATAGAGCGGTGCGAGAACGTTGTTGATGATGCGAGTGTAGACGTAGGGGATGAGGGCGACGGCGACGGGGGCAGCCCCTGGAAATCCCCCGCCCGACACGAGAAAAAAGATGTCGTGCGCCCCCATCACTACGATCGCGCTCGCGAGCGCGCCAACGGCGGCGGACGGGAACAGCGCCGCCATAACCGTGCGCCGCAGCTGCGCCAAGTCACCGCCGAGCGTTTGGTACGTCGGTATCAGCATCTTCGCGATGGCGCGCGTGAACAGCGTCATGAACGTGTTCACGATTCGCCAGGCGAGCGCGTATGCGCCCAGCGCTGCGAGGCCGAGGGTGCGCCCGACATAGAGGTTGTCGACCGTGACCGAGAGGTACACCAAGATGGAGTGCGCGACGAGCCACCGGCTGACGTGCGAAAGCTCGCGCGCCTTCCCGCGAGAGAACGCGAGGCGCGGGCGAGGGGCGATGAATCCCCACGAGAGCGCTACGTAAACGACGTTACCGGCGACAGTGCCGATGACGAGAGCGTCTGCGCGCCGGGTCACGACGAGGAGCACCAGGCTCGTGATTCCGGCCGCGAGCAGGCGCGTATTGTCGAGCATCATGGCCCTGCCGAAGCGCAGCGCGCGCTGCAGCCGCACCGCGTGCAGGTTGCCGAGCGCTCCCGTCAGCGGCGCGAGGCTCAAGATGCGCAAATACGAAGCCGTTTCATGGCCGGCCTTCCATAAGCTGGCGAGAAGCGGCGCCGCGCAGAACAGCGCCAGTCCCAGCAACGCCGCGCGCAGCAAGCTCAAGGTCCATGCAACGTCGATGGTGTGGTCGTCGAGCTCCTTTTGACGGATGACGGCGGTGCCGAGCGATGGATTGGTGAGCGTGTCGGACACGCCGTAAATGGCCAGCGCGAGGCTGACGGCGCCGTAATCCCCGGGCGCGAGCACACGCGCCACGAGCACCGTCGTCGCGAGCGCGATGCCGCGCAGCAACACGGCCGACGCCAAATCGACGCCCAACCCGGCGGCAAGGGCTCGGCCCAGGCGATTTTCGCTCATGCCGCGGCCCGGCGAACGGCTTTCAACAGCACTTCGCGGCCCGCGGCGTGCGTGAACCGCGACAGGAACTTCTCGCGTCCGGCGCGGCCGAGCGTCCTGCGCAGCGTCTCGTCGGCGCTCAGGCGCTCGACGGCGTCGCTCAGCGCGCCAACGTCGCCGGGAGGTACGACGAGGCCGCACCCATCGGCGATTTCGCGCATGTCGTTGATGTCGGACACCACGACGGGCTTGGCCATCGCCAGCGCATCGAACAGCTTCGCCGGGATTTGGCCCCACGCCGACGCTACGTTCAGGCTGGGAATCGCGATGATGTCGGCCAGCGACAGGTAGTCGGCCAAGCGATCGAACGGGAACTGATCGATGACCGCGAAGCGATTCGGCAGGCGCGAGCGCGCTGCCTCGATGGTGCCCTGCGCGCTCGGGTCGGCTCCCATCAGCACCAGTCCGGGTGCCGCCGGGCCGCTGACGCGTACGAGGGCTTCGACGAGCACGTCAAGACCCTTGTGACGCCGCGGGGTGCCCACGAACGCGACCCACGGCCGGTCGGATGAAAGAGACATCTCCGGCGGCCGTTTCGCCTTCAGAGGGTCCAGCTCCGCGGGATCTCTCACGTGATACAAGATGTCTCCGCCGAAGCGCGACTGCAGCCACCGGTTCGATACGAGGCGGTGGGGGGCGCGCCGCGTGACCGCCTCGAGCAAACAGGTCGCCGCGAAGGCGTTGAAGCCCAGGCGGCGCCGCAGGCTTTCCCTCCGCGCGCGCCGCAGCTCGCTAGGGGCGAGCTCTTCGTTGGCGCGCAGCTGGGCGAAGCCGCTTTCCCAGTCGTCGATGTCGATGACCATCCGCCCGAGCCCAATCCCCGCCGCCAGGGCGAATCCCAAGCTGTGCGGCAGCGTCTTCGAGACGACGACCAAGTCGCGTCCCACGGTCCGGCGCAGCCAGGCTATCGCCGCGGGCGAGTAACGGGCGTGGCTCGACAGTGGGAAGCTCTCGATAGGCACCGAAAGCGATGCCGCCGGTCCCCAAATTTTCGGGCCTCGACACACGCCTACTAATCGTACCGATGTATGTGTCTCGAGCAGCTGGGCCAGCAGCATCGCTCGTCCCAGGGCGTTGGACCCCACGTTGGGGCAGACGATCGACACCGCGGGGAGATTACTCACGCGACCTCCCCAAGGCTCGGGCCCCGCGCGCCCTTGTGGGCTCGAAGACCAAGACTGCACGGGGACGTCCAGAACGCATGGCTTTTCCGCTGAAAGTGAGGCGCTCCTAACACGAAGCGCCCCGCGCTGCACGGCGGGTGGCGCGCGAGGCTCGCATGATTGGGCTAGCACTCCCAAGGGTCGCTCTCCGGAGTGAGAATTGGCAAAACTTGCCGTTGTCCGGCTCAAGGGAGTGCTAGGCTCGCCGTTCGAATGCGATTCGAGCCCTATGCAACGAAGGGCTTGATCAGGAGCTTAGAGTGATGAGACAGCGCTATGTTTTGGGCTTCGTGTTGACTGTGGGGGCCGTGCTGCCGGTGGGCTGCGCGACGTCCGACGAGCACCTGGGGGTCGTCGACGACCGGCTCACCAAATGTCAGGAGCCCACGCCCGGCGACGGTAACTTCTGCTCCGATCCGAACTGCAAGTGCACCTTGGGCGAGGGTGACTGCGATAGCGCAGCCGAGTGCGTGACGGGCCTAACCTGCTCAGGCAAGGCGATCTATTTCGGCTTCGCGTCGAACTTCAACGTGTGTGCGGCTCCTCACTGCAACAACAAGAAGCTCGACGGCGACGAAACCCAGACTGACTGCGGCGGCTCCTGCGGTACTTTTTGCCCGCCACCCGACTGCTCGGGCTTGCCGGCGAACGGCGTGAAGGGTCACTGCACAGTCGACTGCAGGTGCGCCCCGCTCGAAGGCGGCTGCACCGCCGATAGCCAGTGTCAGACGGGCTCCGTCTGCACGCTGGGTCATGGCGTCCAATACGGTTATGCACCGGCGGTGGGTGTATGCACGGCGAATACCTGCAGCAATGGCATGCAGGATGGCGCTGAGACGGGCATCGATTGCGGCGGCTCCTGCAAACCTTGCCCCTCCACTTACATGAAGGGTGCGAGCTTCGGTGGCGGCGCCGCCGATCGCATCATGGACTTTACCTACGACGCGTCCGGAAACCTGATCATCGTCGGGCGCTTCGGCCAGACCATCAACTTTGGCACGACGCCAGCGACGGCTATGACGACGGCGGGTGGCTCCGACATCTTCGTGGCCAAGTTTGACCCGGTAGGAACGCACTTATGGAGCCGTCGCTTCGGTGGTCCGAACAACGATGGCGACGGCGCAGTCGTGGTCGCGGTCGATGCCGGTAGCGGTATCTTCGTCGGCGGGAACGTCTATTCGGGCGCGAATTTCGGGAGCGGGCCCATTACCACGAACGGCGCCGCCTCGGACGCCTTCGTGATGAAGATCACGGGTACGACGGGTGTAACGGCTTGGGCCAAGACTTACGGGGGCCCTCGCGCTGACCGCGTGTCGGCGATCGCCATCGGCCCCACGGGCGCCGTCTTCATAGCGGGCTCCTACTCGGATACCATCAACCTCGGCGGCGCCACCTACACGGCTGCGAGCGCGACCCTCCAGAACAAGTTCGACATGTTCGTGGCCAAGCTCAGCAGCGCCAGCGGCGGCCACTCGTGGAGCCGTTCGTTCGGTGGCGTCGGCGATGACCAAGTCACCGACATCGCGGTCGACTCGACGAATAGCCCGTTGCTGGTCGGAAATTTCAGTGGCGCGGTGACGTTCGGGCCTGTCTCGCTCACGAGCAACGGCACGCAAGACGGGGTCGTGCTCAAGCTGGGCTCCGGCAGCGGCGGGCCACTCTGGGGTCGCGCGTTGGGCGGCCCGAGCGACAATGACGGGCTGTCGGGGATCGCAATTGGTCCGAATGGCAACCCGGTGATCACGGGCTACTACGTGGGCACGGCCAACCTGGGCGCCGGGAACGTGACGGCCAAAGGAACCGATATGTTCGTTTCAGCGCTAAACAACGACACCGGCGCGGCCCAGTGGGTTCGAACGGGCGGCGGTGAAGGGACGGATCGCGGCTTGGGCATCGCCACCGACAGCGTTACCAATGACGTCGTGGTGACCGGAAGCACTGCTGGCTCTCCGAATTTTGGCACCGGCGCGCTCCCCGCGAGCCCTGGTGGAGCGGTCGACCTCTTCGTTGCTCGCTATGCGGCTGCCACGGGTGCTCCGGTGTGGGCGCTCGTCTACGGCGGCGCCTCGAACGAGGACGCTTCCTGCGCCAGCATCTTTGATGGCGTGATCGGCATCGGCGGCCGCTTCCAGGGAGCCCAGAGCTTTGGTGGGTCGGTTCTTCCCAACGGCGGTAACTTCGACGCTTTCCTGCTGCGCTACAAGCTCTGAGACGGGGGCGTGATCGAGCGGGCTCCTTGAGCCCGCTCCGGCACCCGTACCCTATCCGACAGCCGGAGGCCTCGGGTATAAGGGCCAGTCCCTCGGCCGATGCTGTTCAACTCGCTCCATTTCGCGGTCTTCTTTCCGATCGTGACCTTGGCGTTCTTCCTCCTGGAGGGCCGCCGGCGCTGGTGGATGCTGCTCGTCGCGAGCGCCTATTTCTACATGGCGCTTGTCCCCGCCTACATCCTGATCCTGGCGGGTGTCATTCTGGTCGACTTCGCCGCGGGGCTGCTGATTGCCCGGAGCGAAGGTTCCGCGCGTCGCTTCTGGCTTTGCGCGAGCCTGGTCGGCAACTTTGGCGTCCTGTTCAGCTTCAAATACTGGGGGTTCGTCGCCGAGCAAGTGGGGTGGCTAGCGAGCTGGACTGGCAGCTCTTGGCAACCGCCGCTCCTAGGGTGGCTGTTGCCGGTTGGCCTCTCGTTTCACACCTTCCAATCGGTTGCCTACACCATCGAGGTATATTGGCGGCGGCAACCTCCCGAGCGCAACCTCGCGGTCTATGCGCTGTATGTGCTCTTCTACCCGCAGCTAGTGGCGGGGCCGATCGAGCGCCCTGGCCGCCTGCTCTCGCAGATCCACGGGTCGACGGCAACGCGCTTCGACGCCGAGCGCGCGTCGTCCGGGCTGAGGCTGATGCTGTGGGGGCTCGTCAAGAAGGTCGTCGTTGCTGACGGCCTCGCCGCCATCGTTGACCGGGCTTACTCGAACCTGTCGCAGGCCGACAGCGTGGTGCTGCTGATTGCCGCTTACGCCTTCAGCATCCAGATCTACTGCGATTTCTCCGGATATACCGACATCGCTCGAGGCGCAGCGCGCGTGATGGGCTTCGACCTGATGCTCAACTTCGACCGACCTTACGAGTCGACGTCGATGGGAGAGTTCTGGCGCCGCTGGCACATCTCTCTGTCTTCTTGGTTCAAGGACTACCTGTACGTCCCGCTCGGCGGGAGTCGGCGGGGCTCGCTCCTCACCACCCGCAATGTCCTGGTCGTTTTCCTGGTCAGCGGGCTGTGGCACGGCGCCAGCTGGAATTTCGTGGTCTGGGGGGCAATTCATGGAGTGCTCGTGACGATGGAAGGCCGGTTGGGCTTCGGTCGGACGGAGCGCCGTCGAAGTCGTCTCGAGCTAGCCCTGCGGTGGCTCTTCGTTTTCCATGCGGTCACCTTGGCGTGGATATTCTTCCGCGCGCCGACGATGGGTGTTGCGGTGGACTACTACGCGCGCCTGTTCGCCGGCGATGGGTTCGATACCCTCCGCGGCCACAACGTGGGTGCTCCGTTGGACGTGGCGTGGGCTTTCGGCGCCGGGCTGGCCGTCCTCGTGCTGGAATGGGCGCACGCACGGCATGACCTCGCCGCGCGCTTCATCGGCTGGCCACGCAGCGCCCGCTGGGCCCTGTACTACGCTGGCGTGCTGGCGCTATGGGTCGGGAGCGCCGCTTCCCCCCAGCAGTTCATCTACTTTCAGTTCTAGGCCGATTGATGCAGGAGCTCAGCAGCCTCAAGTATTACGCCATGCGAGTGGCGGCGTTCTTGTTGCCTCTCGTCGTGCTCGCCGCGGGTCTCGAGGCAGGTACGCGACGTGTGGGTACGTTACACGAGGTCCGAGCTCGCACGCTGCAGGCGCCTAACGAAGCCGAGCTGCTCGTCACCGGCAACTCGCACGAAACAGTCGGCATCATCTGTCGTGAGCTCGGGCGCCCGTGCTTCAAGCTCGCAGCGGGTTCGCAGAGCGTGTTCTACGATCGGGCTCTGCTTCGGCGCTTTGGCCATAACTTTCCGAAGGTGCGGGCCGTGCTCATCGGCATCTCCTTCTATTCCTTCAAGTATGCCATGGAGTCCGACGAGGGATGGCGGCAGTACGAGTACTGGCACGCCTACGGCATCGACGGCGAACGAGAGCCTCTGCCCTTCAGCGACGCGCGCCGTTACTCGCGGGTGATGACGGCGGGCACGAGGACGGTGCTTGGCTGGGCGGCTGCGGGCTTTCCCCGAGCGCTGCCGGCGGCCGCGGCCGACGCGCGCGGGGATGTCGACGTCGGCGCGTTCGTCCAGCGGGACAAGAGCCGGGCTGCGCTCGAGCGGAGGATCGCGCAACACCACCGGCGTTTGCGGCCCGAGCTGGTGGCGGAGGCTCGCGCTGCGGTGGACGCCATGGTCGATTGGGCCAAGCAACGCGGCGCCTTGCCCGTGATGGTGGTTACGCCCGTGTCGCCCGGGTACGCCGAGCGCATCGAGCCAGGGGAGCTCGCGTTCGTGCACGGCGAGCTCGCTCGCCAGCAAGGCCGCGGAGCGATCGTCGCCGACTACCTTGCTGATTCGCGCTTTGCTGATGACTTGTTTTACGATTTTGATCACTTGAACGCGCGCGGCGCGCAGCTCTTCACGGAGTTGCTGCGTGTCGAGGTGCTCCAGCCAGCGCTGGGCAAGCTCGCCGAAGGCACTTCAAATCATGTCTTTGAGACGGCGGCGCGGCGAGTCGAGTAGTCGCGTGTAGAAGGCGTCGACGTCACTGGCGTAGCGAGCGGCGCCGAACAATCGTTGGGCGCGGACCCTTCCGGCCTCGCCCATCGCCAGGCGAAGCTCGGGCCGTTGGCTCAGCGTCAAAAGGGCCTCGGCGACGGCCTCGGGACTGAAAGGGGGCACGAGCACGCCGGTCTCACCATCGACGACCGAATCCTTGATTCCGCCGACCGCGGCGCCGACCACGGGCACGCCGCAGAACATCGCCTCGGCCACCACGAGACCGAAGCCCTCGCGCGACGACAGGAGCGTAAAGACATCCATGAGCGCGTAGAAGCGGCCCGTATCTTCGCGGTTGCCGAGGAACGTGACGCAGTCTTCTACTCCGAGCTCGCGGCTCAGGCACTCCAAGCTGGGGCGCGCCAAGCCGTCGCCAACCACGAGCACGCGAAGCTCGGGGCAGCGTGAACGCAGGAGCGCGCTGGCGCGGATCAGATCGCTGACTCGCTTGACGCCATCGTCCGTGAGCCGGCACACGCTACCTACGACGAAGGCCTGCGGCGAGAGGCGAAGCTCCCGGCGCGTCGCTTCGAGCTCGTGCGCTGGCGGGACCACCGGCTCGTCGATGCCGTTCTGGATCAACGTGATCTTGCGCTCGGGAATGTTGCCGATGTCGCGCAGGTGGTCACGCACGGCAGGAGAGATAGCGACGCAGGCGTCGGAAGCCGCTACTATCGTCCGGAACAGGGCGCGCCCGCGCGGGCTGCGCGTCGTCGCCAGCGAGGTCTCCTCGATGACGATGCGAGCGCCGCACGCGTTGCCCGCCGTGACGGCCAAGCTCAGCCCCTCGAAAACGGCTCCGTGCACGATGTGAGGACGGAAGCGCACGGCCTCGCTGACCGCCCGCAGCAACGGCCGGGGTGCGAACAGGCGGCCCGAACCGACAGTCATTACCGGGACACCATGTTCCTCCAGGGCGTCGACGACGTCGCCTCGGGTGGCGCGGGCGAGCACTCGTTGCTCATAGCGCGTGGGATCGAGGCGCTTCGCTAGCACGACACGTCGGCGCTCGACGCCTCCGCGTGCCACCGAAGACAGGCAATGCAAAACCCGGATACGTTCGCTCACGTGACGGCCTGCTCCGCTCGAGTCGTTGGCCGGCTGCGCATCGCGCCCGATAGCTCGCGGTACAAAGACGATAGTCGAGCAACGTAGGTGGTCGGCGAGAAGAGCTCGTACATGCGAGCTTGTGCGCGGAGCGCCCAGGCCTCTCGTTTCGCAGGTTCCATACCGGAGGCGGCGGTCAGAAGGCGGATCCAGCCGTCGGTTGCGGTGGACGACGTCGTCCACTCCGCGGCGAGCGGCCCCATCACCTCTCGGACGCCGGGTACGTCCGAGCCAATCGCAGGCACACCAGAGGCCATGGCTTCGATGAGGGAAACGCTGCAGCCCTCAGACAACGACGGCAGCGCGAATAAATGCGCCGTCGCGAGCAGCTGTTGCACTTCGCTGCGAGCACCGAGCAGCTCGACGCTGCCTTCAAGGCCCAGCTCGCGGATGGCTCGCGCAAGCTCCGTGCGGAGCGGACCATCGCCGGCGATGGCCACGCGCAGATCCGGCCGCGATGAGAGCAGGGGCGCGACTGCAGCCAAGAAATGGAGGTGATTTTTTACGGGGACCAGGCGTCCGACCAGCAAGACGCGAAACGGCCCTGGCGGCCGCGCAACGGTCGCCCTCGCTTCAGGGAAGAAGGCTGGGCCGGCGCAGTTGTGAATCACACGCACGCGGTCGCGCGGAGCCCGGTCCACGTCACGAACGTAGTCCGCCACGGCGCTCGTGACTCCAACCACGCTCGAGGCGAGCTGGTACACGCCGCGATACATCAAACGGGCGGTGCGACTGTGAGCGGGCATGCCCGTCTCTTCCGCGATGCGAACGGGGACCCGACTCGCGGAGCCGGCGAGGAGCCCGTGAAAATTGGCTTCGGCGATGCTGGCATGGAGCACGTCAGGGCGCTGGCGGCGCAGGTAGCGTGCCAACGCCAACGTCGCGGCGGGGTTGCGGGCGCGCGGATCGACGTTCAAGACGTCCACCGGTACGCCGAGCTCCTCGAGTCGACGCGCAGCCTTGCCGAGCTTGTGAAAAGCGCAGACCCGAAGAGCGTAGTCGGAGGGGGCGTGAAGCTGGCCTTGGAGCTGCACTCTCGACTCCACACCGCCGAAGTCGAGCTCCGGCAACAGGCGCAGTACCTTCAGCACCATCGCGGCGGCTTCGAAAGCGGGCTCATTCTTCGGGCTCTAGTCGGGCGTCGACGACGAAGTTGATGGCAAACAGACTTGGCCAGCGCTTCAGCACACCCTCGAAGCGGGCCGGGTGGACCAGGTGATGCTCGGATTGCAGCGTGAAGTCGGCGTCGGCGAGTACCTGCTTCAGGTAAGAATACGTAAAAAAGCGGATGTGTCCGAAGTCGAAGATGCCATAACGCTGATAGCGAAATCGACCAAACAGCACCTGCAGACGCGCTATCCAGACCAAGAAATTGGGCGTGGTGATGACGATGCGGCCACCTGGCACCAGAGCCCGCCGCACCTCTTTGAGGACGCTGACGGGATCGAACACGTGTTCGAGAACCTCGCCGAGCACCACCACGTCGAAAGACGCGCTTGCGAGGTGGTCGGGCCAGCGTCCTTCGATGTCGAAGACCAGCACGTCGTCCAGCACTCGCCGCGCCTCTTGCGCCGCCGCGTCGGAGATCTCCACGCCCGTCACGTGGTTGCCGGCAGCCCGTATTAGCGCCCCCAAATGGCCGGGCCCGCACGCGACGTCCAGCACGCGCAGGGCAGGGCCGCCCACGAGTGAAAGCAATCGCTCGCTACGACGTCCACTCGCCGAATACATCGCAGACTTCTCCTCGTAGTGCTGCCGTTTCGCACTGGCTTCGGACGCGAGCATGCCCAGCGACTCATACCGCGGTAGTCGGCGTCCTTCAACCGGCCCGCCCGTCCACTTGACGCGGCTCGGGGCTACTGGTACCCAGCGCTGCTGGGCAACTTGGCGACGCAAGAGCCGCTCGTTTCGGTCCACATCGTCACGTACAACCAACGTGAATTCGTGGACGAGACACTCGCGAGTGTCTTGGAGCAGGATTACTCCAACGTCGAAGTCGTGGTCGCCGACGACGGCTCGAGCGACGGCACCGCGGAGATCGTACAGGCGTACGCGGCGCGGCTGCCTTCGAAGGTGATCGCCATCACCGGCGGACCGAATCTCGGGATTTCCGGGAATTCCAACCGCTGTTTGCGTCGATGTCGTGGTCGCTACGTGGCGTTCCTGGCGGGCGACGATTTGATGCTGCCGGGCAAGCTCTCCCGGCAGGTGGAATGGCTGGAGGCCGAGCCCTCACGTGTGCTTTGCGCGCACGATGTCGACCATTTCGACTCGGCCACGGGCCGGACGCTGCATTTACACAGCGCGATCACCGCCCCGCGCAGTGGGCACGGTGCGGCCGAGTTCTTGCGCTGGGGCTATTGCACTGCCACGTCGTCGATCATGGTGCGCGCGTCGAGTATGCCGAGCTACGGGTTCGACGAGCGGATTCGCGTGCATTCGGATTGGAAGTTCGCGGTCGACTGCCTCGTAGGTGGTGGAGCCTTCGGTTTCGTTCCGGGCGTGCTGGGTCGCTACCGCCGACACGAAAAGAACTCGACCTCGGTCTTCTCGGAGCTGCGCTGGATCGAGCGCCATGTGGGCCTGGGTATCTTGGAAGGGGAGCACCCGGAGCTGGCCGATGCTTGCGCCTCTGCGCGGGCCTATGCCTACTTGCAGCGCGCGGTCGCCCTCGCTCAGCAGGGCGTCGGTCGCGACGCTCGCCGGGCCTTACGCAGCGCGCTCCAGCACAGCCCCACCGTTTCGTGGAAGCTCCCGGTCTGGTACGCGCTCAGCTACGTCCCGCGGGATCTGTGGCCGGCCAGGCTCCGTGGGGGAGTGGCCTCAACGTAGGCTGCGGCACGGCGGCCCGCTTCGGTTTCGCCGCCAAGCTGACGAGTAGAACTACGTAAAAAACCATCAGCGGCATACGGTAGCGCGACAGCGTGCCGAGATTCGTCGTCGTCAGGCCGACGCCGACGGCCATGATCAGGACAAACGCCAAGCAAAAGGCGAGCGCGGGCGTCGTGACGACTTGGCTGATGGTGCCAGATAACCGACGCCGGAAGAGCGCGACCAGAATGAGCCACGTGATCCACGCCATCTCGAGCGCGTTCAGCGCGATCATTGGGTTATTCGCCTCGAAAAGCATGGGCCGGAAGAAGACCGTGGCGACCGCGAGCGGGAGCTTTTCCCCGACAGAGGCTCCACCCAGCTCGTAGTTGGACCCGCCGCTGATCCTCGCGCCGATTTGCTGTGCGTTGCGTGACTCTTCTTCGATCATACCCGGCGCGAATTGCGGTAGCGCGACGCTGGTCGCCAGCAGCGTCGCCGCTGCCAGCGCAACTGCGCCGATCAGGTAGCGTATCCGCACCGTGGAATGGCCGAAGCGCCGCTCGACGGCGCGCGATAAGTACCAAACGCCCGCTGCGAACCCCAACACCGGCAGCACGTATCCCTTGAAAAGGCCGGTGGTCAGCGTACCTAGCCCCACGGCCAACATCGCAAGCGGGGAGTAGCGGCGGCGCACGATGAGCGTGTGCCCGCCCCACAGGATGGCGCTCACGCCCAACATGGCGATCGCCTCTTTCATCAGGCCGGCGGACCACAGCACGGAAGAGGGGACGAGCAAGCACCCGAAGCGTAGCGCGGCTCGGGGCGCGTCGGGCAGCTGCTGCTTGAAGACGTCATACACAGCCACCTTGGCCACGAAGCTGGCTCCCGCGATGGCCATGCAGACCGCATACAGCGAGTCTTGCAGGAAGTAGCAGAGGAAGCCGGCCAACGCCTGCATGGATCCCGTGTTGGTGCCGGCCATGGTACCTGGAAACGGAAGCGCCACCTCGCGCTGAAGGATGACGTTGAAGAGCGTCGGGGCGAGATCGAAGAAATCTGCTCGGAGCTTGGCGGAGATGAATTTGCCGCTCCAGAAGTACGCGGTCAGGTCGCCACCACCGTAGTAGTAGACCGTGATCACCACGAGCAGCACGGCGCAAAGCTGGTGCGCCATGAAGCTCAGCCATAGGTCACGCTGCTCAGAGCCTTCGCGACCGCGAACCAACAGGGTCGTGAAGGCGGCCCACAATAGGCTGACGGGCAAGGTGACGAGAAGGTCGTTCATTCGCAGAGCTGGGCCGCGCCTCGAGCGCGCGGCGGGCGCAGCTTCTCACGACCCGCGAGTCGGTGCTAGACCACCACGCCTTGCGCGCCCTGTTTCTGACCTGGGACGGACCCAGCCAGACCTACCTGGAATCACTGTTCTTCCCGATCTTCGCGGGACTGCGAACGTCCGGCATCGACGTGCACGTCCTGCAGCTCACGTGGGCGTCGCCGGCTCGCCTCGAGCCAGTGCGCGCCGCGGCGCGTCGCTCCGGCTTGACGTACGTGCCGCATCAGGTGCCCAGCAGCCTGCGGCGCGTTGCGCTGCCGGCTGTCGTCGCCTTCGGCGCGGTGCTGGCGAGCCGGTACGGCCGGGCTCACGGAGTCCAGACATTATTTCCGCGGAGCCTGATTCCCGGGGCGATGGCGGAGCTCGCTCTGAGAGCTCGGCAGCCTTTCGAGCTGGTGTTCGACGCCGACGGCTTCATGGCGGACGAGCGCGTCGACTTTGGTGGACTCTCGCAGAGCGCTCCCGCCTACCGCGCCCTCCGCGCCATTGAACGGCAGAGCGTGCGCCGTGCCCGCGCGGTGATTTGCCGAACTGCGGCGGCGCGCGAAATCTTGGTCGAGCGCGCTGGTTCGGGACCGGAGGCGCGGAGCAAGATATTCGTAGCTCCGAACGGTAAGGACATACGCCTTTTCGCGCCCTGTGACGCAACGGAGCGCGCGCGTATCCGTGATGCGCACGGCGTGGGGCACGACGCGCCATGGCTCGTCTACGCGGGTTCGATCGGTCCGCAGTATTGCCCCGAGTTGATGCTGGACTGCTTGGCCCGGGTCCGTGCTCGACGTGCCGACGCCGTCTTCTCGTGCTTTGCTTTCCAGACCGAAACCTTGCGTCAGCTGGCCCGCGAGCGAGGGCTGGGCGACGCCGTTCGCTTCGCGGAGCTGCATCCGAACGAGCTCGCGCGGACGCTTGCGGCTGCGGATGTGGGGCTCGCGCTGAGGCGAGAAGCGCCATCGCAGCGCGGCGTGTCCCCCATCAAGGTTGCGGAATACCTGCTAGCCGGTGTGCCTGTGGTCGCGTCCGAGGTGGGTGATTTGCGCCAGCAGCTGTCCGGCAGCGATGCCTCACTGCTGGTCGACACGCAGAGCCCGGCGACGCCCGAGCTCGTTGCGGATTGGGTCGTGCGTCGTGTCATGCCTGCGCGCCAAGCCCTTTCGGCTGGAGCACGACAGCTGGGTTTGCGCTGGTTCGATCTCGCGGCCTGCGTCGACGTTTACCGTCGTGCCCTGCTCCATCAGCAGGTGAGGGCGTGATCAAGATAGCGTACGTGGCGACTGACCCCGTCACCGCGTTCCGGTTGATGGACGGGCAGCTGGGGTACCTGCGTGAGCGTGGCTTCGATGTGACGGTGATCACCGCGCCCGGTAAGCTGCTGGACCGGGCTGCCAGCCGTGAAGGTGTTCGCTGCCTGAGCGTGCCAATGACCCGTGATATCTCGCTTGGCCGGGATGTGCTCGCTCTTTGGCGACTCACACGAACGCTCTCTCGGCTGAAGCCGGACATCGTCAACGCGGGAACTCCGAAAGCGGGGCTGCTCGGTGTGATTGCGGCGCGTCTCGCGGGCGTTCCTACCGTCGTGTATTTGTTGCGCGGCTTACGCTTCGAGGGGGCGCGCGGGGCCAAGCGGCTCGTGCTCGCCGCGACCGAGCACGTCGCGGCGGGTCTAGCGACGCACGTTTTCGCGAACAGCCGTAGCCTGCGTGAGCGCTTCTGGGCGCTCGGCTGCGCCGAGCGTGGCAAGATCTGGGTGCCAGCAGACGGCAGCTCGAACGGTGTCGATGTGGAGCGCTTCACACCGACAGCGGAGAGCCTGGCTTGGGCTCAGTCCGAGCGCGCTCGATATGGATGGGGCGCCGATGAGAAGGTTGTGGGCTTCGTCGGCCGTTTCGTACGAGACAAGGGGCTCGTCGAGCTTCTTACTGCGTTTCGGGTTGCTGTTCTGCGCGAGCCACGCCTGCGCCTACTGTTGGTTGGCGATCACGACGCGACGGATCCGTTGCCTCCTGAGGCGCGCAAGCACTTGGCGTCCGATGACCGCATTGTCGTTACGGGTTTCGTGGATGAGCCAGCCCGCTACTACCACCTGATGGACGTGTTCGCGTTCCCCAGCGTGCGTGAGGGATTCCCGAACGCCGTGCTGGAGGCCGCTGCGGCAGAGTTGCCCGTCGTCGCCTTTCGCGCGACAGGCACCATCGACGCCGTAGTCGACGGCGTTACGGGACGGCTCATCCCGCAGGGTGATGTGGCTAGCCTGACCGAGGAGTTGGTGCGCTACGCGATGGAGCCGCCGCTCGCCCGGCGGCAAGGCATCGCGGGCCGACAATGGGTCGAGGCCAAGTTCCGTCGAGAGGTGATCTGGAAAGCGCTCGAGCTGCAGTACCGTCGGTTGGCTGGCTGCGCTCAAAGCACTCAGGGAAGTCGCCATTTGCCCTGACGGGCCCGGAGGCCGTCGACGATGCCCTCCAGCGTGGCGTTGATGCGCGCACGCTTTTCGCGCCGCAGCGCCAGGGTTATCCCCAGCTCGATGGCGACTCTCGAGAGCGCCAGCGCTTTGATCGGTAGTGGCTGGTTCGTGAGCTTCGTGGCGAGCAGCAGGTTTCGCGCGAAATAGTAAGCGTACCAAGGCGGTTTGTTCGTCACCTGGACCGGGCCCACGCTTCGATACTCGTAGCCGTCGTGCACGACGACGTCACGGGCGACGAACTGCTTGTAGCCGTGCGACGCCAATAACCAGCCATAGCCCAGGTCTTCATAACCCATCCACAGCCCGCTGAACGGCAGCAATCCTTCGCGGACGGGCGCCAGCGCGTAGAGCGCACCGTTACTGCTGCTCCAGTACACTTCCGTCAACTCGTCTCGCGGTATTCGCGCCGTGCGTACGGCCGTGAATGGGAAGCGGAGCCGTCCTGTGATGTCGTAGCGTCCGCCACGTTGCACCATGCTACGAAGGGGGAACACGGCCCCAACTCGTCCAGGCGCTCTGTCAGCTAGAGCGACGAGCTTCGCGATGGCGGACGGGCGCAGATCGCCGTCGTGGTTCAGCGCGTAGACGAAATCGCTTCTGCCCTCGGCGCTGAGCGCCAAGCGGCGCGCCAAGTTGCCGGCAGAACCGAGGTTCTCTGGGTAGCAGTGGTATTCGAGCTTCGGCCCCAACCCAAGGTCCTCGAGACGGCCGGCGAGCTCGCCCGTCCCGAACGAATCCACCACGATGACGCGCGCGAAGTCGCTGAGCACGTCGCGATGCGTCGTGAGTAGCCCCCACACGGCCTCATCGTTCTTGAATGAGGAGATCGCGAGTGTGACGCGCCCGAGCGTCGCCAAGGCTAGTAAGCGTCCCCGACTCGTTTGAAGAACTCGATGGTACTGGCCAGTCCTTCGTCGAGAGTCACGCGGGGGGCGAAGCCGTGGTCAGCGGTGATGGCGCTGATGTCGGCTCTGATGTGACGGATATCATTGCGCCAAGCCGCATGCCTCTCGACGCCGATGCTTCTCCCGCCAAGCCGCTGCACTCGCTCGAGCAACGAAGCGATAGCCACGTCCTGCCCAGTGCCTACGTTGTAGACGCGGCCTTTCACCGGGCCGAAAGCCACCGCCAAGATGGCGTCGACCACGTCCGACACGTAGACGAAGTCGCGCGTCTGCTGGCCGTCGCCGAACAGCTCGACGCCTGCCCCCAATGCTGCAGCGCGCGAAAATCGACACGTCACGTTCGCATACGGGTGCTTCGGGCTTTGCCCCGGCCCATAAACGTTGAAGAAGCGCAGGGAGACGTCGTCGTACCCGACGCGCTCGCGATACATGTGGAGCAGGTGCTCGCCAGTCAACTTGGTCGCCGCGTACACCGTCGCCGGCGCCGGTACGTCCAGCTCACGCTTGGTAGCAGCCGTCGTATTGCCGTAAACGCCCGACGTCGACGCAAACACTAGGCGTGGGGACGCGAGCGAACGGCAGAAATCGATGAGCCGCAGTAGTCCCGTCACGTTCGCCTTCAGATAGTCGTCAGGCTTCTCGAGCGACTCATAGGCGCTGATCAGAGCAGCCAGGTGAAAAACGTGAGTGAAGGATCCATGACGTCCGAGTACCTGCGGCAGATCCGCCGCATCGCCTTCGACCAGCTCCACCCCGCGAATCTGCAGCAGGGCTTCGCGCGAGCCCCAAGACAAGTTGTCGAGCACGAGGACGTCGAGCCCCCGGTCGATCAAGGCCTGGACCAAATGGCGTCCAATGAAGCCAGCGCCGCCAGTGACAAGAGCTCTACTCACGCGCGCACCCTACCTCATGCGGCTTCCGTGCGGAAACCTCGATTGACAAGGCACGCCCGAGCAAAGAATCTTGAAACGTGTCGCAGGACCTTGCTCGCCTCTTCAAGCGCGCGGTGGATATCTTCGGTGCGTCGGCCGGATTGGTCGCGCTATCGCCGCTGCTGGCTTCCATTTGGGGGCTTGGCCTCGCGGTGCATGGCTGGCCCCCGCTGTTCAGACAACCTCGGCCGGGCAAGGACGGACGCGTATTCACGCTCGTAAAATTCAGAACGATGAATCAGCGCACCGATTCGAAGGGCGAGCTCTTGCCGGACGCGGAACGTCTCACCGCGCTCGGAGCCTTCTTACGCTCGACGAGCTTGGACGAGCTGCCTGAGCTTTGGAACGTGCTGCGGGGGGACATGAGCCTGGTCGGGCCGCGCCCGCTGCTCGTGCGCTATCTGGAGCGATACACGCCAGAGCAGGCTCGTCGGCACGACGTGCGGCCGGGCATCACGGGGTGGGCCCAAGTCTGCGGGCGAAACGCCCTAACCTGGGAAGAGAAGCTGAAGCTCGACGTCTGGTACGTCGACAACTGGTCGCTGCTGCTCGACTTCGAGATCCTTTTGCGCACGGTGCGGGCCGTGCTCTCGCGCGAGGGCATCTCCGCCGTCGGTGAGGCCACGATGCCTGAATTCATGGGAACGTCGCGTCCGGACAGCTAAGCGCCTGAATTCCTCGCCGTCCCCCGGCAACCAAGCTAGGGTGCCGCAGTTTTTAATGTTGCTGCAATGACTTCGCCTCGCCGCATCGTCATCCTTGGCGCTGGTGGGCAGGCACGTGACACCGCGTGGCTGATCGATACCCTTGCGTCCAACGATCAACCCTGGGACGTGCTCGGCTTCGTGGTGTCGGACATGACGAAGTTAGGCGAGAGGGACTCGCGCGAACGCGTGCTCGGTGACCTGAACTGGCTCGAGCGTCACGTTCGGGAGGTCGACGCGGTGGCTCTTGGCATCGGTACACCGAGCGCGCGACTGCGCCTGGGACGCGAGGTTCAAGCGGCTTTTCCGAGGCTAGATTGGCCAGTGCTCGTGCACCCTACGGCGACGTTCGATCGCCGCTCCGCACGACTCGAAGCGGGCAGCATGATAGCTGCGGGAGCGCTCGGCAGCGTCAACCTCGTCGTGGAACCATTCGGCCTAATCAACGTGGGAGTGACCCTGGGCCACGAGGCGGTCATTGGCTGCGGTTCCGTCGTCAATCACGCTGCCAGCATCTCAGGCGGCGTGACCCTCGGGGAAGGGGTGCTCGTGGGCACGGGCGCACGCGTGCTGCAGTACCTCGACATCGGAGCGGGAGCGACGGTCGGAGCGGGAGCCGTGGTTACGAAGAGCGTTGGTCCCGGCGACGTCGTCGTCGGCGTGCCGGCAAGGCCGCTGAACAAGGAGCGCGCTTGACACGAATCTATTTGTCGCCGCCGCACATGAGCGGCCTCGAAGAGCCGTACGTCGCAGAGGCTTTTCGTTCGAACTGGCTATCTAGCGTCGGGCCCAACCTCGACGGGTTCGAGCGCGAATTCGAGCAGTACTTGGGGTTGCCCTGCGTGGCGGTAGCGTCGGGCACGGCGGCCATCCATCTGGGCCTCAGGCTGCTGGGTGTCGGCACCGACGATGCCGTCATTTGTCCCACGCTCACCTTCGTCGCATCCGTGAATCCTGTGGGTTATGTGGGCGCGCGTCCGGTGTTCGTGGATAGCGAACGTCGGTCCTGGAATCTGGATCCCGACGCAGTGGAAGATGCCCTGAAGCGTAGCACTCGCGTCAAGGCCATCATCGTCGTCCACCTCTTCGGTCAGAGCGCGGACATGACGGCGCTTCGTGACCTTTCCGACCGCTATGGCGTGCCGCTGCTGGAGGACTGCGCGGAAGCGTTGGGCACTCAGCATGCCGGGCGCTTCGTCGGCACGTCGTCACCAGTCAGCGCATTTTCGTTCAACGGTAACAAGATCATCACCACGACCGGTGGTGGCATGTTGGTGGCGAAGGAGCGCAGCTGGGTCGAGAAGGCGCGCTTCTGGGCTACTCAGGCGCGCGACCCCGGGGTGGCCTATTCGCACACGGAGGTCGGCTACAATTACCGGATGAGCAACGTCCTCGCCGGTATCGGCCGAGGGCAGTTGCAGGTGCTGGACCAGCGGGTCGCGGCGCGTCGTCGTATCGCCTTCCGATACCGCGATGCCTTCGCCGACCTGGGGGCGATGACGTTCATGCCGCAGGCGGATTGGGGCCTGCACACGAACTGGTTGAGTTGCTTCACCGTCCAAGCGTCGCCGGCCGGGCCGACGCGCGACGAGCTGCTGGCGGCTCTGGCCGCCGAGGACATCGAGGCGCGACCGCTGTGGAAGCCAATGCATCTGCAGCCGCTGTATGCGTCGGCGGAGCGCTACGGAGGCTGCGTCGCAGAAGATCTCTTCGCCCGAGGCCTTTGCCTCCCGAGCGGCAGCAACCTGAGTGAGAGCGACCAAGATCGCGTGATTGGCATCGTGCGACGAGCCTTTCGGGCGCGGAGCGCGCGGGAAGGGGAGGCTACGCGTCATGTCTAGAGGGCTTGCTCGCTTCTCTCGCATCGCCATCGACGTCGGCGCGCTTTTCCTGGCGTTCGTCGCCGCGTTCTTCATTCGTTTCGATGGCCTGCCGCCGCCGGAGCATTTGGTTCGTCTGTTCTTCACCGCTCCCTACGTGGTGCTGCTCGAGCTACTCGTGCTGCGATGGCTCGGGGTCCACCGCTTCGTATGGCGCTACGTGGGCTTGCGCGAGGTGGTTCGCATCCTATCCGCGTGTGCCCTGAGCGCGTTGATCTTGGTGTTGTGGAGATTCTTGATAGCGGAGCTCGACGTAGATGCGCTGCGGCGTGCTTTGGTTCCATACGGCGTCGTGGCCATCAACTTCAGTCTGCAGTTCTTGGCAGTCGCCGGGGTGCGCGTGCTGCGGCGCCTGCAGGGCGAGCGGCGCGAGGCCGTGCAGCGGCGCGGCCACGACGAGCCCGTTCGTATGATGCTGGTGGGCGCCGGACAAGCCGGCGTGCTCGTGGCACGCGAGCTCAGCCAACGTCCCGATCTCGGCCTTCGCCCTGTAGGATTTCTCGACGACGACCCGAACAAGCTGGGCATGGTCCTGCATGGAATCCCCGTCGTAGGCAAGACGGCCGACCTTCCGGAGTTGTGCGCTCGGCTGCGCGCCGAGCAGGTCCTCATCACCATCGCGAACGCACCAGGTCACTCGATTCGTCGCATCAGCAAGCTCGCGGAGGCCGCCTCGATCCCCGCCAAGATCATCCCTGGCTTGTATGAGATAGTCGGGGGGAGCGTGAACCTTTCGAGAATTCGTCGCGTCGCCATCGAAGATCTCCTCGGCCGCGACCCCGTCGAGCTAGATCTAGCGGGCATCGCGGGGCAGCTCGGCGGGCGCGTCGTGCTCGTGACTGGTGCCGGCGGCAGCATAGGATCCGAGCTGTGTCGGCAGGTGGCTTCGTTCGCCCCGTCGCGCCTGGTCTTGGTCGAGCGCGCCGAGAACAATCTGTTCAACATTCACCGCGAGCTGGTCCAGACTCATCCTGACCTCGAGCTCGTACCCTGTATCGCTGACGTCAACGACCTGTCGCGCATGCGGGAGGTTTTCGAGGAGCACCGTCCTGCACACGTGTTTCATGCGGCCGCGCACAAGCACGTGCCGATGATGGAATGGAACCCCAAAGAGGCCATCAAGAACAACGTGTTCGGAACCAAGAACGTGGCCGACCTTGCCGATGAGCTGCACGCGGAAGCGTTCGTGATGATCTCCACGGACAAGGCGGTGAACCCGACCAGCATCATGGGCGCGAGCAAGCGCGCGGCCGAGGTATACATTCAGGGCCTCTCGTCGCGCTCCACGACGCGATTCGTCACGGTGCGGTTTGGAAATGTCTTGGGTTCGGCGGGCAGCGTCATCCCAATCTTTCAAGAGCAGATCGCGCGGGGCGGCCCCGTTTGCGTGACCCATCCGGAGATGCGTCGTTACTTCATGACGATCCCAGAGGCTTCACGGCTGGTGCTGCAGGCCGCGAGCATGGGAGAGGGAGGCGAGATCTTCGTACTCGATATGGGAGAGCCGGTGCGCATCGTGGATTTGGCTCGCGACTTGATAGCGTTGTCAGGTTTGCGTGAAGGCGAGGACATCGAGATCGAGTTCACCGGTGTCAGACCGGGCGAGAAGCTCTTCGAAGAGCTGTCTACGGACTCGGAGAAGGCCGACAAGACCCGGCACCCCAAGATCTTCGTAGGACGGATTGCCTCGCGCCCGTTGGGCGAGGTGACGCGCGATCTAGCGACGCTGCGCAGCGCCATTCAGGTGGGCGAAACTGCCGCTGTGCTGAGCGCGCTGCACGCGCTGGTACCCGAGTATTCGCTGTCGACGCCCGAGCCGAAGAATCGCGAAGTTTCGGAGTCGAAAGCGTTTGTCGCGGCCGAGAGCGCAGTGTAGCAAGATTCGCGTTGTCCACGATTGAGGGTAAGCGGCTCCAGGACGGCCAACCTCGCGCGGCCGCCGCCATTTCCCGGCGCCGCGGAAGCGTGAGCGCCAGGAGAACGCGCCGCACGATCGGTTGGCTGCCCGAGGTCTTCGAATCGAAAACTACGGCGTTCACCTTGCTGGCAAGCGTGGTGATTTCTTCCGCGTTGGCGCTGGGGGCGATTCCGGTCGGCGCGCTGCTGGTGGTGTCCGCGCTGGCCCTCGCGGCGCTCGTGGTGAGCGCAGTGACGCGCGATTTGCCGCGCAGCGTGCCGCGGCCCGCCTGGATATTGGCCGGGCTCGGCCTTTTCTCGTTGCTCCAGGCGCTACCACTGCCGCGGGCCCTGCTGCAGACGGTAGCGCCGATGAACGCGGAGATTTGGCGCGCCACCTACGCGCTTTTGCGCGAAGGATCGAGCGCTTTCCCGCTGTCCCTGGATCCGGGAGCCAGCGTCGTCGAGGGCTTGAAGTGGCTCACTTACGCCGCGACGTTCACGGTTGCTGCGTCGATGGGCCGCCGCACCAAGCCGGAGCTGGGGGCGACGGTGGTGTTCTATTCTGCGCTGGCAGTCGCGCTGGTCACGCTCGCGCACCGCTTGGCGGGCGCGAGTACGGTTTATGGCCTTCACGCTCCGGTTGGCGAGTTCATGCGCAACAGCCTGGGTCCGCTGCTGAACCCCAACAACTTGGCGGGCTATCTGAACCTCGGCTTGTTCTGCGGGCTCGGGCTACTGTTCGTGCGGCGGACCCGGTTGCCGCGGTGGGCGATCGTTCTGGGGTCGGCCCTCCTGCTCGGCACCGTGGTGGAAGCGGGGTCGAGGGGAGCGTTCCTCGCGCTCGGGGCCGGCTTGGTCGTCCTGTCGCCGATCATCTGGAAGCGTTACCTGTTGCGCGTAGCGCACGCGCGCAATCGACGGATATTGCTGGCGAGCATCGCAACGGTAATCGGGCTGGGAGTGCTCCTGGCGCTATTGGCCATCGCCCCGCGCTCGTTCCATCGAGTCGACGACGCTGGCTTCGGCAAGTTGGCGATGACGTCGTGGGTACTGCCCTTGCTTCGCGCGTTCCCGGTTTGGGGGGTCGGGCGCGGCGCCTTTGAATCTGCGTTTCAGGCGTATCGTATCGGCGAGGGAAACGTCGTCTACTCGCACGCCGAGAACTTCGTCATTCAATGGGCAGCAGAGTGGGGCATACCCGTGGCCTTGGCTGCGCTCGTGACGCTCGCGTGGCTACTGCGTCCAGGCGCGCTCGGAGCTTATCGAGCTGCTGCAGCCTGTACCCTCGCGGGGGTGCTCGTACTGCTGCTTCAGAACCTCGTCGACTTGGGCCTGGAAGTGCCGGCCCTCCCGATCGCGGCCGCCGCCTGCATCGGCTCTTTTTGGGGTGCAGAGGCCGGGTCGCGGGGGGAAGGAACCGGATCTCGCTTGCCCGTAGGGTTGCTGCTGGCTGGGTTACTGCTGGGGGCGATTGCGCTCGTCGTGCTCAGAGATGACGAGCACGTGGGCGCGGCTCGGCATCGCATCGAGGCGCTGCTGGACCAGGTCGAGCCAGCTTCGCCAGAGAGCGTCGCGACATTCCGCAAGCACGTCCAGCAAGCCATGCTCGCACACCCGGCAGATCCGTATTTCCCCCGCTTGGGCGCAGTCGTGGCCCTGCGTGCGAAAGATCAGAGTCCCATGCCATGGCTCGACCGGAGCCTCGAGCTCGGCCTCGGCAGCGGTCGCACGCACCTACTCGTGGCGCGCGTATTAGCGAACTGGGGCCGGCAAGAGCAGGCGCTACTCGAGCTTCGCTTCGCGGCCGGCTACGATCCGTCACTAGCGCCCTCGGTGGCGCAGGCGGCGCTTGCGACCACCAACCAACCCGAGAAGCTGCTTCGAGCCGCGCCGCAGGGCAAGCGCGGGGCGCGGGTGCTCTCGGCTATGGCAAAAGCCCTCGAACGTCCCGAGCAACAGGCGCTGAGGCTCCGCATCGTACGGGAAGCCGTGAGTCGCTCGCCGGATGACCCCGACATGCACGTGCAGGCGGCCCGCGTGCTGATGGCATCACTCGAATCCGATCGGGGGGACGGACCATGCCAGGGAGCTGCGCGAGCGGCGTGTATGGCGGAAGTAGAGCAGCACGCCGCCGCGCTCACGCGCAATGCGCCCGAGATTTCCGCTGGCCTCGAGCTCGCGGCGAAGCTCAAGCTGTTGCAAGGCGATAGCCACGGTGCAGTGCGGCTCCTCAGCTCCAGGTGTCCCCAGTTCGAGCAGCGACGGCGGTGCCTGTTGTTGCTGCTCGAGTCCACGGCGGCGACGGGTGACGTCACGGCGACCGCGACTCTAGCGCGCTCTGTCGCGGCAGGCGGCTGCGAGGACGTGAGCGACTGCGGCAAGTATTTCGCGGCTATCGGTGAGGTACTCCTCAAGGCGGATTACCCTCAGCTCGCGCTCACCTATTACCACAAGGCGGCACAGGAGGACCCGAGCGCGACGCGCTGGCTCAAGGTCGCCAACTTGGCGGCAGCTGCCCGGCAGCACGGGCTCACCATTGAGGCCCTGTTGCGGGTCGAGCGGCTCCGGGGAAAGAACGACCCAGCCCTGCGAGCGAGGATTCAGGCTGAGCGCAAGCGAGCTCTGCTCGAGGACCCAAACCTGATTCGTTCTGTCGGTCGGTAACTGACGGTAATTGTTGATAATTCTGGTCTTTTGCGCGGGCGTGTGGTCAGAAGTGGTTGAACAACGCAGCCAGCGCATGCATCCATTGGCAAGCTACGCCATCGTTTCGCCGCGCAGCTTCGCGATTGGCTGCCCCCCCGAATGAATACCCCGCTCATGGAAGCACGTCCGCCGCAGGCGGCGTTGGACGACGTATCCCGGTTCTCGCCAGGACAACTGATTGCGGCCATCCGCAAGCATTGGATCGTAGCCGTGGTCATCACACTGGCCATCAGCTTGGGGGTCGCGTTCTACACGTTAGGCCAGAAGAAGATCTATCAAGCCGAAGCGACGCTGCTCTTCGACCCTCAGCCCCCCCGGCCGCTCGGCAGCCAGGTACAGGCTGTCGTGGACGTGGGCGGCGAGTACTGGAACAACAAGGAGTACAACAAGACCCAATACTGGGTCATCCAGTCACAGCGTTTGGCGGTGCAGGTCGTTAAAGATCTAGCGCTCCATACGAACCGCGCTTTCATCGAGAACGCACCCGCCGGCGCCTCCGTCTCCGCTCGCGGGCGCGAGGTGAGTCCTGACGATGCGGCGAAGATGTTGCGTTCTCGCCTCACCGTCGAGCCCATTCGCGACAGTCGCCTTGCCTCGGTCAAGTACCGCGATGCGGATCCTGCCCGCGCTCAGCGCATCGTTACGAGGCTGGTCGAAACCTATGCGCAGACCAATCTCGATGATGCCTTGAGCGTGATGAACAACGCCGCCGACTGGTTGAATAACCAGGTCGGGACGCTCAAGAAGGAGCTCGAAGACAGCGAGATGGCGCTGCATTCGTACAAGAGCGACAAGAATATTCTGTCTGTCTCGCTCGATGACCAGTCCAACATGCTGCTCGGGGAAATGCAGCAACTGCGCGCCGCGCTCACCACCGTCGAGACGCGCCGTAATCAGATCAACGCCCGGCGCACTGAGCTGCTGAAGGTGGCGGTGGATGACCCGGCCAACATCCCATCTACTGAGCTTCTTACCAGCCCGCTCCTTCATCAGTTGCGCTCGGCGTACCTCACGGCGCGCTCGGAGCGCGACGTGCTGCTCGCCTCCGGCAAGGGGCCGAGTCATCCTGATGTGCTGGCGGTCGACGCCAAGTTGAACGCCGCACGCGACTCCTTGCTCGCCGAGGTACGGGGGGTGCAAGCCGCCGTAACACTGGACTACAACGCGGCGAGCGCGGAGCTCGCAGGCGTCGCAGGGCTGTTTGGGTCGGCGAAGCAGCGCGCTCTCGAGCTCAACTTGCTCGAGATCGAGTACAATCGACTGCGAAGATCCAAAGACGAGAACGAGAAGCTCTACGGGATCGTGATGGAGCGGTCCAAGGAGAACGATCTCACTCGCATGCTGCGCATCAACAACATCCGCGTGGTTGATCGCGCACAGATGCCTCGCCAGCCCGTCAGTCCGAACGTGCCTCTGAATGTCATGGGCGGCCTCGCGGTGGGCTTGGTCCTGGGCTTGGTCGCGGCAGTAGGGCGCGAGCAGCTGGATCGCAGCATCAAGACGCCGGACGACGTCGAGCGAGAGCTCGGGTTGACGTTCCTCGGCTTACTCCCCAGCATGGAGAACAGCGGTCACCGCAAGTCGGACTCTGGGAGCAAACGTCGCCGCCGCCAGGCGGACAGCAAGCTTCAATTCGGTGTGCCGGAGCTAGTCGTTCACGAGCACCCGACGAGCGGCGTCGCGGAAGCCGCGAGGGCGCTCCGCACGAACATATTGTTCATGTCGCCGGATAAGCCATTCAAGACGCTGCTGGTGACGAGCGCGGCTCCGTCGGAGGGCAAAACTACGGTGGCGAGCTGCATCGCGGTAGCCATGGCGCAAGCGGGGCGTCGTGTGGTGTTGCTCGACTGCGACATGCGTCGCCCGCGTATTCATCGGATCTTTCGCTGCGGTAACGAGGTCGGAGTGACGACCGCGCTCATCGACATCGAGGGCATTGGTTCGATGATTCGCGACACGGAGGTTCCCAACCTCAGCGTCATGACGACGGGACCTCTTCCGCCGAACCCGGCCGAGATTTTGCACAGCGATGCGTTCGGCAAGCTGTTGAGCACGCTCGGCGAACGGTTCGACAACGTCGTCATCGACAGTCCGCCCGTAGCGCCCGTCACGGACGCCGCGATCCTCTCCACGCGTGCGGACGCGACGATTCTCGTCGTGCGAGCTTTCCAAACGACGAAGGAGCTAGCGCGGCGCGCGGTGCGCTCTCTGCGCGACGTCGGCAACCGCCGCGTTGCAACGGTCCTGAACGCGGTCGACTTCGAGCGACGCGAGTACGGGTATTACCAATACTACTACTACCGTCGGGAGGGCTACTCCGCCGCCCCGACATCAGGAGCGGGAGCGGACGAGGCGGCTCCACCGCCGAGCTAACGCCAAGGCTGGAGCAGCTCCATGCGCTTGGCCGTCTCCGTGGATCTCGACGAGATCTCTCACTATCAGCGCATTCACGGAGAAGCCGCTCGACCCACGTGCGACAGCCCGCTCTATGGGAGGGCGGTAAGGCGCATCGCCGACTGGGCGAGTCAACGCCGGCTACCGTTGACTTGGTTCGTGGTGGGCCAAGATCTTCTGAGGCGAGAGGCCGCCGCCACTCTCTCGCTACTAGCGAGAGCGGGCGATGAGCTGGGATGCCACTCGTATTCCCACCACTACGACTTGACACGACGCCCGGCGAGCGAGATGCGCGAAGAAGTGTCGCGCGCGGTGACGGCGATGAGGCAGCTCACAGGGGCCGTAGCCACCGGCTTCCGCGCGCCCGGATACGTCGTGACGGATACGCTGCTGGATATTTTGCGGGAGTGTGGGCTGGCTTATGACTCTTCGGTGTTTCCTTGTCCGGCTTATTACGCGGTGAAGGCGGGGGCGATCGCGGGGATGCAGGCGCGGGGGCGGGTGTCGCGATCGATCGTGGACGTGCCGGAGGTGCTGCGGGCGCCGGCGGTGCCGTACCGGGTGGGGCGACCTTATTGGTTTCGGGGCACGGGGATTTTGGAGATTCCGATCCAGGTGACGCGGCGGGCTCGGTTGCCGTTCATCGGAACGGCGCTGACGATGGCGGGGGCGATGGGGGCGCGGCTGTTGGCGCAGGGCGTGGTGGGGGAGCCGTTCGTCAATTTGGAGCTGCACGGCATCGACGCGCTCGACGTGGACGATGGGCTCCAGGAGCTCGGCAAGAAGCAGCGCGATTTGCGCATCCCCTGGATGAAGAAGTTGGACGCCATCGACGCGGCCGTCGGGCTCTTGCGCTCGAAGGGCTACGTTGGCGTGCGCATGGATGAGCTCGCGGCCGCCGCGCGCGCGACGGCGTGACTCAGGCGGGCTTGCCGACGGCCTGCACGTACCAGTCGAAGAAGCGGCGCGAGCCTTCTGCGATGCTGACCTTCGGATCGTAGTCGAGCAGCTTTCGCGCTTTGCTGATGTCGGCGTAGGTGTAGCTGACATCGGCGCGCATCATCGGCTCCGAGGTGACGGGGGCACGGCCGCCCGCCAGCTTCTCGAGGTCGCCCACGAAGTCAGCCAGCAACACGGGCTCGCCGCGGCCGATGTTGATGATCTCGTAGCCCAGCCGGCGATCGGTCGCGGCGACGACGCCCTGAACGATGTCGGAGACGAAGGTCCAGTCGCGGTACATCTGGCCGCCGTTGTAGAGCGGCATGGATTGGCCGGAGCGGATGGCGTCCAAGATCTTGTACGCGAGCATGTCGGGGCGGCCGCGGGGGCCGTAGACCGTGAAGAAGCGGAGCGCGATGAAATCGGTGCCGTGAATGTGGTGGTACGAGTGCCCGAGCAGCTCGGCGCCGCGCTTGCTGGCGGGGTAGGGCGCGAGCGGGCGATCCGCCGAGTCGGTCTCGATGAACGGCACCTGCTTGGTGTTGCCGTACGCGGACGAGGTCGACGCCAGCACGAAATTCGCGTTGCCGTGCTCGCGCGCCGCGTCGAGCAGGTTGAGCGTGCCGGTCAGGTTGACGTCGTAGTAGAGCCAGGGATCTTCGACGGACACGCGTACGCCCGCCATGGCCGCGAGGTGGGCGACGGCGGTGAAGCGGTGCTGGGCGAACAGCTCGCGCACCCGGGTGCGGTCGCGGATGTCGCCTTCCACGAAGGTGAAGCGCTCGCTCGCCCCGGGAATCTTGGAGATCTCCTCGAGGTTGGCGCGCTTGCGCGCTGGATCGTAGTAATCGTTGAGGTTGTCGAGGCCGACCACGCGATCGCCACGCTCGAGCAGCGTGCAGGTCGTGTGGCTACCAATGAAGCCCGCGGCTCCCGTCACCAGGATGGTCTTACCCGTCACGCCGCGCAGACTACACCTAACCCGGGCTGACGGGGCAGCTGCGAGATCAGGCCAGTCATCACCCCACGCGGGCTGAGCGGGGGGCCGGACGCGGCGACCGTCGCCCAGGTTCGGGTCGCCTCAGCCTGGCTCGGCCGGCTGCTCGCGTTGTTTGTCGTGCTCTTGGAGCAGGCGTTCGGTGGCGATGCCGCTGGAGTCGAGGAACTCGCGCACGACCTCGTTCGTGCCCTCGGCGAGCTCGCGGGGGGTGCCGGAGGCCGCCATGCGGCCCTTGGAGAGCACGAAGATGCGATCGGCGATGTGGAGGGCGCCGGCCATGTCGTGCGAGATGACGACGCTGGTAACGCCGAAGCGGTCGCGCGTCTCGAGGATCATGTCGTCGACCATGCGGCTGGTGATCGGATCGAGGCCGCTCGTCGGCTCGTCGTACATCAGCACCTCGGGCTCGAGCATCAGCGCGCGCGCGAGGCCAACGCGCTTGCGCATACCGCCGGAGAGCTGGCTCGGAAAGCGCTCGTGCGTGCCCTCGAGGCCGAGCACCTTCAGCTTATCCAGCACCTTTTCGCGGATCTCCTTGGCCTTGAGCTTGGTGTGCTCGCGCAGCGGGAACGCCACGTTGTCGAAGACGTTCATCGAATCGAGCAGGGCGGAATACTGGAAGACCATGCCGAATTTTCGGCGCGCCTCGTTGAGCTTGCGCTCGGACAGCGCGGCGATGTCGACACCGCCAACGACGACCTTGCCGCTGGTCGGCCGCTCGAGGCCGATCAGCACGCGCAGCAGCGTCGTCTTGCCCGCGCCGGAGCCGCCGATGATGACCGCGACCTCTCCGCGCTCCACCCGCATGTTGACGGAGGTGAGCACGACCGTCTCCCCGAAGCGCTTTTCCAGCTCTTCTACGAGGATTTGAGGGTCGGCCATGCGGCTTTGGACGATAGCATTTTCCGGGATGAGCCAGACCGCTTGACGCGCGGCGGCTGGGCTCCGCATAACTTGCACCCAAGAGGAGCCGCGAGGATGACGCAAGAACACTGGGCCGCGCTGGTTGAAGCTTCCGGAGCGAAGAAAGACGACAAGGGATTCCTGGCGCCGCCCGAGGGCAAGCTGCTCACGCTGTACATCTCGTCGGGCAGCGCGACGCTCAGCGTGCAGCGCATCGAGGCAGTTCGCCTCGAGCAAGGCCTCGTGCACGCGCGCACCAAGAAGGGTGAGCTGTTCGTGCTCGCGCTGCAGGACATATTCGCTGGCGCCGTCGAGGAGACGCAAGGGTCTTCGGCCCGCAAGGCGGGCTTCGTCTGAGAGGAGAGTCGTGGCCGAGGCGGGCGTGATTTGCGTCGCGGTCTCCGGCGGCGTCTACGGCATCGCCGTCGACGAGGTGCAGGAGGTGATCGGCTACCGCCCGCCCACTCGCGTATTTCACGCGCCGGCGGCGATGGCGGGCATCATGAGCCTGCGCGGGGAGGTGCTGCCGATCATCGATTTGGCGCAATTGCTCGGCGCTTCTGGCGAGCTGGTGGCGAGTGAGCCGGCTGACCCGCGCGTGGTGGTGGTGCGCGAGCGAGCTGCGGCGCGGCGGCGCGTCGGGCTGAAGGTCGACGCGCTGCTCGGCATGCGGGATTTTTCGAGCGCGCACCGCGTCGAGGTGCCGACCGCGATCGCTGCGCGGCTGGGGGACTTGGTGACGGGCGTGGTGAGCGAGCCGGCCCCGGCCTTCGCGCTGTTGTCCGTGGCAGGCATCTTGAATGCGCCACCGCTCCGCGAGCTGTCGGGAGCTTTCGTTGGATGAGCGGCTCCCGCCAGATTTGATGCGCATCGTGGCGCTGCTCGAGGAGCGCCACGGGGTCGGGATGAGGGGAACGGCGCTGCCGCGCTGGCTCGAGCAGCGGCTGACTCGCGCCGTGCGGGCGCTGGCGGCGTCGCGCGGCGTGGATGTGGCTCAGCTGCTCGCGGTTTTGCGCGTCGAGCCGGAGCTGGTGGTGGAGCTGGCCAACGCGCTCCGCGTGGGAGAAACGCGCTTCTACCGCGACGCCGCCCAGTGGGAGGCGCTGCGCGCGGCGGTGCTCCCGGGTGTGTTCGCGCGCTGCTCGCCGCAGCAGCGCGTCACGGTCTTGTCTGCGGGCTGCTCCACGGGTGAAGAGGCGTGGACGCTCGGCATGCTGCTGGCGGAGGCGTCTGCGCGCGCGGGGAGCGGCCTTCCGCCGCGCGTCGTCGGCGTCGATCGCAGCGAGGCGGCGCTGGTGACGGCGCGGGCCGGCGTGTACGACGCGGCTGGCCAGCGCCAGCTGCCGCGCGAGCTCGCGCAGCGCTTCCTCGAGCCGTCGGTCGACGGCAGCTTCGAGATCGTGAGTGAGCTGCGCGAGCTCGTGACCTTTCAATGCCGCGATCTCGCGCGCGGGCTGCCGCCTGGTCGCTACGCGCTGATCGTCTGCAAAAACGTGCTCATCTACTTCGGCGAGCAGGCGCAAGCGCGTCTCATTCATCAGCTCTCTCGCGCGCTCACGGAAGACGGCGTGCTGCTGGTCGCGCGCAGCGAAGTCCCGCTCGTGCGCGCGCTCGGCGTCCCTGCCTTCGAAGTCGTGCCGGGAGTTACGGCTTTCCGGGCGCCATGAGCCAGAAATGGTCGGGGGGAATGCAACAGGGAGGACGCGAGGCGAGGAGGGGGACGAAGGCAGTCGGTGATGAGAGGGGAGGGGAACAGGAAGGGTGGAAGGGTGGAAGGGGGTTATCTGAGCGAGAGGCGGCGGAGGCCTCGGCGCAGCGATTCGGAGTGGAAATTGACGAGGAGGCCAGCGGGTAGTCCCGTGAGCTTGAGGTAGGTGACGACTTGAGCGAGATGAACCGGCAAGATGACTTCGACTGCCTTCAGCTCGACGATCAGCTGGCGTTCCACCACGAAGTCGATGCGGTATCGACAATCAAGCTCGATACCGCGGTAGCGCACCGGCAAAGGGACTTGCCTGGTAAAGCTCAACGCCTGCAACGCGAGCTCATGCGCGAGGCAAGCTTCATAAGCTGACTCGAGCAGCCCCGGCCCCAGCTCCTTGTGCACCCGGATGCACGCGCCGATGACTCTTTCCGAGCAGTCCCCAAACCTTCCACCCTTCTTCCCTTCCTGTTGCATCCTGCTCGTTCGGACAGTCGCGGGCGCCGGTTGCGGGTTGCGCGACCCAGGCTGGGTTGCCGCGGGGGGCGGGAAGGGGTAGCCAGGCGAGAGGATGTCGCAGACGGATGCGTTGAAGGTTGGATCATTTAGCTTCGGATCGCGGCTGATCGTCGGCACCGGCAAGTACAAGGACGTGGCCGAAACGCGCGCGGCGCTCGAGGCGGCGGGGGCCGAGATGATCACGGTGGCGCTGCGGCGGGTCGACTTGAAAGACCGCGCGGCGGGGTCGCTGATGAGCCTGCTCTTGGAGAAGCGCTGGACGCTGCTGCCCAACACCGCGGGCTGTTACACGGCAGACGAGGCCGTGCGCACGCTGCGGCTCGCGCGTGAGCTCGGCATCGGCGAGATCGTCAAGCTCGAGGTCATCGGCGATCCGAAGACGCTCTATCCCGACAACGAGCAGACGCTCGAAGCGGCCAAGCTGCTCGTCAAAGAGGGCTTCACGGTGCTGCCGTACTGCATCGATGATCCGATCATCTGCAAGAAGCTGGCAGACGTCGGCTGCGCCGCCGTGATGCCGCTGGCCGCGCCGATCGGCTCGGGCCTCGGCATCCGTAACCCCTACAATTTGCGCATCATCCTCGAGAACAGCACGGTGCCCGTGATCGTCGACGCGGGCGTCGGCACCGCGAGCGACGCCGCCATCGCGATGGAGCTCGGCTGCGACGGCATCTTGATGAACACCGCCATCGCCGGCGCCAAGCACCCGGTGCTGATGGCTGAAGCGATGCGCGAGGCGGTCAGCGCGGGCCGCAAGGCGTTCTTGGCGGGGCGCATGCCGAAGCGGCTGTACGCGAACGCCTCGAGCCCCGAAGCTGGGCTCATCGAGTAAGGCGCCGTGAAGCCCACGTTCACCCGCTATCAAAAGCGGCTCTTCGTCTTCCTCAGCGTCGCGAATTTCTTCGAAGGTTATGATTTCTTCGCGATAACGCAGCTGCTGCCGAGCCTGCGCGAGACCTACGGGCTCTCACCCCGCGAGGGAACGTGGCTGATCACGCTGATCAACCTCGGCACCATCTTGGCGTACCTGATGGTGCGCAAAGCCGACAAATGGGGGAGAAAGCGCGTCCTCTCCGTCACGATCGCGGGCTACGCGCTGTTCACCTTTTTGTCCGCTTGGGCGCCGAACGCGGTCGTCTTCGGTTTGCTGCAGATGGTGGCGCGCATCTTTCTGATCGGCGAGTGGGCGATCAGCATGGTGGTGGCGGCGGAGGAGTTTCCGGCCGAGCGCCGCGGCACGGTGATCGGGGTCGTGAGCGCGGCTGCTGGCTTCGGCTCGATCGTGTGCGCGGGCGTCGTGCCGCTGCTGCTCCAGACCCCTCTCGGCTGGCGCACCGTGTATTTGGTGGGCGTGGTGCCGCTCGTGCTCATGATGTACGCGCGGCGCGAGCTGAAAGAGACGGAGCGCTTCGCGCAGAGCGCGGCGCCGCAGGCGGAGGCCGCCCCCCTCACCGCGATCTTACGCGGGCCCCACCGCCGCCGCGTGCTCGAGCTCGGCGCCATCTGGTTTCTCACTTACATCTGCACCAACAACGCGGTCACGTTCTGGAAAGAGTTCGCGCTCGCGGAGCGCGCTCTGTCGCACGGCCAAATCGGCCTGATCATGACGGTCGCCGCGCTCGTCTCGATGCCGCTCGTGTTCTTCGCGGGCCGCCTACTCGACGCGATCGGGCGAAAGCGCGGCGCCGCCGTCATCTACGCCGCGACGATCTTGGGTGTGCTCGGCGGCTACAGCTTCACCGGGATACCGGCGCTGATGCTGTCGATGACGGTCGGCATCTTCGGAATCAACTCCACGCTAACGGTGTTGAATGCTCTCATGACGGAGCTGTTCCCGACCGAAGCGCGCGGCAACGCCGCCGCCTGGTCGAACAACATCATCGGCCGGGTCGGCTACGTGCTGTCGCCGCTGGCCATCGGGCAGGTCGTCGAGCAGTACGGCTGGGCCTTGCCCCTGCGCGCGACCACGCTGTTCCCGCTCGTGGCCCTCTTGCTGCTGTTCGCCTGGTTGCCGGAGACGAACGGTCGCGAGCTCGAAGACACCTCACGCGCCCAGGAGGCCTGAAGCATGGCCACGCTTGCGCGGCTCTGGCAGCGGCGGTGCGGCTTCTGGGTGGACGTCGCGCCCGCGATCGTCTACCTCGGCGTGCTGTTCTGGGCGGGGCTTACGCCGCTGCAGCAGCTGCCAGGCCCTGATTTCGAGCTGGCCGACAAGGTTTGGCACCTGCTCGCGTTCGGTGGATTGGCTGGGCTAGCGGCGCGAGCGCTCGCGCACTGGGGGCGTTCGAGTGGGCGCGCGGCCATCGAGGCGGCGTTGTTTTCTGCCGCGCTCGGGGCGCTGCTCGAAGGGCTGCAGTCGTTGACTCCGTACCGTGCCGCCGAATGGGCGGACCTCGTGGCCGACGCGCTCGGGGCCTTGCTTGCCTATGGTGCGCTGCGCGCGCTCGCGCACGCAGCAGGGCCGGCTCGCGGTGCCCCGTGACGCACGGGAGCGTCGAAGCGGTAAAGCGCTGCCTGCCGCGCCTGCTCGCGGTCACCGACCTCAGCGCCGCCCCCGCGGAGCGATGGCTCGCGCAGCTGCAGGCGCTCGCGACCCAGCTGCGGCCGGGAGCGCTCGCGATCCTGCTGCGCGACCATGGCGTGAGCGGCCGTGAGCGCCTGGAGTTTGGCCGCGAGCTGCGGTCGCTCACTCGCACTGCGTCGCAGGAGCTGTGGGTGGCGGATCGGCTCGATTTGGCGCTCTTGCTCGGGGCGGAAGGCCTTCATCTCGGCGAACGCAGCGCGCGCGCCGACGCGGTGCGACCGTTCTGGCGCGCCACGCTGACGCGCGCCTGGCACCTCATGAGCTGGTCTGCGGAGCAGGGCCGCGAGCTCATCGGGGTGGACGCGCTGCTCGTCTCGCCCGTGCTCGCGCCGCGCAAGGGCCGCGCGGCGTTGGGCCCCGCCGCGCTCGGCGAGCTGGGATCGACGCTGCGCGCGCAGAGCTCGGGCTCTGTGCCCGTGCTGTACGCGCTCGGCGGCGTCACCGCCGAAACGGCCGCGAGCTGCGTCGCGGCGGGGGCGCACGGCGTCGCGGCGATTGGCGCCGCGCTCCACGATTCGCCGGCCGCGCTCGCCGACGCGCTGGGGGCTCGTCGCTGACGCGCGGTCAGGCGCGAGCGAGCGCGACGCTGCTGCCGAGCTTGCTCGAAAGCACGCGCGACAGCGTGGACCACAGCTCATCGCCCGTCTTCTTGGCGATCCAGGCGTTTTGTTCGGCGTCCCAGTCGAAATGCCAGGCGCTGCGCTCGGCGGCCATCCAGATTTGGCGCGCGGCGCGGTGGCTGTTCACCACGTAGCGGCCGCCGCCCGGCACCTCGATCGTCAGGATGTCGCTCGACAGCTCGCTCTCGACGCCGCCCAGCTCCAGCTCGTCGAGGGCGGCGATCAGCGCGCGCAGCTCGGGGTAGGCGCGCGCTTCGTAGTCTTCTTCGCTGATGGACATGAACCCGCGCGAGTGTGCCTCGGTTCAGGCGCTTCCGCTACTCTTGCCGGCGTGCGTGTTTGCTGGCGCGTGCCGGACTTCGAGCGTCACTGTCCGGGGACAGCGGGCAGGCAGGCGCCGGCCATGCAGCGGTTGGGCGCGATGCAGTCGTTGTCGTTCTGACAGGGGAACACGCACTTGCCGAACTGCGTGTTGCACTTGGCCGTCGCGCAGTTCGCGTCGGTCGTGCACGGCAGCGCGAGCGGCCCGGGCGGAGAGAGCGCGGCGGCCGGAGCCGCGGGCGCGGGCGTGGCGGCCGGAACCGGGGCGGGCGCGGGGGGCGTCGTCGCCGCGGGCTGCGTGTAGCCCGGCTGCTCGGGCGGCTGGCCATACCCGGCGGGTTGTGTCTGCTGAGGGTAGCCGCCCTGTTGCGGTGGCTCTTCACTCTTGCAAGCGAGCGCCAACCCCGTCGCCATCACTAGCCCACAGATCGTCTGCAACTTCTCGAGCTTCATACGGAAAGCCTCCACGCTATACGCGACGACTCTCCTACAGGCCCCGTCCTCGGGGGTCAATCTGCGGCCGCGATTCGCGGCAATGCGGCGTCTAGCGCGCGGGGCGTTGTGACTCGGTGTTATACTAGCGAGCTCGTCATGGGAACGAGGCCGGGCTCATCGTGATCGGCGCGCGCGCCGTCGAGCGCTTCGTGAGCGAGATCCGCGCCGCGCTCCGGCGCCGGCCTGCCCACGAAGCGAAGCTGGCGGGCACGCTGCGCGCCGTGTCGGCGCATTCACCCGCGCTGCTCGACGAGCTGGTGGTGGTGGTCGAAACGGTGGCGCGGCGAGGCTCGTTCGATCGCCCGCTCTACGCGGCCTCGGTGCGTACGCTGGCTGAGCGCGCCGATCCTCGCCTCACGTCGGCGCTCGCCAAGGCGCTCGGGCGCGACGACGCGGGCGGCCTTTCGTCGCTGGCGTCGGCGTGCTTCAGCCGCGACCGGTCGCTCTCGGAGCCGCTGTCGCGGGCCGCCAGCAGCCGCCACCCGGTGCTGGCGTTCGCGGCGGAGGTGGCGCGGCTTTCGCGCGGTGAGGCGCGCGGCGGCTCGATGGCTTCGCTAGCGCCCAAGATCAAAGAGTCGCATCGCATCGCGCTGTGCGGGGAGCTGTTCCTGTCGCTGCTGGCGGGCGCGCCGCTGCCGCGAGAAATCGGGCCCGCGCTGGCGGTGCTACGTGACGCCGAACGACACCTCGGCCGCTGGCTGCTGCTCGGCGAGGTTGCCACGCGCGCCGGCGATCCGGAGCCGCTCGCGCAGGCCACGGCGCGCGCGCGCTCGGGCCCGAGCAGCGCGCGCGCGGCGTGGACGCTCGTGGCGTGGGCGCTCGAGCCGAGCTCGAGCCTACCCAGCGCTCGACCCACGCTCGAGCTCATCGCGAGGCTGAGTGACCGCCCCAGCGCGGAGCGAGACTCCTCGTTTCTGTTTCGCATGGCGGCCGCACGCGCGCCGAGCGCCCGCGGCGTGCTCGAAGGGCTCGCGCGGCGCCCCCGCCTCGACGACGACGTGTCGGTGCGCGCGGCGCTCCACCTGTGCCGAGACTACGGCGACGTGAGCTTCGTGGACGCGCTCAAGCAAGCAGGGCAGTCGCCGCGTCGAGACTCGCTGCGCGGGCTGGCCGCGGCGGCGTTGTTCGACTGCGGCGCCGCCGGCGAATCGCTGGCGTTGGCCGAGAGCCTCGACGCCAGCCGGCAGCTGCCGGCGCTCGGTTGGGCGGCGCTCTTGCGCGCGCGCGCGGCCGGCGCGGCCCAGGGCCGCCTGGTGTCGGAGACGACATTTCGCCGCGTGCAGCAGGGAGCGTGCGCGTGAAGCTCTCTCGGTGTGCGCTCGCGGCGCTGTGGCTGGGCGTGGCCTTGCCGTCGGCTGCCGGCGCGGAGCCGGTGTCGGCCCGAGCGGTGGACGAAGCGGGGCTGCCGCTCAGCGTGGCGCCGACCTACGCCGCGCTGTCGCGGACGCTGCCGCGCGAGCTCGGCGGCCTACCCGGCACCGACGAAGAGGCGCTGTCGTTCCTGCTCGTGGGCGAGCCCTCGGCGAGCTTCGAGACGGTCGAAGCGCTGACGCGCGATCGCGCCGGAAGACCGCTGGATGTGATCCATCGCTTGCGGGCCGAGCCCGCGGTGTGCCCGGATGGGGTGGCGCCCGAGCTGGTGTGTCGGCGCACGCCGGCGCTGCGCTTGGTGACGGACGCGCTCGAGCGCGAGCACGTCGCGCTCAAGTCGCGCTCGCTGCGGGCGGAGCTGGGGGGCACGCTGCAGCTGACCCTGGCTGGTCGCGTCCTGGTCGACCTGCCAGTGGCCGGACCGGGCGGCGCGGGTGAGCGCTTTCAGGCGCGCCTGCGCACGATCGTGCTGCGCAGCGGCCCCGGCGCTCTCCCGGCGCTCGGCGGCGGCGACGCCGAAGCGCGGCGCATCATGAGCGAAGAGCTGCGAAGCGCGGCGGGGCTGTGGGCGCAGTGCGGCATCGAGCTGCTTCCGGCCGGGCGCGAGCCGGTAGAGCTGCTCGAGGTGCCGCGGACGCAGCTGCTCGCCGTAGGCTGCGGCGTCGCCCAGCCCGCGTCCGGGGGGCGCATCGCGCTGCTGAACGGCAAACGCAAGGTAAGCCTGGTGACGGCGCCGGGCGAGAGCCCCGTGTCGGTCGCGCTACGCCTGAGCGAGGCGCTGGGCCCGGGCGCGCAGGTGTTCGAGAACCAGCGCTCGTTCGCAGAGGGCACCGCGAGCGCGGACGTGCTGCTGCGCGGACCCGCGCGCTGGCTGCCCGACGGCGACGCCCCGATCTCGAGCGATCCCACGCTGCGCGTGTGCGCGGCCGAGCTCGACCTGAACCGAGGCCTCCCGCATTTTCGTGATGGCGACGCGTTCGTCGGCACGCTCGAGGAGCGAGCGCTGCTGCGCGCTTTCGATGACGGCGACCCGCGCACCATCGAGGTGCTGGTGGTGCCGCGCTTCGCGGGTGACTCGCGCATCGGCGAGTCGTTCATCGTCAGCCCCGGCTCGAGCCTCTCCAGCAGCGTGATCGTTGACCGCTCGGCCATCGGCGCGGGGGCGCGCTCGTTCGCGCTGGCGCACGAGCTGGGGCACGTGCTGCTGGCGATGCCGGGTCACCCCGACGATTTCGGCGTCGATCAGTCGTGGTCGCTGATGGACGCGGACGTCGCGGATCCGACCATTTTCGGCCCGCGGCGCTTGTCGGCGGCCGAATGTCGCCGCGCGCTCGTGCAGAGCGGACCGAGCGGGCGCGTGCCGCTGCTCGAGCGCGCGCCGCCGCTCAAAACGGCACGATGAAGCTGAGCTCGGTGCCGGCCGCGTAAGCGTAGCTCACGAAGTAATCGAAGCCGTCGACGATCACGCCCACCGGCTGATTGGCGACGATGCGGTGCACGCCGTCGTTCTGCAGCCCGCTCGTCAAGTTGTCGGGGCGGGGCCTCGACTCGTCGATTTTCGGGAAGCTCAGCTGACAAGTATAAACGACGTGCTCGGGCGGCCCCCCGCGCTCGTCGTCGTCGAGGCCGTCTCCCGGCGCCACCTCGCACGTCGCGAGCTCGCTCACGACTTGGCCGTCCAGCGCGATGGCCGTTCCCGGCGCGGCGATGATGCGCACGAAGTCGAAGCTGTACTTGTCGGGCGTCAAGAAGACGTAGCTGGTCCGGAATTGCTCGATGGGCGGCACGATGACCATGCTCGGATCGCCGCCCGGTAACGCGTTCGGCAAGTTCGCGTCTTCCTGGCTAGGCGAGACGCTGGAGAGCGCGATGGGCGCGTCGCTGTCGAGCGTGAAATGGTGCGTGCTCGAGAGATCCGCGAAGTCACCGAGGCCGCGCAGCGTGAGCTCGCGGCGCTCACCGTCGAGGATGGTGCTGATGCGTGCGCCCTGCGCGGTGGTGGCGATCACGCGGAAATACTCGGTCTGCGTGCCGACGCCGACGGCCGCCCCCGCCGCCTGGATGGCCCGAGCGCGGTTCGGCGAGACCGTGGCGACGAAGCGCTTGCCGGCGGTGCGCACGTGATCGAGCTGCTCTTCGAGGTGGTCGGCGCAGCACCTGCGATCGCGCAGGGTGCGAAAGAACGGGGAGTCGCTGGCTTCGCTACCGCTGAACGCGACGATGGGGCCATCGGCGTAGACGATCGTGCCCGTGAAATCGGCGTTGAAGTCGTCGGTCTCGAGGTTGGCGACGTCGAACGGGTCGAGCGTCAGCACGAGCTCCTCGCCCGGCGCCGTCTCGGGAATACCGCCGCCACCCAGGATGCGCGTCGTGGGCACCACGCGGACGCGCGTTCCTGCACGGGTGCCGACCAATGTTAAAAACGCCCGCAAATCCGAGGGGTTATCCGAGCTGAAATTGGTGTTGGGGTCGTCGGTGCTGGCGATCGTCTGCGGCCAGCCGAGCACCGCGTACACCACGGCCTCCGTGCTGCTTCCCGGATCGAGCGCTTCGGCCGGCTTGAGCAGCGAGGCGTCGTTCGAGAACACGTCGACGTTCTCGAGCGGGTTGAACTGATACGCGACCACGGGGAACGACGACTTCACGCGGTAGGCCTGGCGTGTGAGCGCGGTGTGCGTCCCGCTGTCGAAGGTGCCCTCGGCCGAGCCGTCGACCTCGCGCGGACCGAGCTTGAACACGCGCAAGCTGAACGGCGGGATGGTGGCGCGGGCGACCTCGACCACACGCGGCTCTTCGCCAGGCTGGGAGTCGTCTTGGGTGATCACGACCTCCGTCGTCACGTCGGGATCGGGGTTCGAAATCACCACCGCGAACTGCTGCGCGGCCGCGTTCAGCGTGTCGTCGACGCGAGCGTTGTCGAGATCGACGGGCCAGTACTCGCAGCCGACGTTGCTGCGATTGCGCCGCGCTTCGTTGCACAGGTTGACGCAGCGGCCTTCGCGGCAGCCTTCGAGCTTTTCAGGGTCGCAGGTGCCGGTCTTTTCGCGGGTTTGGCCGTCGGCGCGGCAGGTGTAGGTGTCGAGCCCGTCGCAGCTGCGCGCACCGGGCAGGCAGGGCGTGCAGGTGAAGCCGTCGGGGTTACACTGCTCGCCGCGCCCCACGCAGTCGTCGTCGAGCTCGAAGGTGGGGCCGCCGAGCGCGCTCACGCAGCGCTCGACGCGCCCGCTGGCGCAGCGCGCGGCGCCGACCTCGCAGCTGGGGGGCGGCGGCTCACCGCGCAGCCAGCGGTCGGTGCGATCGAAGCCGCAGGCGCCGGCGCCAGCCAGGAGCCCGAGCGCGAGAGTCAGCGAACGGGGACGAAAGAGCGACATCGTCTTGCGGGGCTCAGTGCTGCGAAAGGAAGCGGTCCGTCGCGTAGGCGTTCCAACCTCGCGCCGCGAGCTGGCGGTAGCGCAGCTTGCCGTAGTCGAAGTCCGCGATGTGCGCGTAGGTGGCTTGAATCGCGAGCGAGCCCTGGGGCAAGGCCGCATCCGGCGCGAGCTCGGCCAGGTTGGGCAGCGCCAGCACCTCACGCGCGCCGGGTGCCACGATCGTCCAGTAATACAGGCCCCCGCCCGCCTGAATGTCGACGACGGTGAGCTCGACGCTCTGCGCTCCGGGCGCGGACTTCAGCGTCAGCTTCTTCATGTCCCACTTCACGTTCTTCAGCGGCTCGACCAGCTGCGGCACGGGCACGAAGCCACCCAGGTTGAGTGGCTCCGCTGAGCTCGTGCTCGAGAACGAGCCGATCACCGAGAGCGGCACGCCGCCGTTCGCGCCCGTTACGGCGCGGGCGCCGAGCACGTAGCGGCTGCCGGCGAGCGTGCCCACCAGCGGGGGGACGCCGACGAACGAAAAATCAGTGGCGCCGGGCAGCGGGCGCTCGCTGATGCCACTCGGCAAGATCGCGAAGCCTTGATCTTGCACCTGGATCGCGACGGACGCGCGGATGCGATCCGGGCCGCGCTGGCCCGGCGTCGGGGGATCGAGCGTGACCTTGAGCGCGTGGTCGAGCGGTACGTCCACCTCGATGAACACGTCTTGCGAGGTTTGACCCGGCTTTACCGCGACCCCGCGCAAGATGCCCATCGCGTAGGCCGTGAAGCTGCGCGGGCTCTTGCTCGAATCCTCGAGGCCGGCCAGCGTGTAGAGCGTGAAGTTGCCGGGCGACGTCGTTTGATAGAACTTGTAGCCAATCGCGCCCACCGACTCGCGCGTGATGGCGCTGCCGAGCGAGGGCAAGCGAAAGGGTTGGTCGGCGCTGTCGCTGAGGCGGAACACGTAGGCGACGTCGCGTTCGGTCTCGGTCGCGGGAGGGGGGACGTTGGTCCAGCCGCGCCTTTTGAGCTCGCCGTCCGGTTCCCACACCACCTCGCCCGTGATGCTCGAGCCGATGCCCGGCGTGCCGCCCGCGGGCGGCAGCTCACCGAGGTCGCCGCAATCGGGCGAGAGCACGGGATCGAGGTAAGCGGTGACCTGCTCGACGCCGACGTCGACGAACGTGATCGGCTGGAAGCACTTCATGGCAATCGTGACGGTTTGCCGCGGCCCGAGGTCGCCCGAAAACGTCACGACTCCGTGCTTGTCCGTGCGCTTGATGCTTCCGCTGTCGACGTCTTCGCCGACCAGCACCGTCGCGCCGGGCAGGGCCCGATTCTCGTAGACGTCGAGCACGAGGACGGTCAGCTCACGGTCGAGCCTTTCGCCCGAGAGCCCGCCGCGGAAGCCGTTGTCGCTGTTGCCGTAAATGAAGCCGTCGAGCACGTCGGCGCGCTGCTCACCGTCGAGCACGCTCACGACCTTGGCGCCCGCCTCGCCAGCGGGCGTCGTGCAGGTCAGCTCGGTCGGGCTCACGACCTGCAGATCGAGGCAGGGCCGACGGTCGATCTCGACCTCGACGTCGTCGTGCCACTCGGTGCCGTTGCCTTTGAGGGTGAGGGCGGTGCCGCCCGAGGTGGGGCCGCTCGAGGGCGTTGCGTAGAAGGCGTCGTAGGTGAACCCGCCTTTGAGCGACGCGCTGGTCGACTCGGCGTCACCGTTCTGCACGCGGATGTCGACGGCTCCGGTGCTGCCGGGCGGCGTGAGCACCTGCAGCCGCTGCGGGTCGATCGGGGTGACGCCCGCCTTGGGCACCTCGACGTCACCGAACCAAACGCGCGCGTCGCTGCCGAAGCCGTTGCCGCGCACGGTCACGAGCGTCCCGCCCGCGAAGGGGCCGTGGGGCGGGTCGACCCCGAGCACGGCGTGGGGCGCGATGTCGAGCGCGTCGGGCGGCGCGTCCGGCAGTGAGCCGTCGAGCATGATCGGATCGGGCGGACCCGCGTCGTCGTCCGTTTGGCGCACGAACGGCTCGTCACGTCGCGCGAGGCAGCTCGCGAAAAAGATTCCGCTCAGTGCTCCTACCCAGGCCAGCGCATGCAGACGGCGGCGCATCCAGCGCCAAGGCTACGAGCGTCGCCGCGCCCGGGCAAACGGGTTTCGCTCAGCTTGCCAAAATCGCGCCGCTCGGTCCGGATGGTACGCCGTGCGCGGTCAAGCCGAGCGCCGCGAGCAGCTCGAGCGCGACCCGCTTGCGCGGGCTGGACTCGGAGCCCGGCCCGACGCACGCGGGGCAGCCCGCGGCGCAGCCGCACGAGCGGATCAAGCGCCCCGCCGCCCAGCACAGCTCGCGGCCGCGCTCGTAAATGCGCTCTGCCAAGCCCACGCCGCCCGGGAGCGCGTCGAAAAGGAACACGGTCGGGTCGAACTGGCCCGTCCGGCCGGCGTGCGGATCCCGGCCGGGAGCCACCGCTTCCGTCTCGGCGTCGCCCTCCTGACCGCCGTCGCCGAGCGTCTGCCCGACGTCGCGAGGGTCACACATCAAGAACAGCGTCGACACCGTCTCGAGCGCCGCGCCCACCCCGCGCAGGCCGTCGATCAGCGTGGCTCGCGGGTGAGGCAGGGTCGCGAGCACGGCTTCGGGGACGGTGAGCCAAAAGCTCGTCGTGTGCATCTGCATCTCGGGCAGGTGTACGTCACCGTAGCCTGCGTTTTCGTGGGTGAAGAATTTGATCTTCTTGTAGCCGGTGACCTTCTCGATGACCTTCACGTCACCGAAGCCGACGCGCGCGCGACCGAGCGCTCCGTCTTGACGCGGCTCGATCACGCTCACCGTGCGGTAGGTGAGGGCGGTCGTGAAGTAGTCGGGCTCTACCTTGCGCACGAAGGCCTTGTGGTTCTCGTAGTCGAGCCGCTCGACCTGGTACTGCTCCGCGTCGTGCTGGTAGATGGCTTGCTCGTGCAGCATGGTGTGGGTGGCGCGGAAATCGAGCTCGGCGATCGACTTGCTGGTCGCGACGTCGATGATCACGAAATTGTCCCAGCCGATGTTGCGCAGCGACACGGAGCTGGCCGGGTAAGCTTCTGACGCCCAGTGGTAGCGGTTGCCCGCCTGGTGCACGAGACCATGCCCGCGCAGGTATTCGAGGGCATCGCGCGTCGCGGCGGCGTCGAGCGGCCCGTAGGTCTCGCCGCGCGCCGGCGCCGGATCCGCCACGCGCGGCCCCGGCGGAGCCAGCTCGAACGGCGCCTCGAAGACCGCGCACTTGAGGTGCTGGATCAAGATTTCGACGTTGCTCGGATCGATGCGAGCCTCCTCCGAGCCCGCTTCGAACAGGTAGGAGGGCTCTCGCGCCAGGTATTGATCGAGCGCGTCGCTGCCGCACACCAAGACGGCGATGCTGGTCTCGCCGCGGCGGCCGGCGCGGCCGAAGCGCTGCCAGGTGCCGGCGACCGAGCCCGGATAGCCCGCGCACACCACCGCCGACAGGTCACCGATGTCTATCCCGAGCTCGAGCGCGTTCGTCGCCACCACGCACAGGATCTGCCCCGCGCGCAGGCCCGCTTCGATGCGGCGGCGCGTCTCCGGCAAGTAGCCGCCGCGGTAAGCCATCACCGCGTCCGCGCCCGCCACGTCGCCCACCTTGGCCCGCAGGTACTTCAGCATCACCTCGACCGAGTTGCGAGACGGGCCGAACACGATCGTCGGTACCTTGGCGCGCACCAGATCTGCCGCCAAATTCACGGCTTGCTTGATGGTGCTGGCGCGGACCTGCAGCTCCTCGTTCACGATCGGCGGGTTGTAAATGTACGCCTCGCGGCTGGCCTGCGGCGCGCCCGAGCGATCGACCAGCTCCAGCGCTTCCGGTACGGCACCCATCAAGCGCGCCGCGTGCTCACGCGGGTTACCGATGGTGGCGGTGGCGGCGATGAACGTGGGGCGAGAGCCATGAAACGCAGCCACGCGCTGGAGGCGGCCGAGCACGTGCGCCATGTGCGAGCCGAACACGCCGCGGTAAGTGTGGAGCTCGTCGAGCACCACGTAGCGGAGCCCTTGAAACAGCGTCGCCCAGCGCGCGTGGTTCGGCAGAATGCCGGCGTGGAGCATGTCGGGGTTGGTGAGCACCACCCGGCAGCGCTCACGCACCGCGCGCCGCGCGTCGCCCGGCGTGTCACCGTCGAAGACCATCGCCCCGCTGCCGAGCTCCGCCGCGATCATGAGCTCGCGCAAGCTGTGCTCTTGATCGCGCGAGAGGGCCTTCGTCGGATACACGAAGAGCGCGGTGGCGGTCGGATCCGCGGCGAGCGCCGAGAGCACGGGCAGGTGGAAGCACAGGCTCTTGCCGCTCGCGGTGGGGGTCGCGATCACGACATGGCGACCCGCGTGCGCCGCTTCGATGGCTTGCACTTGGTGGGAGTAGAGCGATGCCACTCCGCGGCGAGCGAGCGCGTTTCGGAGCGATGCCGGCAGGCTCTCGGGCATACCCGCGTGCTCGGGGTCTCGCGGCGGAAGGCTTCGCTCGGCCGCGAAGCAGCGCTTCACGAACCCGCTAGCTTGCCATTGGTCGACGACCGCGCGGACGCCGGAAGGGTTGGACCAGGGCGGCTGAGGCATGCGCGAAGACTAAACAAATGTGCGGTAGTAGGCAATCCGGCCAACCGACTGAAATTGGAGCGGAAAAGGCGCCTTCTACTGCCGGTTGCGGCGCGGTGCACCCGCAACCGACTGGCCCTTTTTCGCGAGGTGTCGTAGACGGCGACCTGGTTTCCCGTATGACCGATCCGCAAGACGGCACGCCCGAGCAGCCTGGGCCTCTCCCTGAACCCACGGCGCCCCAGGTGGAAGCTCCGCTGCCTGAAGCGGCTCCGGCCCCGCTGCCTGAAGCGGCTCCGGGCCCGCTCGCGACCGCTGCCGGCCCTGCCGCCGCTGCCGGTCCGGGCAGCCTCGACGTGCCGCCCGCGCCGACGCCGACGCCGACGCCGGAGGAGGCGCACGGCGAGCGACCCACCTTCCTCTTCTTCGGCGTGCTGGCCGCCATCTCTCTGATCGCTGACGTGACGACCAAGGCCTGGGCGGAGATCACCCTCTCGCGCCGCAACCCCTTCGAGCCGTCGATCGAGCTCATCAAAGATCACCTCGCGTTCACGCTCGCCTACAACCCGGGCGGGGCCTGGGGCTTGTTCCAAAAGCACAGCGAGTATGTGCGACGGCCGTTCTTCTTGCTGGTCAGCCTGCTGGCGATCGCCTTCATCATCAATCTGTACGGCCGGCTCACCCCCCAGCAAAAAGCCCTCAAATGGGGCCTCCCGCTGGTGCTCGGCGGCGCGCTCGGGAACCTGTCCGACCGCATCGTGCGCTCCAACGTGATCGACTTCATCGACTATCAAGCGGCCTGGATCGAGTCGATGAACCGCTTCATCGCCAAGGCCGTCAAGGGCTGGTCGATCACCGACCACTGGCCGACCTTCAACGTGGCCGACATCGCGATCTGCGTGGGAGTGGGCCTGATGGCCGTCGATATGTTCACCTCGCGTCGCGGCGCTTCGGCGTCCTTGCCACCGAGGGCGCCGGCCGAAGGCACCCGCAGCCCCACGCCCGAGGCGCTGCCGTCGGCCGAGCTCAGCAAGCTACCGGTCCCCGACGCGACTCCGCCCTTGAAGCCAGACGCATAAAGCTCGAAAGTTCGGCCCATGCAGAGCCGCCTGTTCACGCTCGACTTTTCTGCGTTCGGGGGCGACTACACCGTCCCGGCGCCGAGCTACTTCGTGCTGCTGCTGATCGGCTTCTTGTTCGCGACGATCTTGGGCTGCATCTGGGCCAAGCGCGTCGGCCAAGATCCAGACGTGATCGTCGACCTCGGCTTGGCCATGCTGCTCGCGGGAGTCGCGGGCGGCCGCCTGCTGCACGTGTTTGCCGACGGTTATTTCTGGGATTACGTGCACCTGTGCACCGATCCCTCGAAGGTCGACTGGCATGTGACGCGCAACGAGTGCCTCACGACGTACGACGGCGTGTGGAACGCCGTGCAAGGCGTGTGTCGACCCAAGCAAGCCGACTGCTTGGCGTGGGCGAAGTTTTACGGCGGCGGTTTCGCTTACTACGGCGGCTTCATCGGCGCGTCGGCGGCCGCTTGGTTCCTGCTCAAGGCGGACCGTTTCCCGTTCTGGAAGGGCGCCGACATGGCCGGCATGGTGGTGCCGATAGGGCTGACGTTCGGCCGCATGGGCTGCACCCTGGCTGGCTGCTGCTTCGGCAAGCGGTGGGATTCGAGCTGGGCGCTGTCGTTTCCACCGCACAGCCCCGCTAGCGACGCCCAGTGGAAGGACAAGCTGCTGATGCAGCCGAGCGAAGCTTCCTTGCCGGTGCATCCGACGCAGCTCTACGAGTCGTTCGCCGCGCTCGCCATCGCGCTGTTCTTGACGCTCTACCTGCACGGTCGAAAGCGCTACGATGGCCAGATTTTCCTGGCGTTTACCGCGCTTTACGCGCTCGCCCGCTTCATCATCGAGTACTTCCGCGATGATGACCGCGGGGCGCTGCTCGGCTTGAGCACCTCGCAGCTCATCGGCGTCATTTTGATCGGCGTCGCCGGCTACCTGCATACCCGGCTCAGCGCTCGCACGCGCATCGCTCCCGCCGTGACCTGACGCCCGGCTTCGCCCGGGAAGTGGCCACGCCTGCGGCGCTGACTTAGGATCCAGTCATGCGCCGCCTGGCTCCGCTGCTCATTTTGCCGCTCTTGCTCGCCTGCGGCGATCGGATCGAGCATCCCCCCGCGGCTCCGGACTGCGATCGGAGCGTCAGCGACTGCCGGGGTCTGCCGCCCGCGGGTGGTGGCGTGGGCAAGGGCGGCGGCGAAGGCGGCGACGGGTCCTCCGGTGACCAGACCACCGACTGGACCGGAGAGCTGCTGGCTTACACCGGGGACGACTTCACCACGGGCAGCCTGTTCGAAGGTGCGGCCAACGTCTCGGCGACCGGCGTCTCGGGCGCGCGCGTCCGGGGCACCTACGATGGCGCCACCTTCAGCCTCCAGAATATCGTGAAAGCCTCCACGAACTGGTTCTTGGTGGAGCCGGAGGCAGGGGCGGGGCTCTTACCCACGCTCACGCCCGTCGACACTCGCGCCGTCAAGAACGATGAGCTGGCCATCGGCGTCGTGCGCGCAGCGGACATCGACGGCATCTTCGCGCTCGCCCTCGCCGCCACGGATCGCTCCGACGGTCGCGCGCAGCTGGTGGTGCGCGTCGTCGACTCTCGCGACCGCAGCGTGAGCGGCGTCAAGGCTTCGCTGACCGCGGAGCTCACGGCCTACCGCGGCGCCGGAACGTGGGACTCCACGGAGGGGGCCGCTACCGACGACAGCGGGCTCATCTTCTTCGGCAACGTGCCGGCGACGAGCGCCATCGGTGCGACGGCCATCGAGCTGCGCGGTCCCGTGACAGCGCGCGTCGAGGCCCGGATCAAGGCGGGGGTGACGACGGTCCTGACGGCGGTTGTCAGTCCGCCCTGATCGAGCTAGAGCCGCCCCCGATGGCGCAAATCATCGACGGCAAAGCGGTCTCACAGAAGGTTCGCGACGAGGTGAAGGCGGGGGTGGCGGCGTTTCTGGCCGAGCACGGTCGCGCGCCAGGCCTGCACGTGGTGCTGGTCGGAGACGACCAGGCTTCGGCCGTCTACGTCGGCAGCAAGGAAAAAGCCGCCGCCGAGGTGGGCATGGCGGGCAAGGTCTATCGCTTGCCCGGCTCGACCAGCGAGGCCGAAGTGCTGGCGCTCGTCGAGAAGCTCAACGCCGACGACACGGTCGACGGCATCCTCGTGCAGTTCCCGGTGCCGAAGCAGATCAGCCAGACCAAGGTGATCGAGACCATCTCGCCCGCGAAGGACGTCGACGGTCTGCACCCCGTCAACGTGGGCGCGCTGTGGGCGGGTGCGGAGGGCCTGGTTTCGTGCACGCCCGCCGGCTGCATGCGCTTGCTGAAAGAAGCGGGCGTCAAGCTCGCGGGTCAGAACGCCGTCGTCGTCGGCCGCAGCAACTTGGTGGGCAAACCCGTCGCGGCGCTGCTGCTCGCCCAGCACGCCACGGTAACGATCGCGCACTCGAAGACCGCTGACTTGCGGGAGGTGTGCCGCCAGGCGGATGTGCTGGTCGCCGCCGTCGGCCGGGAAGCGGTGATCAAGGGCGACTACGTCAAGCCGGGCGCGGCCGTGATCGATGTCGGCATGAACCGCAACGCCGCTGGCAAGCTGTGCGGTGACGTCGACTTTGCCGCGGCGGAGCCCGTCGCCGGCTTCATCACGAAGGTGCCGGGCGGCGTTGGCCCGATGACGATCGCGTGCTTGCTGGAAAATACGTTGAAAGCCGCGAAAATGCGCAGCGCGCGGCGCTAGAGGCGGGGCGCCCAACGCCGCGACACGCCGTCGTCAGTCCTTGTTGCGCAGCTCGGCCACCAGCGCCGCCACCTGCGTCGCGAGCTGTTCGCGGCTGCCGTCGTTGTCGAGCACGTAGTCGGCGCGGCGTCGCTTCTCGGCCAGCGGCAGCTGCGCGCGGATGCGCGCCGCAGCGTCGTCGGCCGTGATACCCCCGCGGGCGGCGATGCGCGCGAGCTGCGTGGCCTCGCTCGCCGCCACCACCACGACCGGCGCGAGCACGGCGTCGAGGCCGACCTCGAACAACAGCGGTACGTCGTAGCCGGCCAGCTCGTGGCCCTGGCGCTCGAGCTCTGCGAAGCGCTCCTGCGACAGACGCCGCACGATGGGGTGGGTGATGGCGTTCAGGCGCTGGCGGGCATCGGGGTCGCGGAAAACCAGCGCCGCGAGCTGCGCACGATCGAGCGCCCCGTCCGGGCCCAGCACCTCCGCGCCGAACGCGTCGACGACCTGCGCGAGGCCAGGCGTGCCCTTGGCGACGGCCTCGCGCGCCAACTCGTCGGCGTCCACGATCGGGACGCCGTGCCCCCGCAAGAGCGCGGCCGCGGTGCTCTTGCCGGAGCCGATGCCCCCCGTGAGGCCGAAAACACGCAGCGCCATGCGCTGAACCTAGCAGCCTCGGCCCGAGCGAGCGCCGTGAGCGCGTGAAAGGTCCGCGCTTATAGAAGGGCTTGCCGATGGGCGGGCTTTGTCTCACCCTCGCGGGCGTGACTGGTCATCCGTTCCGGTTCCTGCTGCGCGCCGTGCTCTTCGTGAGCAGCTTCGCGGTCAGCGCGCGCGCGGAGGGGCCGTGGGCGCCTCGGCTCGAGTTTCGGTTCTCGACGTCGTCGACGCTCTTCGCGCGCCCCGGCGTCGGTCCCGACGGCGCCGTGTACGTCGGCTCCGGTGACGGCTACGTGCACGCGCTCTCTCCCGAAGGCATCTACCGCTGGAGCTACACCGTGAAGGGGCGGGTGGTGGCGCCGCCGGTTGAGGAGCCGAAGAGCCGGCGCGTCTTCATCGCCACCAGCGAGGGGCGACTCTACGCGCTCGAGGCCGATTCGCACCTGCGCTGGGTCGCGACGCTGCCGTCGGCGCCCAAGAGCGAGCTGTCGCTCTCGCCGAAGGGCACGCTCTACTTCGTCGGCGTCGACAATCACCTCTACGGGATGACGACGGGCGGCGCGCTGACGCTGCGGCTCGCCGCGCGCGGCGCTCGCTCGGCGCCGCTGGCGCTGCCGAACGGACGCACCCAGGTCGTGCTCGAAGACACCTTCGCAACCCTGAAGGGTTATGGTTACGAGCGCGCGCCGTTGCCGGGCCCCTTCGCGCGCACCGCAAAGCTGTCGCTCGCCGCCGAAAATGCGGTTTTGGCTTGCGAAGACGGGCAGGCGCGCGCGCTGGGCGGCGGCGCCTTGCCGTTGTCACTCGAGAGCGATTGCCTGTCGGCGCCGGTGGAAGGTGATGGGTTTTACGCGATCGCCGAAGCGAGCGGCGAGGTGCGCCTCGCTTTCGCCGACGGCCGGTCGCTACCGGTGGCGGTCGGCAGCGCGCCGCTGCGGCCGGTGTGGGACGCGCCGCGGCGCCGCTTGGTGGTCGCGTCGGCGACGGGATCGCTCGCGGTGCTCAAGGTGCCGAGGGGAGGGCCGTAGGCTTGGACTTCAAGCGCAAGCTCGGCTTCCTACCGACGCCATCGACGCCGCCCGTCAACGTGCCGCTGCCCCGCGTGGAGCCGGCGCTCGGCGAGAGCGACGCGCCGCAGGGGGCGAGCGCGGCGCCGGAGCCGCTGAGCATCATCGACCAGCTGCGCGCGAAAATGGCGGAAATACTCGAGCGGCCGGCGTCCGCGGCGCCGCCCCCGCGCCCCGCGGACCCGACCGAGACGCTGCTGCCGTTCGTGCGCGAAGAGACCACGGGCGGGCCCATCTACAGGCGACACAGCATCCTGCCGCCCTCTCACCACGTGGGCCGCATTCCGGTCGACGCCGCGCACGAGAGCCGCAGCGAGCTCTTGGCGCTCTTGGCGCTGGATCCGAACCTGGCGCGCTGCGAGGTGAGGCGCGCCCTGTTCTTCGACACCGAGACGACGGGGCTCGGCGGCGCGGGGGCGATCGCGTTCTTGCTCGGCATGGCCTGGTTCGACGGCGAGCGGCGCCTCCACATCGAGCAGCTGCTGCTGCGCAGCCCCGCCGACGAGCCGGCGATGCTCGACGTGCTCAGCGAGCGGCTGGCCCAAACCGAGCTGCTCGTCTCTTACAACGGCAAGGCCTTCGATTGGCCGCTGCTGAAGGGCCGCTACGTCATGAATCGCCGCAAAATGCCCGGTGATTTGCCGCACCTCGACCTGCTCCACATCGGGCGGCGCCTCCACCGCAAGCGGCTCGGCGCTTGCCGGCTCAAGACGCTCGAGAGCGCCGTGCTCGGCTTCGAGCGCGGTGAGGACGTCGATGGCGGCGACGTGCCGGCACGTTACGCGCATTTTCTGCGAACCGGCGACGAAGAGTCGCTGCGGCAGGTCGTCGACCACAACGCTTGGGACGTCGTCAGCATGGCGGCCCTGGTCGGCTTGTACGGGGAGCCGTTCGACCTACTGCACGGAGAAGATCTGGTCGGTTTCGCCCGCACGATGAAGCGCGCGGGCGCCCTGGCCGTCGCCGAGCGCGCCGCGGACCGAGCGCTGGAGCTCGGCGTCACGGCCGCGCTCAAGGTGCGTGGTGACGTCCACAAGGCCCGCGGTGATCGAGCGCGAGCGCTCGAAGATTTCGAGCGGCTGGCGCGCGATGTGGACGACGCCACGCTGCGCCTCGAGCTGGCCAAGCTGTACGAGCATTTCGTGAAAGACCCAGGGCGCGCCTTGGCGGTGCTCGAGCTGGGCACGGGCGAAGCCGACTAAGCGGTGGCGCGGCGCCGCGCGCGGCTCGTGACGAAGCGCGCGAAGCTGAGCTGACCGCCTGCCCGGACCGCTGACCGTTCGCCTCGAGCGCTCGAAGCAACAGAAGCAACAGGGGAGGGAGGGCTGGGCGGGCGGCGCTGCCCGACGCTGTCGCCTTGGTGCTATATCGCGGTCCCTATGGCTTACGACCATCGCACGATTGAACCCAAATGGCAGGGCATCTGGGAGGAGCGCCAGGCGTTCAAGTCCGAGCGCCACCCGGGCAAGCCGAAGTTCTACGTGCTCGACATGTTTCCCTACCCGTCGGGCTCGGGCCTGCACGTGGGCCATCCGGAGGGCTACACGGCGACCGACATCGTGGCGCGTTACAAGCGGGCGCGCGGCTTCGACGTCCTTCACCCCATGGGGTGGGATGCCTTCGGGCTCCCGGCGGAGCAGCACGCGATCAACACCGGGCAGCACCCGGCGAAGACGACTGGCGAGAACATCAAGACGTTCCGCCGGCAGCTCAAGAGCTTGGGGTTTTCGTACGATTGGTCGCGCGAGGTCGACACGACGGACCCCAAGTACGTGCGCTGGACGCAGTGGATCTTCCTGAAGCTGTTCGAGCGCGGACTGGCATTTCAAGCGGAAATCCCCGTCAATTGGTGCCCCGCCCTCGGCACCGTGCTCGCCAACGAAGAGGTGATCGACGGCCGCAGCGAGCGCGGCAATCACCCCGTGGTGCGCCAGCCGCTCCGCCAGTGGCAGCTGCGCATCACGGCCTACGCGGATCGCCTAGCCGAGGAGCTGGAGCCGCTCGACTGGCCCGAGACGAAGCAGAAGCAACGCGACTGGGTGGGTAAGAGCGAAGGCGCCGAGGTTGACTTCGCGGTGGTGGGCAAGGACGCCAAGATCCGAGTCTTCACCACGCGGCCGGATACGCTGTTCGGGGCGACGTACATGGTGATCGCGCCCGATCACCCGCTCACGCTGTCGCTCGCCAGCGACGAAAAGCGCGCCGAAGTGAGCGCCTACGTGGCGGCGGCCGCGCGTAAAAGCGACCTCGAGCGCACCGCGCTGAATAAGCAGAAAAGTGGTGTTTTTACGGGAGCTTATGCGGTCAATCCGCTGGCCCAAACCCAGATCCCCATCTACACGGCGGACTACGTGCTCGGCGCCTACGGCACGGGCGCGATCATGGCCGTGCCCGCCCACGACGAGCGCGACTTCGAGTTCGCGCAGCACTACGCGCTACCGATCATCGAGGTGGTGAGCCCCGATGGGCAGTTGCACGAGGCGCTCACGGCGCCGTTCACCGGCGACGGCATCGCGGTGCGCTCCGGGCGCTTCGACGGCCAGCCCACCAAGGAGATGAAGCAGAACATCTTGCAGTTCCTCGAGCAGCAGAAGCTCGGCGAGCGCAAGGTGAACTACAAGCTGCGCGACTGGGTGTTCTCGCGACAGCGCTACTGGGGCGAGCCGATCCCGATCTACTTTCCGGTCTCGACGGAGGGCGATCCGCGGCAAGGCGCGCCGCACACCATCGACTACTCGAAGCCGATGGCGGTGCCGGACAGTGAGCTGCCGCTGCGCCTGCCGGACCTCGAAGACTACCGACCCGGTGACCCCGCCGGCGCGCTGGTGAAGGCGCTCGATTGGCGATTCTTCCAAAAGGATGGAAAGTGGTTCGCCCGCGAGACCAACACCATGCCCCAGTGGGCGGGCTCGTGCTGGTACTACCTGCGCTACCTCGATCCGCACAACGAGCAAGAGCCGTTTTCGGCGAAGGCCTACGACGATTGGATGCCGGTCGATCTGTACGTGGGCGGCAACGAGCACGCGGTGCTGCACCTGCTCTACGCGCGCTTCTGGCACAAGCTGCTGTTCGACGTCGGTGTCGTGAAGCACCCCGAGCCCTTTCAGAAGCTGGTGCACCAAGGCATGATCTTGGGCAACGCCTACCGCTGGTACGCGGTCGTGGGCCAAGACGACGCGCTGCTGCGCGCGCTCGACGGTGACGACCCGAGCGTGCAGGCGGACGCCGAGGGCGAGCTGCGCACGGCCGCCGGCGAGAAGGTGCTCGCGAAATACGTCACGCCCGCCGACGTGGCCTTCCGAGGCCAGGTTCCGCACCACCCCGAGCACGGCGTGAAGCTGCACACCTCCGTCGAAAAGATGGCAAAATCCCGCGGGAACGTGGTCAATCCGGACCACGTGGTGGCCGAGTTCGGCGCCGACAGTCTGCGCGTCTACGAGATGTTCATGGGCCCGCTCGAGCAGACCAAGCCGTGGCAAACGGCGGGCATCCAGGGCACGCGACGCTTCCTCGATCGCGTCGACGCGGTTGCGCAGAAGCCGCTCGTCGAAGGCGAAGGTGACGACGAGACGCGCAAGCTCCTGCATCGCACCATCAAGAAAGTGGGCGAAGACATCGAGACGATGCGCTTCAACACGGCCGTGAGCACGCTCATGATCCTCACGAATCGCTTGGCGAGCCTGGAGAGCGCGCCGCGCGCAGCGCTCGAGAAGATGCTTCAGGTGCTGGCGCCGTTCGCTCCGCACCTGAGCGAGGAGCTGTGGCAGAAGCTCGGGCACAGCGAGCTCATCTCGCAAACGCCGTGGCCCAGCTTCGACCCCGCGCTGTGCGTCGACGACGTCATCGAGATCGGCGTGCAGGTGAACGGGAAGGCGCGCGGCCGCGTGAAGCTGGCGAAGGACGCGAGCGAGGACGTCGCGAAGGCGGAGTCGCTCAAGGACGAAAACGTCGCCAAGTTCGTGCAGGACAAGGCGCTGAAGAAGTTCATCTACGTGCCCGGAAAGATTGTGAATTTCATCGTGGGTTAGGGGCCGGGACACCGGGCCCTGCTGAACGGCTGGTCGGATGTGGATAGGCTGTTGTTTCCCGTGAAACTTGCCCCCCAAGTGCGGGTTGTGCTTCGAGAATTCGAAGCAACGCCCCTGGGGGAAACTCGCGTGCCTGTCGGCCGGTCTGGTTCCGGCTCTGGGGCACGGGCCGAGGCTCGCGCCGAGCGCGGTGCTTTCGTGGCGCGCGGGCGGGCAAGGTGGAGCGAGATGGCAGAGCGCTGGGAGGCAGTGGGCGGGGCGAGATGGTTCACAGGAAGGGTGGAAGAGGGGAAGGGGTGGGGTGAGCGCGCTGGCGCCCGTGCGATGGTGGGGTCTTCGCGCGGGGCAGGCGGCGGAGGGCCAGGGCGGGCGCGGGCGTGGGTCGTGGGGTTGGTGCTGGCGGTGGTGGGGTGCGGGTATCAACCGGCTTACGGCGGTGCGCAGGCGCGCTACGACGTCGTGGCGGCGCGCTATTCGACGGCGAGCTTCGAGGCGGTGCCGAGCGTGCTCGCGGGCGCGCGGAGCGAGCTCGGCGCCGCGAAGGCGCTCGGCGACGGCTACCCGCGCGTCGTCGTCGAGGTGCTGCGCGTCGATGAGCGCAGCATCGGCGTTCGCTCCACGGGTAACGATACGACGCCGCTCGCGCGCGGCTCGGAGATCACCGTCGTTGGGCGCGCGCAGGTGCGGCTCAGCGCCGACGCCGAGCCGAGCTTCGACACGGGGGACATGAGCCGTACGGCGCCGTACGCGGCAGGGGCGACGCCGAGCGCCGACGCGGCGTCGCGTAGCCGCGCGGTGCGCGACGCGGCGCGTGCGCTGGGGGTCGCGCTGGGGCGCTCCATCCTCGGCCTACCGGAGCCCGCCGAAGGCTAATGGATATATAAGTCTAGCTATGTACGATGGGAGAGAGTGAACAGGAAGGGTGCAAGGGTGGAAGAGCGCGAGCGCGCTGGCGCCTGCGGCGGGAAACGTCACGGTCTCGCGGGCTCGCCGCTGCGTGTGGCGAGAGCCAGAAGAACAGGGAGGGAGAAGGCGTGACGGGGAGGGCTACGACGCTGGTCGTCGGTTGGCGTTTGTGGGGGCGCCATGCTGTGACGTCGCGTGCGTCGCTCCGTGAGGTGCGTACAGGTTTGGCGACTGGGGGGGCGCCACGCTGTGACGTCGCGTGCGTCGCTCCGTGAGGTGCGTACAGGCCGTGGACTCCCGCTAGCCAGAAGAACAGGGAGGGAGAAGGCGTGAGGGGAGGGCTACGACGCTTGTCGTCGGTTGGCGACTTTGGGGGCGCCACGCTGTGACGTCGCGTGCGTCGCTCCGTGAGGTGCGTACAGACTGTCCGCTGCTCGCTAGCCAGAAAAAGCAGGGAGGGCTACGACGGTTGTCGTCGGTTGGCGACTGTGGGGGGCGCCACGCTGTGACGTCGCGTGCGTCGCTCCGTGAGGTGCGTACAGGTTTGGCGGTTGTGGGGGCGCCACGCTGTGATGGCGCGCGCGGCGCTGCGTGAGGGGGGCGCAGGCGGTGGGCTGAGCGGTGGCCGGACGGCTGCTCGCGGCTGGGCGATGGCGGCGCTTTAGGGGACGCCCATCGCCTTCTTGAAGCGCTTGGCGTCGGCGAACATGTCGACGTTGGTGAAGACGTAGGTGGCGTCTTGGGATTTGCCGCCGGCGGCGATGTCGGCGAGCTTCTCGATGGCCGGGTCTTCGTAGCGCGACTTGTGACCGGCGGGGCCGGGCAGGCGGTAGTAGGCGCTCTTACGCGCCGATAGACCCTGGTGGAGCGGATCACGCGACGCGAGGGTGTCGGTTTCTTCGGCCAGATCATCGGCGTCGTCCGGCTTCCAGGCGGGGCCGGGCTCGAAGACGACGATCTCGAACTGCTTGCGCACGCTCTTCAGAAAGTCGCGCAGGGCGCTGCGATTCGCGCGGCTGCTCGTAAAATCAGGCGGGGCGACGAACACGGCCGCCTTCGACTCGAGCTCCTTGGCGACCTCACCGAGCGTCTTCAGCGCGGTCTCGATCACCTTGCCTTCACGAAAGCCCTCTTGGGCGATCTGGCGAGGACCGAGGAGCGCGAACTCGAAGCCCTTGGGGGCCTCACGACGCCAGCGACGGACGGTGCCGGGGCCCGGCACGGCCATGTGCGTCTCTTGAACCTCGACGAATAGGTACTCTTTGAAATATCGCGTGGCTGGAACAGCGAAACCAGCGCAGCCGACGACCATCATGATTGGGGCAGACGCTAACACACGGGAGGTAGCCGCGCCCGCGCTGGCCGCAGGTTTTTGCCGCTGCCCCTGCGATTGGGCGGCGCAGCCGGAGCGCACGAAAATCAGCCGAAACCCACAAAAGCGCGCGCGCCCGAGAGACCAGCCCTCGAGCGCGCTTTTTTCTAGGCCGGACGTGGCCCTTGAATCATTCAGGCAGCGGGAAGCACTCGTCAGCGCACTCCGTGTAGCTGCAATCCACGAGCGTCGAGGTGGCGAGCAGCGGCAAGCCGTTGTCGACATCTTCGCACTGGTTGGTGCACATGCTGCTGCAAGTCTCGAGCGCGACGTCGGGGTCGAGCTCGGTCTCGATCTCATCGAGGAAGCAGCCGCGCACGCAGTCGTACTGGCCCGGATCCTCGTATTTCAGGCCCCAACCGCAGGCAGTGGCGGGGGTGTCGCCGTAACACTCTTGCCACTCCGCGCAGCACTTGGCCTTCACGCAAGTGCCGCAGGCGTCGTCGCTGTCGCTCTTCGTACAGGCGGGCAGCATCGTCGGCATGGGCTCGTCACCGGTGCCGACGCAGAGACCGGCCTGGTACGTGCTGGGCTCGCCGCCCTCGCCGCCCGCCGCGGTGCTGCCCGCCGTGCCTTGCCCGCCGCTGCCGCCGCCACCCGTCGACTTGGTGCCGGCCGTGGGCTCCTCGCCACCATCGGACTTGGTGCCCGCCGTGGGGGTGTTGCCGTCGCCACCCTCGCCGAAGTCGTCCGGATCACCTTCGGTGACGACGCAGGCGGTCGCGAAAGTTGCCACCACACTGCCCACGAGGGCCCACTTCAGCCAGCGATAAGAAGACTTGGTCTGCATTGTCAGAGCTCCCGAAAAGTTGGGTCGCCAGCACCTCGCTTGGTCGCTTGTGACGCGAAGCTGGGTGGGCGGGGAAGGAAGGTTACCCGGATCGACGGTGAGCTTTGCACGTTATTCGCATGCCCCCCAGTCGCCCTCGCCACAAACCTGGAATAGATGAAATTACGGCTTAGTTTCGCCGGGTTTGGGGAACCCAGGAAATGCAGGTCGGGTGGCCGAATCGGCGTGAGTCGTTGGCCCTGTGGCCGGCGCAGGCTCCTCCGCTGGCGACGGCTCGGGCGGTAGCGCCGCCGAGCCTGAGGCGTCGGGTGGCGAGGCGGGGGCCGCCGTAGCTTCAGGCGCATTCGTTGACGGCGCTGCAGGCGTATCCGTCGGCGGCGCCGCAGACGCATCCGTCGACGGAGCTGCGGGCACGTCCGTCGACGACGCGGGCACGTCTGTCGACGGCGCTGCGGGCTCGCTGCCGGAGCTCCCCGGCGGGGGGCCGGCCGTCTTCGGCACGAAACCTTGGCGGCGTCGGAACGCGAGCACGACGCTGGCCACCGTCGCCAGCCACCATGGGGCATCACCCCACAGAGTGTACGGGGTCTTCCCCTTCATCCAGCGCAGCGTGGCGCGCTGGGCGGCCTCCTCGAAGGTTTGCGTGTTCGAGATCACGCGACCCACCGGGTCCATGAACGCGCTGACGCCGCTGTTCGTCGAGCGAACGAAGAACTTGCGGTGCTCGACGGCGCGGAATTTGGCGAGGGCCAGGTGCTGCCAGGGCTCCGACGAGTCACCGAACCAGGCGTCGTTGGTCAGGTTCGCGAGCAGCTCGGGGTCGCCCTCGCTCATCACTCGATTCACGAACGAAGGCAGCAGATCTTCGTAGCAAATCACGGTGGCGATTTGATGATCGCCCAGCGAGAGCGGCTTGAACGAGGTGCCCGCCTGGAAGCGGCCGGTGTGCGGCGACCACTCGTAGAGCACTGGAAAGGTGTCGCCGAACGGCAGGTATTCGCCGAAGGCGAGCAAGATTTGCTTGTCGAAGCGGCCGACGACCGAGCCTGTTTTGTCGGTGAGCAGCGCCGAATTGAACAGCACGTACTCGCGCGCGTCTTGGACGGGCCGCACCAGCACGCTGCCGAAGAGCGCCGGAACCCCGAGGCTGCGCGTGAACTGGCGGCGCAGCTGGCGCTCAGCGTCGTCTTCTGGGACGGCTGACATCACCGAGGTCTCGCTCCACACCACCAAATCGAGCGGCTCCTTTTGCTCGGTGAGCTCGCGGGTGAGCCGCAGGTGCCGCTCGAGGCCTTCGCGCTTGTTCTTGCGCTTGCCCGTGAGGCTCATGTTGGCCTGCACCAGGCCGACCTCCACCTTCTCGGAGGCTTCCGCCGCGGCGTCGACCATCGGCATGCGGATGAAGCCGTAAATGGCGGCCACGACCGGGACGGCGAAGCCGGCGAGGGCCGGCTTGTGCAGGGGGCGCCGCTCCCAGCGCGCCAAGATGAGCTCACTCAGCGCGTAGTTGGCGGCGAGCAGGACGAGCGACACCGCGATCGGGCCTCCGAGCTCCGCCAGCTGCAGCAGCGGCGGCACCTGGTGCACGGTCGCGCCATAGAACCATTTGAACAGCAGCGGGAATGCCTGCTCACTGGCCGCGAACGCCAAGCACAGCGTGAGGCCTCGGCTCCAGCCACGCAGGGCGCCGCGCGTCGCGAGCCAGCCGAACATGCCGATGCGGCCCGCCTGGTAGGCGCACAAGATGCTCTGGAACAGCCAGCAGAGCGGCAGCGGGAAGCCGCTGAAGACCTGCAGCGTGTAGCTGAGCCAATAAAAGCCGGTGATGGTCATGCCGAAGCCGGCCGTCCACCCCAGCCAAAAGCCGTGCTTCGGCCGCTGGCCTTGCAAGGCGAGCAGCAGCGGCACCAAGGCGACGAACGACAGCGGCCACAGGTCGACGCCCGGGAACGCGACCCAGTAGAGGAGCCCGGACAGGAAGCTCAGCGGATAAGCGAGCTTCAGCGGCAACGGTACACGCATGTTCACGAGCCCTCGAGCGGAGCTGCGGCGAGCAGCTGGTGGTTCATCTTCAGCCGCCGAGCGCCTTTTTGACCTTGGCGAGCACGTCGTCGATCTTGAAGGGCTTGGTGATGTAGTGGCGCGCGCCGCTTTGGATGCCCTTGATCACGTCGGTGGCGCTGCTCTTCGCAGTCAGGAAGATGATCGGCACCGATTTGAGCTCCGGGCTTTTCTTCAGCTCAGCGGCGACGCCGTGACCGTCGAGGCCCGGCATCATCACGTCGAGGATGAGCAGCGACGGGCGCGGCTGCTGCAAGGCGAGGGCGAGCGCCGCCTTGCCGTCGTGGGCGGTCACGACGTCGTACAGAGGCGCCAGCACCTTTTCGAGCATCGCGGCGATGGCCGGATCGTCTTCGGCGATCACGATACGGCGGCGGGCGGCTTGTGCTTCGGACAAATCCTGAACTCCGATGCTGGGCGGGCCGGGGTGCACGCCGAAAGCGGCTACTCGGTGCGCTTGATCACGTGGAAACCGAAGTCCGTCTCTACCACGTCACTGACGTCGCCAGGCTTGAGGGCGAAAGCCGCGTCGGCGAACGGCTTGACCATCGTCCCGCGCGTGAAGGTGCCCAAGCTGCCTCCGCGATCTTTGGCGCCGGGCTCGTCGGAGTACTGCTTGGCCAGAGCCGCGATGTCTTGGCCCTTCTTGGCCTTCTGCGCGACCTCAGCGGCGAGCTTCCTGGCTTCTTCTTTGCTGCGCGTGATGGTGGGAGCGGCGCGCATCGAGCCCTTGTATTGAATCAGCACGTGGCTGGCGCCGACCTTCGGCTCCGGCGCTGCCGGCGCGGCGGCGGTCGGTGCGGGCTGGGGCGCGGCGGCAGCGGCGGGCTCGGCAGGCTCGTCGGCAGCCGGTGGGGGGGCGCCGGCGCCGGGCTCGGTCAGCGAGGCACAGCCGCCGAGAGCGAGCGACAGCGCGAGCGAGAGGCCCGGAACCGAGAAACGCGACCACGAACGAGACAGCGGGGACATCGAGGGCGCCTACGTAATTACGGAGCCCGTCTGATTTCAAGCGCCGAAAGAGCCAAAGCTTGCGGGTGACGCCTCGCGGGCGCCATAGTGACGGTAAGCATGGTGAAAATCCTCCACATCGAGGACGATCCGGCCAACAGGCTCTTGGTCCGCAAGCTGCTGAGCTCGGCTGGTTTCGAGGTGGTCGAGGCCGCCGATGGGCTCGAAGGCGTCCGCAAAGCCCTGCAAGAGCGGCCGGACCTCGTGCTGGTCGACATCTCGATCCCCGGTCTAGATGGCTATGAGGTCACCTTGCGCCTGCGCTCGGAGCCGCAGCTCCGCGGCATGCCGATCGTGGCGATCACGGCCGAAGGCGATCGCGACACGAGCTTGGCGGTGGGCTGCGACGGCTTCTTGCAAAAGCCAATCGACGCCCGCTCGTTCGCGGACAAGCTGCGCGGCTACCTCGACGGATGGCGCGAGACGACCAACCCGGACGCCACCGGCCAGCGCCTGCGCGCGCAGAGCCAGCGCATCGTGAGCCACCTCGAGGCCAAGGTCGCCGAGCTCTCGAGCATGAATCAGCGGCTGCTCGAGGCCGACGCGAACAAGAAGGAATTTTACCGCAACATCTCGCACGAGCTGGCGACGCCGATGACGCCCATCGTCGGCTATTTGAAGCTGCTCATCGACGGTGAGCTGGGTGACTTGACCACGCCGCAGCTCAAGAGCTTGCGTGCCATGAGTGATTGCGTTCACCGCTTGCGGCGGCTGATCGACAGCTTGCTCGACGTGACCGCGCTCGAGACCGGCCGCATGCGCTTCGCGCAGCGCGAATACGACCTGGCGGACCTGGTACAAAAGGCGTCGCGGCAACCCGCCTTCGACGACGGGCGCATCCACCTGGTCACCGACTTACCGAAGCGCGGCACTTTGCTCGGCAGCGGCGACGTCGAGCGCATCGGGCGTGCCTTCGATCAGATGTTCGACAACGCCACCAAGTTCACGCCCGAAGGCGGCACCGTAGGCGTGCGCGCGCGGCGTCTCCCCACGGGCCATTTCGAGGTCTGCATCGCCGACACGGGGCCGGGCGTGCCGGCAGAGAAGCTCGGCAAGTTGTTCGAGCCATTTTACCAGGTAGACGGCTCGCCGACGCGCTCGTTCGGTGGCACGGGCGTGGGGCTCGCGATCGTGCGCGGCGTCGCGCGCGGTCACGGCGGCGACGTGCGGGTTGCGTCACCCGCCAACGAAGAGATCGTCGGCGTGCGCTTCAACGGCGCGGCCTTTTACTTCGTGATCCCCGAGCGCGCTGGCCCCGCCAGCGAGCCGCCGTCGCGACCGCTGTGACGAGCTCCGTTTACCTCGATTGGAACGCCACGACCCCGCCCTTGCCGCGGGTGATCGAGGTGATGGCCGACGTGGCGGCGCGCGCGTGGGGTAACCCCGCCAGCGTTCACGGCAGCGGCCGCGCGGCGCGCGACGTCGTCGAGACGGCGCGCGAAGCCATCGCCGCCGCGACCGGAGCGAGCGCGCGCGACGTGATCTTCACGTCCGGCGGGACGGAGGCGAACAACCTGGCGCTTCACCAAGCGCCGGCGCTCGTGACGAGCGCGCTCGAGCACCCCTCGGTGACGCGCGTGGCGGAGGCGCTCGAGGCCAAGGGCCGGCCCGTGCGCTGGTTGCCGGTTCCGTCGAGCGGTCGGCTCGAGCCGAGCGCCGTCGAGGCGGCGCTGGCCGACCTCGCGCCGGGGGCGGTGGTGGCCGTCGCGCCCGCCAACCACGAGACGGGCGTGATCCAGGCGCTGAGCGCGATCGCGGAGGTGGTTCGGGCTCGCGGCGCTCGCCTGCACGTCGACGCCGTACAGGCCCTGGGCAAGCTCCCGGCCGACGCCTGGTCCAGCGCCGACACGCTGGCGATCGCGGCGCACAAGATCCGAGGACCGAAGGGTATCGGCGCTTTGGTGCACCGGCCGGAGCGCGCGCCCCAGGCGCTGCTGCTCGGGGGCAGCCAAGAGCGAGGCCGGCGGCCCGGCACGGTCGACGCGGTGGCCGCTGCCGGCTTCCAGGTGGCGGTGGAGTGGGCGACCTCTCAGCTGGAGGCGCGCGCGCGCTTGGCCGAGCTTCGTGAGCGGCTGGAGCTCGGGCTCGTGCGACTCGGCGCGGTCGTGCACGGCGCCGAGGTCCCGCGGCTCGGCCACGTGAGTAACGTCGGCTTCGCGAGCCAGGCCGGCGACGAGCTGGTCGCCGCCCTCGACCTCATGGGCGTGGCGGTCTCGAGCGGCAGCGCCTGCAGCGCGGGCACGACGGAACCCTCCAAGGTGATAAGCTCCATGCTCGGAGTCGAGCGCGCGCGGCGCGCGGTGCGGGTGAGCCTGGGCGACGCCACGAGCGAGAGCGACATCGAGCGGGCGCTCGCGGCGTTCGAGCGCGCGCTGCGCCTGTAAGTCGCGCGCCGGGCGCTCGGCGCTTCGCCTGGCAGTCGCGCGCCGGGCGCTCGGCGAGCAACCCTCATGTGCTGGATGATCCGAAGATCGGTTGTCTCGCATGCTGCGCGAGCGTCGACGCGCAACCGATCCAAACTGCTCGGGATTACGGCGGCACCTTCTGGAGGAGCGCCGTTCCACTGAATGGAATGGGGAGCCGCGCGGCCCCGCTCAACCGTTCAGTAAGCGTAACGACTTGAGAAGTTGCTTGAGGAGCGTCGCATTAACTGCGCGATTTTATTCGTTGATTCGATGCTTCATACAGCGCGATGGCCGCGGCCACGGAGGCGTTCAACGAGCCAATTCGCCCTGTTTGCGCGAGGCGGGCGGTGGCCGTGAGCGAGCGGCGAACGGAGCGGCTCATGCCTTCCCCCTCGGAGCCGAGCACGAGCAGCGTGCGCTCGCCGAGGTCGAGATCGCGGAGCGCGACCTCGGCCTGCGGATCCAGACCGACGACCTGGACGCCGGTAGCCGCGGCGTCCGTGAGGGCGGCCGTCAGCGAAGGCACACGGCACAAGCGCGCGTGCTCGACCGCGCCTGCCGACGCGCGGAACGTCGACAAGCTGAGCGGCGCGGAGGCGTGCTCGCCCCAGATGACGGCCGCGCTCGCGATGCCGACGGCGCTGCGCACCACGGCGCCGAAGTTCTGCGGATCGGAGATGCCGTCGAGCACGATGCCCAAGAGCGCCGGGTCGGCGAGCAGGTCCGCGAAGTCGCGCAGCTCGAGCTCGGGCGCCCAGGCCACCACGCCCTGGTGCACCGTCCCTTCTGTAAGTGCATCGAGAAGCGCGCGCGGCTCCCGGGTGACCTCGGCGATGCCGTGATCCGTCGCGAAGCGGGCGACCGCCTCGAGGCGCGGGTTGTCACCGTGCTCGATGCTGACGCGCGCGACTGCCTGGCCATGAGCCAGGATCGCCTCGCGCACCGGCTGCAGCCCGGCCACCAGGCGCCCGGGCACCTCCGGCAGGAGGGGGCGTTCGCGCGGCGGACGCCGCCCGAAGTCAGGCCGACGTCGCACCGGCTCCGCTCATTTCTTCGAGGATGCTGCGGGCGGCGGCGACCGGATCCGCCGCGTCGCGGATGGGGCGACCCACCACCAACAAGCTCGAGCCGTCTCTCAGCGCCGAGGCGGGGGTACCGACGCGCTTTTGGTCACCGACGGCCGAGCCGGACGGACGGATTCCGGGCGTGACCAGGATGGGCTCCGGCCCGAGCGCGCCGCGCAGCGCGGCCACCTCCGAGGTCGAGCACACCAAGCCGTGAATGCCAGACGCGCGCGCTAGCTTGCCGAGCAGCAGCACGTGCTCGGCGGGCGACGCGGTGACGCCGGTAGCTCGCAGATCCGCCGCGTCGAGCGAGGTGAGCACCGTGACCGCCAACAGCTTCAAGCCTGCGCCTTCGCGTTCGGCGCGCCGCGCGGCTGCTTCCAGCATGCGCGGCCCGCCTGCGGCGTGCAGCGTGAGCAGGCTCGCGCCGAGTTGACCTGCGGTGGCGACGGCGCGCTCGACCGTCTCGGGGATGTCGTGCAGCTTGAGGTCGAGGAAGACCTTGTTTCCCAGCTGCCGTCCGAGGCGGACCGCCGCCGCCCCTTCGGCAACGAACAGCTCGAGCCCGACTTTCAGCACGCCGACGACGCCAGCGACGCGCGATGCTCCCGCTTCCGCTTCAGCCAGAGTGGGGTAGTCGAGCGCAAATGCTAGGCGGTCACGCATGCGGCCGGCATTAGCACGGCCGGAGCAGGGAAGGCCACCACCGGGCCCCCCACACCGACACTTGAAAGGCTGCCCAGGTTATAGGCAGGAGCAGAGCGGATCACCGGGCGGGCAGTTGCAGGGCTTGGCTGCGCCGCCGGAGGGCTTGGCCGCGCCGCCGCCGCCCGTACGGATCGCCGCGCCGGCTTGCTTCTTCTGCTCGGTGGCCTTGCTGAGCTCGGCCTCGAGCTTGGCGCGTGTCGCTTCGTCTTTGGCGCTCGCCAGCGACGACTTGAGCTCTTCTTCGCGCTTCTGCGCGGCCTCGAAGGTGTCTTTGAGGCGCTTGGCTTCGGCTTCGGCGTCCGCGATGCGCGCGGCTGCGGCAGCCTTTTCGCGCTCGGCCTGCTCCGCGGCGCTCTTGAAAGCCAAGCCGCCGCCGACGACGGCGATGATCAGCACCGCGATCGCGATGCCGACGATCATCTGCAGGCGCTTCTTGCCCTTGTCGCTGCGGAGGGCAGCCAGCTGCTGCTCGTGCGCTTGCTGTGCGGTCAGCGCCTCCATGCGCGACTTGTGCTCTGCCTCTGCCTTGGCCTTCTCGATCTCGGCGTGGCGGATCGCTTCCAAGCGGGCGGCTTCTTCCTTGCGGCGAAGCTCTTCGAGCCGTCGAACTTCCTCCTCCTCGCGGATGCGGCGTTCCTCAGCCTCGCGGGCGGCGCGCTCAGCGGCAGCCTTCGCTTCGGCCTCTTGGCGGGCGCGACGATCCTTGTCGGCCTCTTCTTGCTTGATGCGATCTTCCTCAAGGTTCATCAGCTCCTTGAGAGAGAAGAGAACCGAGCTTTCTTTCTGTTCGGCCATTCGATGACTGTTCCTGGGGAGGGGCGTCCCGCGAGAGGCGAATACCAACCCGCAAGTGATCTCGTCAAGCTAACGCTGGTCGCGCGCGGGAATGGTGAATGTAATGGAGGTTTCCAGTCCTGTCAGCTTTGGACCAGGGCCTGGCGACGTCCTTGGGTAACGTTTCCGTCCGCGCGATGTTGAGTGGGAGGGGCTTGGCGCCCACATAGTGCGATAATGGAGCCATTTAGCCACACGCCTTCGAGCGGGGGATGCCCTTCTCGTTTCCCCACCGCGGCGTAGGTCGCTCTAAAGTGGTGGGTCATGGCTACGGAAGTGCGCGCGCACATCACAGGGACGGTGTGGAAGATTTTGGTCAAGCCGGGCGACTCGGTCGTGCTCGATCAGCAGGTAGCGATCCTCGAGTCGATGAAGATGGAAATGCCCATCGAGGCGCCGGCAGCCGGGCGCGTCGCCAGCGTCGCGAGGAGCGAGGGTGCCAGCGTCGACGAAGGCGACCTCATCATGACTCTGGAGAGCGAGTGACGCGAGCGAGATCGTCTGAAAAGCGAGTGACGCGAGCGAGATCGTCTGAAAAACGAGTGACGCGAGCGAGACGGTCGGGACAGCGCTCGCTGACGCGCGCATTCGGCGCGGCGCTGTGCCTCGTCGCCTGCGGAGGGCCCCAAAGCGCCGGCGGCTCCGGGGCTACTTGCTTTCGCGACAACGACTGCGCGGCGGGGCTGATTTGCGTCGCGCCCGTCGACTCGACGGTGCGCGTTTGCAGCGATGATCCGACTCCGCTGATCTCCAATGTCGATGGCCCGCCGGTGGCAGCGGGCGGCACTGCGGGTGGCGGCGCTGCCGGGACGGCGGCCGCGGCGGCCATGGCCGGGGAAGGCTCCGAGACGGCGGGAGGCGAGCCAGGCGAAGCGGGTGGCAGCGCCGGAACGACGGGCGGCGGCACGGCCGGTCGCGGCGGTTCGGGCGCTGGCGGCAACGCAGGTAACGGAGCCGCGGGCAGCAGCGGAACGAGCGGCGGTGGAACCGGCGGCGGTGGAACCGGCGGCGGTGGAACCGGCGGCACGAGCGGCAGCGCGGGCACCAGCGGCGAGGCGGGCAGCCCGCCCGACGGCGGCGCGCCGGGCTAGCTTCAGCGCTCGCTCATTCCTTCCAGAAGAACTTCCACGGGTTGTGCTTCAGGTCGCGGATCAGCTCTTGGAGGTCGTCGTACACCGCCTCGTCCATCATCAGCGCGCCGACCGTGCCCTTGCCGGATTTGACGTGCTTCATCATGCCCTCGGCGTCGGCCGCGAGCCCCTTGGCGCGGCTGCTCGCGTCGGCGAGATCGCGCGTCATGCCGTCGAGGCGCGAGAGCTGTTCGTCGGTCGCCAGCTTGGCCGTGATCTTCTTCGTGTCCGACAGCACCTTGCGACCGTCTTCGACGATCGGGGGCAGGTTATCGGCCATGACCTTGGTGCTGCGCTCGACGTCGTTGAAAATGCGTGTGACCTGGGGGCCGTCGACGTAGCGCTCGCGGGCGACCTTCAAGGTGTCGCCCGCCTCGACCGACAGCTTGTCGACGTTGTCGACGATGCGATCGAGCTTATCGCTGTTTTTTTCGAAGAAATTGCCGCTCGCGCGCAGGGTGCGGTGCAGGCCGTCGAACGTCTCCGAGATCTTCTGCTCGTTGTTGGCGACGCCCACGTACGCCTTGTGCAAGAGCTCGTAGCTCTCGCTCAGCAGCAGGTCGAGCCGCGGCGGGCTGATGCCAGGCACGGTGGCGCCGTCGGGCAATGCCGGGCGATCGTGCGACCCTGGCTCGATGGCGAGGAACATCTCGCCGAGCACGCCTTGGCTGGTCACGAACCAGCGCGAGTTGTCGTGAATCGCGCTCTGGTAGCGGCGCTCGATGCGAGCCACGGCGCGGATGGGCGGCTCGGGCTCTTTGGTCGTCGGGTCGATCTGGCCGCCGCGGAACTCGAGCTCACTGACGCGGCCCACCTTGACGCCCGAGATGCGCACGGGCGCGCCCGCCTGCAGCCCGCCCGGATTCTGGAAAGTGACGTAGACGGTGAGCGTCGGCTCGAAGCTCAAGCCGCCCATCACGACCACGAACGCTCCCAACAGGCCGAGCGCGACCAAGATCAGCGCGCCGACTTTGACCTCGATCGAGCGCTGGCTCACTCGATCGGCCCCTCGGCGCGGCCGTTGATGAACTGCTCGACGACTGGATCGTCGCTGCTGCGGAAGTCGGACGGCGTGCCCAATAGCCTCACTTTTCCCTTGTACAGCATCACGATGCGGTCTGCGATGCCGAAAATCGACGGCAAATCGTGGGAAACGACGATGCTCGTCACCTTGAGTCGCTCGGAGAGATCACGGATCAAGCGGTCCACGCGGCGCGCGCTCACTGGATCGAGGCTGGTCGTGGGCTCGTCGAACAGCACGTAGCTCGGCTGAAAGCCCAGGGCGCGCGCGATGGCGACGCGCTTCTTCATGCCGTCTCCCAGCTCGTTCGGGAAGCGCTCGGCGAACTTTCGCATCTGCACCTGGTCGAGCAAAGACAGCGCTTCGCGCTTGGCGGCGCTCTCGTCGAGGCCGCGGTGCTTGCGCAGCGGCAGCGCGACGTTGTCGACGCAGCTCATCGAGTCGAACAGGGTGGAGTGCTGAAATACCATCGCGCACTTCTTGCGCACGCGGTACATCTGCGCTTCGTCGAAGCGGCTGACCTCTTCGCCGTCGAGCCAAATCTCTCCCGAGTCGGGGCGGAGCAGGCCGATGAGCTGCTTGATCAGCACGCTCTTGCCGACGCCCGAGGCGCCGATCAAGAAGAAGACCTCGCCGGCCCCGACGTCGAAGCTGACACCGTCGAGCACGCGCCGGTCGCCGAAGGACTTCTTGATGTCTCGGAAGGAGATCAAGCCGCGCCTACTGTGCCAGATTTGACGCCAGTCTTAGGGCAAAGTAGCGAACCTTCCATGGGATTGTCGCGTATCGCGTCAGGACGGCAGCTGGCCGCGCTCTCGGTGGGGCTTTGCGCTTCGTGGCTCATTTCCGCCTGCTCGAGCAGTCAGGCCAAGGAAGCCGAGACGGCGGGTGAGGACCTCTCGGGGCCGCCGCCGGCGTGCCGCGCGGACGAGGTCCGCGAGTACTTCTGCGACGACCTCTTGCCGTTCTCGTCGGCCAAGCCGGCGCCGGAGCCGTACCAGACCTGCCCCGGCAACGTGGGCGTGAAGGGCAACGTGTTTCAGCCGACGTCGAGCTGGGCCCGCTTCGACCAGGCTCGCACCGAATGGACGCGCAAGCGCGTGCCCCCCGGCCACGCCTGCTGCTACTCGTGGTGCAGCAAGCTCGTCGTCGGCGATCCCGATCAAGTCGACGCCGGGGCCTGCTCCCAGCCCAACGCGATGCGAGAAAAGCTGTGCGTCAGCTCCGCGGAGGCGGGCGTGTCCGAGGCGGCCGCGGCGCCGAACGAAGGCTGCGCGGTCGCGGTCGTGCCGCCACCGGGCGTGGCGTTCACGCCGCCCAAGGCCGCCGCGCTCGATCTGCAGGCGACGGCCGAGAAGAAGGGACAAGGCCTGAACGAGTGCTGCTACGGCTGGTGCAGCAGGGCGCCGCTCGGCACGGGGCTCGGGGCGAAGTAGTCGAGCTCGATGGCGAAACGTCGCATGGCAGCGGCGCTCGTGCTGGGAGCGCTGTCGATCAGCGCTGCGGCCACGGCGCAGCCCCTCGAAGCCGGGGATGAGTGGACGCCCGCCGACGAAGCGGCGCGCGCGCCGCACCACCTACGCAGCTGGTGGCAGATGGGCGGCGGGCTGGCGCTGGGCACCGGCGGCTATTTCCTGCTGCTGAATCGCAACATCGTCGATTGGGATAGCCCGGCGCTGAAGCAGCGCTTCGACGGCTCCGCCTGGGTCGTCGACAACAACAACCTCGGCGTCAATTTCCTCGGTCACCCGGCGACGGGTGGCCTGTCGCACGTCTTCGCGCGCGCCAATCACCAGTCCATGCTGGGCGCGTTCGGCTACTCGTTCGTGACCTCGTTCATCTGGGAGTTTGCGATTGAGTTCAAAGAAAAGGTCAGCGTCAACGACGTGATCGTGACGCCGGGCGCGGGCCTGCCCATCGGCGAGTTTTTTTACAAGCTCGGCCTCTACCTGGATACGGGGCACCGCGACTCGCTGGGCGCCGACGTGGCGCGCTGGCTGCTCGGCACGGGGGTGATGGTCGACCGCAAGCTCGACGGTCGCGCGGCGCCGCGGGTGCGTTCGCGCGATAGCTTGGGGTTTTCTTCGGAGATTTGGCACGAGTTCGCGGCCAGCTACGGCGTGCGCTGGGTCGCCACGCCCGCGCTCACCGATTATTCGCGCCTCGATTTCGATGTGCGCGCGCGCTTAGTCACGCTCGACGGCTACGGAAAGCCGCGCAGCTTCGGGCGTGCATTTTGGTCGGGCGAGATCTCGGACCTCTCGCTGGGGACGGAGGCCTCGCGGCACGGCGCCGGCCTGCGGGCTCGCGCCGACACCTTCGTGGCCGGCTATCACGCCCAGCGCTATACGCGGAGCGACGCGCAGCTGACGGGCGTCGCTACGACGCTCGGCACGAGCGTCGGCTTCGAGTACCTCTATTCGTCGGCCAATCGCTACGCAGCCGTCGAGGCCGCCGTCGCGCAGCCGAAGCCAAACGTGAAGTACCACGTGCCGCGGCGCCGCGAGCAGTACGGCGCTTTGCAGCTGCCCGGGCTGGCGGCGGAGCTGAAGGTCGCAAGCGCCTGGGGGAATCTGGCGCTCGCCGCGCGCGCGCAGCCGAGCTTCGCGGGGCTATCGGCGGCGGCCTTCTACGACTGGACGGCTGCCCACCCCGATGAACGCAGCAAGCACGTGCTGCACCGCCAAGGGTATTTCTACGGTTGGGGCGGGGCGGGCCACTTCGAAGCGCGGCTGGCCTGGGGAGCGTTGCGCGCCGGGGCCGAGCTCAGCTACGCCGCTTATACGTCGCAAAATGGGCTGGACCGTCACCGGGCCCAAGTGACGAACGACACGACCGTGACCGGTAGCTTGTTGCGCTATGGCGCGTCGCTCGGCCTCGCGCCCCGCGCCGACTTGCAGCTGTCGCTCGATTACGGCGTGCGCCGCTTTCGATCGCAGGTGGTCGACTTCGAGCGCACCGCGCGGCTCGAGGAGCGCGGCGTGAGCGCCCGGTGGACGTTTTGATGCGCGCCCGATGCGGCGCCCTCGGGGCGGCGCTCATCAGCGGCGCTGTCGTGCTCAGCGCTGAAGCGCGCGCAGAGCCGAGAAAGCTGCCGGAAACGCAGCAGGTAGGGGTGCTGGAGGGCGCGCGCGACCTGCCGCTGGATTCGCTCGGCCTGTTGGCGCTGATCACGTACACCGGCTTCAAAGACTGGAAATGGGGCAGCGCCTCATTTCGCTTCAACTCCGAGGGCTGGTTCTCGATGCGCACCGGGAGCGGGGGGCTCGACAAGCTCGGTCACGCTTATGGCGCGTACATGACGGCGGAGCTGTTGTACTGGCGCTTGTCGATGGTGCACGGAGGCAAGCCGGTCAGCTCGCTGTACCCCGCGCTGTTCGGTACGCTGCTCTATCAATACATCGAGCTCTTCGATGGGTTCTCGGTCGATCACGGCTACGCCTACGAAGACGTGATCATGAACGAGCTGGGCGTCGCGCTTTCGTTCCTGCGCCACGCCTCGCCGCGCTTCGCGTCGCTGTTCGACTACCGGCTGTTTTACTACCCGTCCGGGGGCAGCTCGTTCCGGCCGATGATCGACTACGAAGGACAAAAGTTCTTCGGTGTGCTGAAATTGGCGGGAATTCCCGGCATGGAGCGCACGCCGCTGCGCTACCTCGAGCTGCTCGGCGGCTTCTACACGCGCGGCTTCCCGCGCTACGCGAAGGCCGACGTGAAGAGCCAGCACGTGTTCGTGGGCATCGGGCTCAGCCTGTCCGAGCTCATCACGCGGCCGCTCGCCGACGAGCGCGGCGAGCCGTTCCGCTTCCTCGATCTGGCGACGCAATACTTCCAGGCGCCCCTCTACCTATCCACCGAGCGCAGCCGCTCCGCCCCGCGCTGAACGAGCCGACGCACGAGACCACCGGGAAGGCGGGGAGCTGCTAGACCGACAGACGGTTTGCTGGGGCAACGATGCTCACGAGCTAGCCCCCGAACAGAGCCACCAGGCAGGGCTAGGGAGTGTCCCTGAATTGGGATTGCTCGCGCGTGCCCGTAAACGTGCCCGTGCCCGTGCCCGACGGTCCGTGAGGGGTCGTTGGGCCCGTTTGTTGGTAGGCCCAGGTTTGTGGCGCGG
>JAEYWK010000183.1 GCA_023431345.1 Pseudomonadota bacterium
CGGAGGCGGAGGCGGAGGCGGAGGCGAGCCTAGAGCCGGAGGGGGTGGCGGCGCGGAAAGCGGCGACCGACCTGGCGGCGGAGGCGGAACCGACAGCGGCTTGCGCGGCGGCGGCGCGACCGAGGTCGGCGGCGGGGGCGGAACCGATGGTGGCGTTCGCGGTAGCGGCGGGGGCGGCGGCGCGACCGAGGTCGGCGGCGGGGGAAGAACCGACGGCAGGGGCAGCGGGGGTGGCGGCGCAACGGAAGGCGACAGGCGCGCCGCGGGAGGAGGAGGAACCAGGAGCTCGCCCGACTCAGCGCTGCCCGGCGGCGGCAGAGGAGGCGGCGGGGGTGGCGGCGGGGGTGGCGGCGGCGCGATCGTTCGCTGCGCCGTGACCTCCTCGCTGTCGTCGTCGTAGCGGTCTGCAGCCGAAGCGCGCACCGAGACGATGCTCGACGGCTCGACGCCGGGCACGACCACGAAGTCGTCTTTCGCCAGGAAGCAGCCCGCGGCGGGGATGTCGGCGAACATGACGTCCTCGGCCTGCATGGCGCGAAACAAAGTCTCCGGTGTCAGCGCCGTCGCGCTGCCCGTCTGCGTGTCGAGGATCATCTGCACGAGGCCCGTGAACGGCGGCGGACCAGGTCGCACTCGCGCTTGAGGAGGACGCACCGAGATCAGGCTCGAAACGCGCGAAGAGCGGCCACCGAGGGCGCCGCCCATCGCGCGAACCACTTCGAGCGGGCTACCCGCGGAGCCCGCGGCGAGCGTGGCGTCGATCACGACGAGCGCCTCGTCCGCCACCTCCGAAAGCAGGCGGCGCAGCCGCGCCAACGTGAAGGGCGCGAGCTTGGGGCCATCGAGCAACAGCGCCGGACCGCGCTCTCGAGACAAGAGAGCGTAGCCCCAAAAATAGAACACCAACGAGCGCGCCCTGCCCACGCCGCGCGACAGCTCTTCGATGCCCTCCGGCAGGCCGCGCTCCGCGTCGAACGCGTGCACCGTGAACCCAGCGTCGGGCTCGGCGAGCCGCCGGCCGAAGAGCTCGACGTCGAGCTCGGCGTTGGGTATCGGGGCGACTTGGCCGTTCTCTTCGTACGAAGACGCGGCAACGATAGCGAGGCGCATGATCGGGACGAAGCACTCGAAGTAACCCAACTCCCGAGGCTGGGCCACGACCTCCCACTCCCGCCTCGAAAAATCCGGGTCGGGCGCGGATTTTTCCGCCTGGAGTCCACTAGCGCCAACGAGTAAGAACGTAAAGACGCATGTCCATCGAGCGACTGACGCAGCTCGTTTCGCGATTCCGCAGTCAGGTCGGCGCTCTCGCTGCGCAGCGCGACGCGCGCACGTCGCTCGATCCTGCGCTCGCTCGCGAGCTGCTGGAGTCGATGGCGCTGTCTCGCCATCTCGACATCGCCGCGCTGGAGCTGCGCGTGCGTGGCGCGGGCCACTACACGATCAGCAGCGCGGGCCATGAGTCGAATGTCGTGCTGGGACGCCTGACCAGGCCGAGCGACCCCGCGCTCGTTCATTACCGCAGCGCCGCGCTGCAGCTGGAACGAGCGCGGCAGGTTCCGAGCGTAGACAGTGTGCGGGACATCGCGCTCTCGCTCGTCGCGTCGAGCGAAGAGCCGGTGAGCAGCGGGCGGCACAAGCTGCTAGGCGGCAAGCCGCTCGGCATCATCCCCCAGACGAGCACGATCGCATCTCACCTGCCGCGCGCGGTGGGCCTCGCTTACGCGCTATCGTGGAAGGCGCGTCAGGGGCTCGCGACCGAGCCGGCAGACAGCGTGGTCCTGTGTAGCTTCGGTGACGCCAGCCTCAACCACAGCACCGCGCTCGGCGCGCTCAACGCCGCGGGTTGGGTCGCGCATCAGAGCCAGCCGCTGCCGCTGCTCTTCGTGTGCGAGGACAACGGCCTCGGCGTGAGCGTGCGCTCGCCGCCGGGTTGGGTGGAGACGCGACTGCGCGCGCTACCTCACGTACGCTACTTCGCGGCCGAGGGTGCGGACCTCGAAGCCACCTACCTGACCGCGCAGGGGGCGGTTGCGTACTGCCGCCAAGCTCGGCGACCGGCCGTGCTGCACTTGCGCACGGTGCGCTTGCTCGGTCACGCGGGCAGCGACGTGGACGCCACCTACCGCTCACGCCGAGAGCTGGAAGCGGCGGTCGAGCTCGACCCGCTGTGGCTCGCGGCGCGGTCTTTCGTGGAGAAAGGGCTCTTGAGTGCCGAGGAGGTGCTCGCGCTCGAGCAGCAGGCCGCGTCCCGGGTCCAGGCCGAAGCGGCGCGCGCGGTCTCTCGGCCGCGCCTGACCACGCGGGCTCAAGTCGCGGCCAGCATCAGCCGCCCGATCCCGAGCGGCTTTGCCGCGAAAGCCGGCGCACCCGCGGGCGATGACGCGATGACGCTCGCGCAGGGCATCGGCCTCGCGCTGCGCGAAATCTTGAGCCGCGATCGGGGCGCGCTGCTGTTCGGTGAAGACGTCGCCAAGAAGGGCGGAGTCTATGGAGTGACGAAGGGACTGTTCGAACACTTCGGCCACGCGCGCGTTTTCAACACCTTGCTCGACGAACAGACCATCTTGGGGCTCGCGCTCGGGGCCGCCACGCTGGGGCTCTATCCCCTCCCCGAGATTCAGTACCTAGCCTACCTCCACAACGCCGAAGATCAGCTGCGCGGTGAGGCGGCGACGTTCAGCTTCTTCTCGAACGGCCAGCTCGAGAACCCAATGCTCTTGCGCATCGCGGGGCTGGGCTACCAAAAAGGCTTCGGCGGGCACTTTCACAACGACAACTCGCTCGCTGTCTTGCGCGACGTTCCCGGCATCGCGCTGTGCGTTCCGGCTCGCGCCGACGACGCCATCGCGCTCTACCGCACCGCGCACGCCCTCGGGCGTTTGCACGGGCAAGTCGTCGTTTCGGTGGAGCCGATCGCTCTGTATCACCGACGTGGACTGCGCCAAGAAGGCGACGGCTTGTGGCTGGCGCGGGCGCCCAGCGGCGGCGCTGCTTACGCGCGCGCCCGGCTGTACGCCGAGCCCGCTGCCGCGCTCACGCTCGTGACCTACGGCAACGGTGTCGCGCTGAGCCTGAACGCGCGCTTGGCGCTGGCGGCGGCTGGCGTGCGCGCCTCGGTGCTCGACCTGCGCTGGCTCGTTCCTCTGCCGTGGGAGGACATCGTTCACGAAGCGCGCGCAGCGGGCCGGGTGCTGGTGGTCGACGAAGCGCGCGGCAGCGGCAACGTGAGCGAAGCCTTACTCGCAGGGCTCGTCGAGCGCGCGCCGGAGGTAAAAACGGCGCGCTTGACGAGCGCCGACTGCTTCATCCCGCTCGGAGAAGCGGCGGAGCTCGTCCTGCTCTCGGAGGCCGAAATCGTCAGCGCGGCGCTCGCGCTCAGTCGCAGCTAGTGCCGAGCAGCTTCGCGGATTGCTGGTAACCGTTGAGCGGCGCTTGGCAATCGGATTCGGCGAGCTGATTGAGCCCGAGGCACGCCGCTTCCGCTTGAGCCCCCGCGTTGCTCTTCTGAATGATCTTGCGGCAGCACGCGACGGCCTTGGCGCACGCGCCGCCCGTCGGCGCGCCCGAGGCATCCGTCGGAGACGCGGCGGGCGTGCCGGGCGGCGCGAGCGGCGTCGAAAAGGCGCTCGCGGCGGCAATGGCGTCTTGAGCCGCGCGCATCGTGAAGTACCAGTACCAGGCCACTGCGCCGCCGATCGCCGATAACAGGAACAAGCCGCCGCAGCCGATGCCAACCCACAGCAGGGCGTTCGACTTCTTCGGCGCCGGGGCGCCCGGATAGCCAGCGGGCGGCGGATAGCCCGCAGCTTGCGCGCCGTAGCCGGGCGGATAGCCGCCTGGTGGCGGGTAGCCAGGGGCGCCGCCACCACCCGGCGGATAACCAGGCGGCGCGCCGCCACCACCCGGCGGATAACCAGGGGCGCCGCCACCACCCGGCGGATAACCAGGGGCGCCGCCACCACCCGGCGGATAACCAGGCGGGGCGCCGCCACCGGGCGGGTAGCCTGGCCCTCCGCCGCCAGGCGGATAGCCAGGAGGAGGCGCACCTCCGGGTGGGCCGCCACCGCCAGGCGGATAGCCAGGGGGCGCACCTCCGGGAGGACCGCCGTAGCCACCGTAGCCCGAGCCGTGTTGCGACATGTGCGCCTACTCGTACCACCGCCAGAGCGGCGGCGGAACTGCTCGCGCTCGGCGGCGAACTCACGTACGAACGAGGCGCCATGCGACAAGCCCAGCTCCTGGCCGCGCTCGGTCTCTTCACGCTGCCACTGGCAGCGGAGACGAAAGCGCCAATGAAGGCCGCGCCAGCCGAAAGCGCGCAAGCGAGCCCCGCCGCGCCCCCGCCGCAGCCGCTCGCGAAGACGACCGCCGTCATGCCCGTCGGACCGGCGCTCCAGGCCCCCGAGATCGCGTTCGAGAAGCTGACGTTGCCGAACGGGCTCGGCGTCATCTTGCATCGCGACCCGGCGCTGCCGCTCGTGGCCGTCAACATCTGGTACCACGTCGGACCGCGAAACGAGCCACCGGGGCGCTCGGGTTTTGCGCATCTGTTCGAGCACCTGATGTTTTCGGGCTCGCGCCACGTCGGGCGCGAGTTCGACGTGCTGCTCGAGAGCGTCGGCGCCACGAACGTCAACGGCACGACCAGCTACGACCGCACCAACTACTTCGAGACGGTGCCGCGCGAGCAGCTCGATCTGGTCTTGTGGATCGAGAGCGATCGCATGGGATTCTTGCTCGACGTGCTCGACCAAGGGCTGCTCGACGTGCAGCGCGACGTCGTGAAGAACGAGCGTCGCCAAAGCTTCGACAACGCCCCCTACGGCCCCAGCTACCTCGCGCTGTTAGAGGCGCTGTTTCCCCCCGGACACCCGTACAACGGCGCCGTGATCGGCTCGATGGCGGATCTGTCGGCGGCCACCCTCGACGACGTGAAGGCCTTCTTCCGCGACTACTACACGCCGAGCAACGCGACGCTCACCATCGCTGGCGATTTCGATCCCGCTCAGGTCAAGGCCTCGGTGCAGAAGTACTTCGGTAGCCTGCCCGATCGCCCGAAGAAGGCGACGCCCGACGTCAAGCTGCCGCCGGCGCGGGTCGGACGCTACGTCGTCGAAGAGCCGGTGGAGCTCGCCGAGGTGACGTTCGGCTACCGCACTCCGCCCGCTTACTCCGCCGACGACCCCGTCATCGATGTCGCGATGGCGATCCTAGCGGGTGGCAAGGCGACGCGCCTCTATCAAGGGCTCGTCGTCGACAAGAAGCTGGCCTCCGACGTGAGCGCCAGCCAGGACTCCAATCAGCTTTCGGGAATCGCGACCGTGGGCGCCACGGCGGCGACCGGAAAGAGCGTCGCCGAGCTCGAGAGAGCGCTCGAGCAGGCGCTCGCGGCCCTCGAGAAAACGGGTCCCACCTCCGCGGAGCTCGATCGCGCCAAGCGCAGCATCTTGGTGTCGACGCTCAAGAGCTTGGAGCTGCTCAACGGGCCCGGCGGCGAGACCGGTCGCGCTGGCCTCTTGCAGCGCTTCCAGCACTACACGGGCGACCCGGGCTACCTCCCCCAATGGGTCGCGCAAATCCAGCGCGTGAGCGCCGCGGACGTGCAGCGCGTCGTGGCCGAGCACCTCAGGGCCGACAAGCGGGTGACTGTAGTGACGCAGCCGCGCCCCAAGGCCATTGCCAATTCCCCCGAAGCCCGCGCCGCTGCATCGGCCTCGGCGGAGAAGAAACCATGAAGTACCTGAGCTATTTGGCGCTGTCGCTCGCCCTCGCCTGCAGCGCGAGCCCTCCACCGAAGGCCGAAGCTCTACCGCAGCCCGAGCCGGCATCCAGCGCCGCGAGTCTACCGCCCGACCCGGAGCCCTGGCGCAACGAGCGGCCACCGGCGGGCGCGCCCGGCAAGCTTCAGTTCCCGACGCCCGAGCAAGCCCAACTTTCGAGCGGCTTGACCATCGCCTTGGTGCGCAAGCCCGTACCCGTCACGTCGATTTCGCTCGTGTTTCGGCACGGCGGCGCCGCCAGCCCCACGGGCAAGAGCGGACTGGCCGCCCTGACCGCGCGCATGCTGACGGAAGGGACGCGCCGCCACCCCGGCGCCAAGCTCGCGGAAGAGGTCGAGCAGCTCGGCAGCGTGCTCGACGAGAACGTGAGTCGCGACACGTCGTCGCTCTCCCTTTCGGCGCTCAGCGCCGACGTCGGGAGGGCCATCGAGCTGCTCGGAGAGGTGGTGACCGAGCCGGCCTTCGCTGCAGCCGACTTCGAGCGCGTGCAGCGAGAGTGGCTGGACGGCCTGCGTAGCGAGCGCCAAGCGCCCGAGCGGCTCGCCTCCCTCGCCGGCCTACGCAGCCTGCTCGGCAAGCCGCACGGTAGCCCCGTGAGCGGCAGTCTCGTCGACGTGCAGAAGCTCGCATTGAAGGACTTGGTCGACTTCCACCGCAGAGCTTACCTGGCGGGAGATGCCACGCTGATCGTCGTCGGTGACGTCGAGCTCCCCGCGATTCGAAAGAGCGCAGAGCTCGCCTTCAAGAAGCTCGCAAGGGGCCGGGCCGAGCTCGAGCAGCCCTTCACGCCGCCGCCCGCGCCGCCACCGAAGCAAATCACGCTCGTCGATCGTCCGGGGGCGGTGCAGTCGGCGCTGTTCTTGGCTCAGCGCGCGCCGAAGCGCAGCGAGCCCGGCTTCGAGAGCCGGGAGCTGCTGACCACGTTGTTCGGTGGCCTCTTCACCTCGCGCCTCAACCTCAACCTCCGAGAAGAGCACGCCTACACTTATGGCGCGCGCGCGCAGAGCGTCGGCACCCGCAGCTGGGGAGCCTTTTACATCTCCACCAGCGTGCGCACCGACGTCACCGCGGATGCGCTGAGAGAAGCGCTCAGCGAGCTCGCCAAGCTGAAAGACCCCAAGCTGGGCAAGCCGCTCGAGCCCAGCGAAATAGCGCGCGCCCGCGCCGATTTGGTCCAATCCGTCGGCTCGCGCCTCGAGTATGCCGGACGCATCGGCAGCACGCTCGCCGAGCTGTGGCTCCATGCGCTGCCCGCCGACTACTACGCGCGCTATCCGGACGTGCTCGCCGCCGAAACCCCCGAGACGCTCGCCCGCACGGCGGCGGCGCTCGATCCGAGCCAGCTCGTGATCGTCGTCGTAGGCGATCGCAGCGTCGTCCAGGCGCCGCTCGAGCGACTGGGCTACCAGGTCGTCGCGGCCGCGCCCGAGCTCACCGAGTAGCTACTTGCTCTTGCTGCCCTCGATGGGCAGCTCGTCGATGCTGACAGAGGGCGGCTCGCTCGTCTCCGCCGGCGCGGCGGGCGCCTCCGGCTGCAGCGACAGGGCCGCTGGAACGACAGGAGCCGCCGCCTCGTCCTCGCGCGTGGCCAGCAGCGCTATGATGCCGCCCGTCACGAAAGCGGCGACGCCCACAACCACCCACAGCAGCATCCCCTTCGACTCGGGCGGCGGCTTGGGCTTGCGACGCGCCATCTCACGGCGAAGCTCATCGATCTGGCGTCGCTCGCGGATCACCACCGTTTTTTCCGTGCGCTCACGCCGCTTGGTCTCGCCCGCGGCGGGCGAGCGCGTGCGGGGAGGCAGCGTCTCGGCGATCACCACCGAGCGCGCGTCTTCATTCACCAGCACGCGCGGCTGCGGCGCGTGGGCGCCCTGCTGCTGGGCGATGATCGCGTCGTCCCCCAGCTCCTCGAGCTGCTCTAGCTCGTCGGCCCCAGAAACCGAGGCGTGTGGTGGCACCCGACTCACGCGCCCGTTTATAGCGAGAAGCCCCCTGGAACGCAAAGCGGAGAACCTAGTGGCACCGAGTACGTGATAACCTCCGTAGCTTCGTGGCATTCGAGGACACGATCCTGGTCGTCGATGACGACGCCGTCAGTCGGCACGTGCTCTGCCAGACGTTGACGGACGCCGGTCTCCGCAACGTCGCGTGCGAGTCCGGAGCCGACGCGCTCGCGTACCTGGCCGATCACGTGCCGCAGGTCGTCCTGCTCGACTTGGTCATGCCCGCCCCCGACGGCTACGCGGTGCTCCAGCAGATTCGTCAGACGCCGCGCCTCGCCGAAGTTCCAGTGGTAGTGCTCACGGCGCTCGAGTCCGACGACGAGATAGAGCGCGTTTTCGCCGCCGGGGCCGACGACTACGTGCACAAGCCGTTCCGCGCCGCCGAGCTCATCGCCCGGCTCCGCGGGCAAATGCGCGTGCGCGAGTACGTCGAGCGCATCAGCCAACGTGAGCGGCACCAGCAGACGGTGCTCGAGCTCACCCAGACCCTCGCCTCCACCCTCGACATTCGCGACATCTTGTTCACCGTCGTGCAGCGCGTGGCGCAGGTGGCGCACGTGGATCGCTGCAGCATCGTGTTGTTCGCCGAGTCGGGGGACTTGGGATACGTGCTAGCCACGAGCGACGACGAGCAGCTGCGCGATCTGCCGATCGATCTCGGCAAGTACCCCGAGATCCGCGAGGTGTTCCGCACCGGGCGCGCGCTCGTGATCCGCGACGCCGCGCGCCACCCGCTGTTCGAGGTCGTGCGCCAGCGCGAGGCCGCGCCCGGCTTCAACTCCCTGGCGCTGCTACCGATTTTGCACGACCACGGCCCGATGGGCGTGTTGTTCCTGCGCTCGAAGGGCCGCGCCGCGTTCCACGCCTATGACCTTTCGCTGGTGACGACGGTGGCCAACGCGATGGCTATCGCGCTGCGCAACGCCCGCATTTTGCAGTCTCTGCGGGCCGAGACCGAGAAAATCACCACCGCACGTCAAGAGGCGGAGCGACGGGTGCAGCTCTTCCGACGCTACGCCGATTTCTTCGAGAGCGCCGCCGACGGCATGATCGTGATCGACCGCAGCGGTCAGATCTTGTTCGCGAACCCGCGCGCGCGCGAAATCATCGGCTACACGGAGACCGAGCTGACCGCGCTCCGCATCACCGACCTCGTCACCAACGTCGATCGCGAGCGGGGTGACCGGCTGCTGCGCGGCTTCTCCGACGGCATCTACCCGCGCGGCGTCGACCTGATCGTCAACGACAAGGGCGGCGCGCCGATCACCATCAACGTCAGCTTCAGCTCCGTGCTCCACGAAGACGACGCGGTGCTGTGCACCTTCCGCGACGTCACGCTCGAGCGACAGACCGCGATCGAGCTCAAGCAAACCAAGGAGTTCTTGGAGCGCGTGATCGACAGCTCGGTCGACGGCATCGTCTCCGCCAACCTGAACGGCACGGTGCTGCTGTTCAACCGCGCCGCCGCGCGCATCTTCGGCTACGCGCCGAGCGAGGTCGTCGGCAAAATGCGCGTGGAGCGCCTGTACCCGCCCGGCATCGCCCGCGACATCATGCGTCGCATCCGCGACCCGGAGCTGAGCGGGTACGGCCGCTTGGAAGATCACCGCGTCGATATGCTCGGCGCGGGCGGCGAGCAAATCCCGGTCACGCTGTCGGCGTCGCTCGTGCTCGACAACGGGCGACCGATCGGCAGCGTCGGCATCTTCACCGACATCCGCGAGCGGCTACGCATGCAAGAGCGACTCGAGCAGGCGCAAGAGGAGCTCCGCGGTCGCGAGCGCATGGCGATCGTCGCCGAGCTGGCGGGAGCGGCCGCGCACGAGCTGAACCAGCCGCTGACGAGCGTGATCGGCTACGCGGAGCTGCTGCGGCGCAAGCTGGAGCAAGAGCCGCAGCTGTCGAGCGCAGCCGCCGTGATCATCCGCGAATCGGAGCGCATGGCCGAGATCGTGCGCAAGGTGGGCAAGATCACGAAGTACGAGACGAAGAGCTACGTGGGCGGCGCCAAGATCCTCGACCTCGAGAAGGCCAGCGGCACGGAGCCGGGAGCGAAGGACGTGTGACATGAGCCGCAACCCCGACCCCCTCACGCCCACTCCCGCCAGCGCCGAGCTCGGCGAGCCGCGCGAGACGCGGCCGGCTCCATCAGGCCCACGGCGCAGCTCCGAGGCGCCGATCGCGGAGCCTTGGCGCGACGTGCTCCTGCGCTTGTCGACGGCGCTACCCATCGACGTGTCCAGCGAAGACCTGGGGCGCTTGTTCCTCGACGGCGTGGCGATGCTCTTTCCGGGCTCGGCCGTCGGCATCTGCATCGTGCAGGCCGGCCGCGCAGAGCCGGTGATGGTGCACCGGCTCGCCCCCGGCATGCGGCGCGGCCCAGAGCGCGATCCGTCGCGTCTCTTCCCCACCTTCGGCGAGGAGCGCGTCTTCGAGCTCGACGACGGCAGCGGCACCTCGGGGTCGACGTTTCACGTCGCGCGGGAGCTGCCGGGCGAGACACTGAGCCCGCTGCGCCGCGAAATCGCCGAGCACGCCGCGCTGGTGCTGGGCGCCGCGCTCGGTCGGCTGCGCACGTACGCGCGCGCCGAAGAGTCGGTCCGCAATTTCCATCGCCTGCAGGCGCAGGTGATTCAAAACGAGAAGCTGGCCTCGCTCGGGCAAATCGTGGCGGGGGTGGTGCACGAGCTGAACAACCCGCTCACGTCGATCATCGCGTATTCGGACTATCTGACGAAGAAGCTCGCGCGCGAGTCGGGCTCGAGCCTCAGCGAGGACTCCGAGCGAGTGCGCCGCATCGGAGAGGCCGCCGAGCGCATCTTGAAATTCACCCGCGATCTGGTGGCGTACGCTCGCCCCACCGGTGACGAGCGGGGCCCCGTGCTCATCGACGAGGTGATCGAGCGCGCGCTGGTGTTCTGCGAGCACGAGTTCGCCGGCGGCCGAGTCGAAATACAGCGCGAAATCGGCGAGCCTCTGCCGCCGATCGTGGGCATCCCCGGACAGCTCACGCAAGTGTTCGTGAACCTCTTCACCAACGCCGCTCATGCCATGAGCGAGCACGGCGGCGTGCTGCGCATTGCCGTCAGCACCGTCGACGCGGGCGCGAGCTTGTGCGTCGAAGTCTCGGACACCGGCGCCGGCATCCCGACCGAAGCCATGCCGCAGATCTTCGAGCCGTTTTTTACGACCAAGACGGACGGGCGCGGCACCGGCCTCGGACTATCGATCGTGCGCGGTATCCTCGACGCGCACGGCGGGACGATTCAGGTGACGAGCGCCGCTGGCGAGGGCACGAGCTTCACCCTCACCTTACCCGTGTCGTGAGAGAACGCTCTCAGCGCAGCACCTTGAACACGAGCACCAAGATGCCGCGTTGGTAGCTCTGACCGGCGACGATGAACGACTGGCCCGGCTTGGCCTTGACCTCGAGCAGCGGCAGAAAGTCCTCCGCGCCGGGGCGGTTGATGCTCGCGATCAGGCGCGCGCTGCCGTCAGGCAAGACTTCCTCGAGTCGAGCTTCGAGCCGGCGCCCGTTGGGAAGTTTGAGCTGGCGCCGGCCTCCCCGCGAGAGCGGCAGCTCGCTGCGCGACAAGAGCTGGTAGCTGCGATACTTCGCGAACGGCCCCTCGCGCAGCTCGGGCATGTCGCCGATGCGCGGGTCATGTTCACGCGGCTGGTGCGTGCCATGCAGCACGGAGACCTCCACCAGCGCCTCGCGCCTGGGCGGAGCGTCGGCGAGCGGCTCGGTCGATAGGGTCGGGCGCGCGATCACCCGTGGTTTGCCGGCCGCCGCGCCGCTCACGGCGAGCACCAGCGTTGCGGCGAGCGCCGCTAGCGAGGCTCGGCGCCGCATGCTCAGCCCGGATCCCGTTGCTCACCGCCCGCGTCGAGCTCACTGGCGTCGTCAGCGAGCCAGACCACGGGAGTGCCGGAGCTGCCCACGATGAAGACCCTCGCCTGCGTGCGGCCGGCCTCCAAGCGCTCGATGGCGGCGCCGTTGAGCTGGAGCGGCCGCGTCAGCAGGCCCGTCGCGAGGGGTGCGCTCGCGTCGCCAGCCCACGGCAAAGCGAACAGCAACAGCGCGGCGACGCCCAGACCCAGCGAGGTGTGACGCGAGCGGCGCTGCGCGGCGTCGTGGACGCGCGCCAAGGTCGGAGCCAAGAGGCCCTCCGCCCTGGCTTCTTGGCGAGCGGACCAAGCCCGCAGCACGCTACCCACCGTCTGTAGCTCGACGAGCTCACGCTGCAGCGCTGCATCTTCGGCCAACCGAAGGCGAAACTCTTCGGCCTCGCGCGGCGGTAGATCGCCGTCGATGTAGCGCTGCAAAAGCTCTGCCTCGTCCGTCACGCCTCTTCCGCTCCTGCTCCCGCTCCCGCGCATTCTTCCGCGTGACAATCGGAGAGGGCCCGCTGCAGCTTCTTGCGAGCGTGAAACAGCCGGCTCATGATCGTGCCCTTCGACACCTGCATGGCGTCGGCCATCTCTTCGTAGCTCATGCCCTCGACCTCACGCATCAGAATGACTCCGCGATGGTAGGGAGGGAGCTGATCGAGCGCGGCCTGAATTCGCGACGAGAGCTGGCCTCGGCGCACCACGTCGAACGGGTCGGCGTCAGCGGCTGCGGGCAGCAGCGACAGCTCGCCCTCGTCGGTGTCGAGCGCGAAGTGCAGCTCCGCTTCGCGGCGCGATGGCTTGCGCATGAGGTCGATCGAGAGATTCGTAACGATGCGGTAGAGCCACGTGAAGAAGCTCGACCCCCCGTGGAACTGTGATAGCCCCTTGTGAACGCGCAGAAACGCCTCTTGTGCGATCTCGCGCGCGTCCTGCTCGTCGCGAACCAAGCCGAGCGCGATGGCGAACACGCGGCGCTGGTGTCGCTCGACCAGCAACCGAAAAGCTCCCGCGTCGCCGCCTTGAGCGCGCCGGATGAGGTGGCGATCTTGCTCGGATTCGTTCTCACGTTCCAGCCGGTTGGACGCGGGCTGCGCCCCCCTATTCACCTCCCTGACATCTCGATCACGGGTGACGGTAGAACCACGGGGAAAGGGCTCGGCGTCCCCGAAGACCAGGGGGGGAACAGGAATACTTTGCGCCATCTCCCGTCGTCATACGGAGCGCGCTTATTCAATCTCCCTCACGCTTTTCCAGCCGAACGAGCCGCGTGGGTCCGGCTCCTCCAGGTAGACGCGCGACGCGCGTTCTACGGCTCGTCTGGCTCGAGCGGAACCGACGGAGACGCGCGCTCGGGAAGAGCTTCCAGCTTCACTTGAAGGTCGAAGGTGCGACCGGCGCGCACGACCCGCAGCGTCACGGTCTTGCCGATCCCGGCCAGGCTGGCCACCCAGCGCAACCGGTCGGGCCCGGGCAGCGCCTCGCCCTCAAACGAGAGCAGCACGTCGTCGACCTGCAAGCCCGCTTTGTCGGCAGGCCCACCGGGCACGACCACGCTCACCAGCACGCCCGATTCTTCAACGAGCTTCAGGCGCTGGCGATCTTCCGGCATCAGCGGCGCCACCACCACGCCGATGGCGCTGCGCTTCACGCTGCCGTCAGCCAAGAGCCGCGGCAGCAGCTCCTTGATCATGTTCACGGGGATCGCGAAGCCGATGTTGTTGGCGCTGCGCCGAATGGCCGTGTTCATGCCGACCACGCGCCCCGCCATGTCGAGCAGCGGCCCACCCGAGTTGCCCGGGTTGATGCTGGCGTCGGTCTGTAGGAAGTCGTAATAGCCCGACTCGTCGAGCCCCTTCACGTCGGCGATGGTGCGTCCGCGCGCCGAAATGATGCCGGCCGACACGGTGTGCGACAGGCCGAACGGGTTACCGATCGCCATCACCCAGTCGCCGACCCGCACGCCCTCGGAGTCCCCCAGCGGCAAGAAGGGCAGGCCTTTCTCGTCGACGCGGATCACCGCGACGTCCGTCCGCGGATCGCGCCCGACGATGGTCGCCTTCACCTGGCGCTTGCGACCGAACACGACGTAGATCTCGCTCGCGCCCTCGATCACGTGGTTGTTCGTGATGATGAGGCCGTTCGGATCGTAAACGAACGCGCTCCCGACGCCTTCGCCCACCACCTGGCGGCGTCCAGTGATGCCGCGACGCGCCTGCAGCGTCTTGACGAAGACGACGGCGGGGTCGGCCTTGGCCGCCAAGTCTGCGAAGCTGGCCGGAGTTTGCGCCCCGGGCGGGGCCACCACCTGCACCGACTGCGTCACGATCGGCGACGGCGTCACGGGCACAGCGCCCGACGGCAAGCCGCCCGCAGCGCCACCAGACGGTGGGGCCGGCCGCTTGCACGCTCCGAGCAGCGGAGCCGCGCACAGCGCGGCCGCGAGCAAGCGGGGCCCGAGCTTCACTGGGCCTTCGCCACTTCCACGAAGCGCATTCGCAAATCGTAGATGGCCTGCGACAGCACGCGCTCTTCGTCGCCGCTCAGGTTGCCCCGAGTCTTGTCCTGCAACATGGCGAGCAGGTCGATGGTCTGACGGGCCAGAGGCAGGTTCTTCTCGAGCGCGCCTGTCGCCAGATCCGGCGCGTCCCCCAAATGGAGGAGCGCCGAGTGGCTCATCGAGACCACGAACGTCAGAAAATCGATGGCGGGAAGCTCTTTGGGCGGAGCGCTATCCTTGTAGGCGCGCTCCGCGGCGTCGTGCTCCCCGTTCTCACTCACGCCTTTTCTCCCTCGGCGTCGCCATCCTCGTCGTCGTCGTCGTCGTCGTCGTCATCATCGTCGTCGTCGTCGTCCTCATCCTCCTCGTCCGCGTCGGTGGAGGTGGCGGCGGCGACGGCGACGGCAGCGGGCTTCGGCTTGGCCTTCGGATCGAGCACCTCTTCGTCGTCCTCTTCTTCGAACGGACGGATTGGGGCCGGACGAGCCGCCGGCGCAGGCCGCGAGATGCGCGGACCGTCGATGGCTCGCTCAGATTCCTTCTGCAGCGCGGGCTGCTTGAGCTCCAGCACCACGGCCTTGTCCTCGACGTCGAGCAGCGCGGCGTCTTGACGCTCAATCTCGCTCTCGGTCAAAAGGTTCTTACGCAGGAGTCGATCACGGACTCGGATGTCGTTCTTGAGGGTATCGGAGATGGGCATGTTCGTTCGCGACTCGCCTCGACGTTAGCCTCGAGGCCTGAGGTTGTTGCCCGGGCGCTCAGAGCCCGAGGCGGGAGCAGGCGCTCCCGAAGACTTAGGGGTCCTTCTCGTAGCGCCGGGTCCCCCCCCGAAGCAAGCTCGCTGCTGGAATTAGCGTCTCTTGGGGGCCTTCGGGGTCCCGCAGGGCGCGCTCGGCCGCTAAAATTTCGTCATCTTCGGCCGGTCGGACCTCGAGCACCTCGACGTCGAAGCGAACCCTCTGACCGGCCAGCGGGTGGTTGCGATCGAGCACGACCGTCTCGGGAGTCACCTCGAGCACCCGCAAGAGCACCATGCCGCCCGGTGCGTCCGCGGAGTCGTCTTCTTCGGCGTCGAAGACGTCACCTGGGGCGACGTCGGCTGGAAATTCGTCGCGGAGCACCTCGAGCACGGCTTTGGGGTCGCGTTCGCCGAACGCCTCTCGCGGCTTGAGCGTGAGCGACTTGCGCGCCCCGACCGTTAGCCCTTCGATGCCGCTTTCGAGCGCTGGGAGCAGCGAGCTCAGCCCGAACACGAACTCGCTCTCGGTCGGCTCCGCCTGCACCGGCTCGCCCTCCCCGTCGTGGATCATCACCCGCAGCCGCACCCACATCTCGGGTCCGACTTGGAAGCCACCTCCGTCGCGGCTCACGACGCGAGCTCCGGCGCCGCGAGCTCCCCGCACAGCGCGCTCTCCGCGACCACCCACGGGCTCGCCAGGTAAACGCGACCTGGCCCGCTCCGCCCGGGGAAGTTGCGGTTGACGGCGCTGACCGTGACTTCGTCTTCGCGCGTCGAGATCCCAGGGCCGGAGCCGATGCACGCCCCGCAGGCGGGCTCGAGCACCGTCGCCCCAGCGGCCTCGAAGATCTCGAGGTAGCCGCGCTCTTCCGCGTAGCGACGGACCGCGAGCGAGCCGAGCTGAATGTACAGCCGCACCCCCGCCGCGACGGTTCGGCCCTGCTTCAGCCCTGCGCCCAGAACCGCCGCATACGCGTCGATGTCGGTCGCCTTCGAGCCAGTGCATGAGCCCGCGTACGCGATGTCGATGCGAACCCGCCCGCCCGCCCGCACGTCGCGCAGGGGACGGCCGTTGCGAGGGTCGCCCGGCAGGGCCAGCATGGGCTCGATGGTCGAGAGGTCGATCGTCACGACCGCCGCATACTCAGCATCGGCATCGGACGCCAGCGTCGCGCCGGAGCCCTGGATTTCGCCTCGGCCGCGGACGCGAAGCTCGCGCAGCGTCCGCTCGTCACAGGCGACGATGCCCGTGAACGCCGACGCTTCTACCGCCATGTTGCACAGGGTGGCTCGCTCATCGAGGTTCAAGCCGCGAAGACCCGGCCCTGCGAACTCGAGCACACGCCCGCGCAGCACGCCGCGCTGCTGCTCGTCCGAAGCGAGCAGCTTCAGCATCACGTCCTTGGCGCAAGTCCCGGGCGGAAGCTCGCCCGACAGCTCGACGCGCACCGTCTCCGGCACGCGCACGCGCACGTCACGCGTGAAAAATGCGTTGGCCATATCGGTGCTGCCGACGCCGAACGCGAGCGCGCCGAGCGCGCCCGCCGTACACGTGTGCGAGTCCGTGCCGACGATGACGGTGCCGGGGTGCCCGAGCTCGTCGAGCACGACGTTGTGGCAAATGCCGTAGCTCCGCGGGCCGCCGGGCCCGTCGACCTCGTCGAACAGCCGCACGCCGTGGCGCGCCGCGAAGCGCTCTTGCGCGCGCTTCAGCTCGAGCGCGTGATCGTAGAGGCGCAGCTCGCGGTGGCGGGGCGTGAGCGCTTGTTCGAGCAGCGTGAGGTGATCGCGAAAGAGCACCAAGCTCTGTGGGTCCGCCACGCGCGCCTGCTCGCCGAAGCCCGCGCGAAACAGCGAGTCTGCCATCGCCGTCACGTAGTCGTGGGAGAAGCGCAGGTCGGCGCGTAAGAAGTACGACTGCCCGGGGGCAACGCAGGGCACGCCCAGCTGCCCCTTCCCGCGCACCACGCGCCGCGCGATGATCTTCTCCACCAAAGTTTGCGGGCGCCGATGCGAGGTAACGGTCACCGCGGGCACCCGCCCTGCCAGGCGCGCGTCGTTGAAGGCGAACAAACCGCCGGCCGCCACCACGTCATGCGCGATGCCGTCGAGGCCGCGCAGGAGCTCGACCGAGGGCAAGCTACCGTCGCGCAGCAGCCGCGCGAGCAGCCCGAAGTCGGTCGTGACGTAGATGCCGAGGTTTTGGCAATTCTGCAGGAAGATCTTCTCCACGCTCCGCGCCACGATCAGGCGAATCCCCGCCTCCCGCAGCGCGAACGGCGCCGTTTCGCGCGAGGAGCCGTAGCCGAAGCTCTCCCCCGCCACCAGCACCTGAAAACCGCCCAGCGCAAGCTCGCCCGCCTGCACGACGTCGCCCGACAGGCCCACCAAGCAGTAGCGTGCGAGCGTCGCGTCGAAGTAGTAACAAGCCCAAGCTGGCGTGATTTCGTCGGTAGAGACGCGATCACGCAGGGGGCCCGCCGCCTCGAGCGCGAGCTCGGTCACCTGACCCGTGAGCTGCGCGCGCAGTAACTCGGCGCTCTCACAAAGCACCAGCACCCGCCCCGTTCGAACGAACCTTTCACTCACGAGCTTGCCTCGATAGGCGCCATCGGGGACAGAGTGGACGCAAACCCGAGCCCCTTCAAGCAGCAGAGCAGGGTGGCCAGCCCGCAAACGCTACCGCTACCGGCGTCTGCGAATTGGCGCTCGTCCGAACCCCGCCCCAGTCCGAGCCCGCAACCGCTCCCGAGCAGCCGCTCCCGCGCCCGATCCCGGCCCGGATCACCAATCAAGGCTGGCAGGGTGGCAGGGCGGGCGCCACCGTTTGGGGTTGAGTTTGGGGCGCGTTCGGGACAAATGCCAAGCCGTGCAGGCGTCGCCCCGAATCCGCCTTCTTCCAAGCGCGCTTTCGCTGCTGGCGGCGCTCGTCGCGCTCGCTCCTGGCTGCCGCGGCAAAGCGGAGTCGCGGCCAGCAGCCAGCGACGTGGTGCCCAGCGCCTCGGCTAGCCAAGGGCCTCGCCACGCGCGAGTCGAAGCGCGCGCGCGCGAGCGCACCGACATACCGGCGGGCGCGCTTCGCGCCGGTAGCACCCCCGGTGACGCCGGTCGGGTGCCGGAGCTGGAGCCGAAGAACCAAGAGGTCGAGCTCGGCCCTTACGCCATCGATCGCCTACCCTACCCCAATGATCCGGCCGCGCCCCCGCTCGTCGGCAAGACGCGCGACGAAGCGCGGCGACTCTGCGCGGAGCGTGGCGCGCGCTTGTGCACCGAGCTGGAGTGGGAGCGCGCTTGTAAGGGCCCCAAGCAAGATCCGTTTCCATCGGGCTTGATCTGGGATCCGAGCTGCACGGTGGCTCCGGAGAGCTGCGCTAGTGGCTTCGACGTGCTCGGCCTCGGCACCACGCTCGGCGAGTGGACGTCGAACGAGGTTACGGTCGATGACAAGCGTCGCGCCGTGGTGCGCGGCGCGGACAAAGCAGCTCCCGCCACCGCTCACCGCTGCGCGGCTCGCCACCCGACCGACGCCGGCAGTCAGAGCTCCAGCATCGGCTTTCGCTGCTGCCACGGCGCGCCCAACGCCGCCGTAGCGGGAGAGCCGAAGCAGGGGCCGATCTTCACCAAGACCAAGCTCACCGCCGAACAGCTGGAGCGCGCGCTCGCAGAATTTCCTTCGACCAAGGCGCTGGCGAAGGACGTCAAATTCTTCCGCGAGCCCGATGGCGCGGCCACGGTGGTTGCCCGCGGCCCTGGCGACAAGAAGGGATTCGACTTCACCGTCGCGCCGCTGCTCTGGAGCCCGACCGCCGGCGCAGAGGTCCTGCTCGTAGTCGCGCGCTCCGGCGAAAATACGTCGTTCGTCGTGGCCTTCCACGTGCTCCCCGAGGGCAAGTACCGGCTCGCCTCCAGCTTCGTGCTGCAAGGCGAACCGGGCCCCGTCGCGCTGGCTTACACCCCCGACATCAAGCCGCGCGTTCACTTCTCGACGTGCTGGGGCTGTCCCGGAGAGACCGGCAAGGCGCTGTTCCGCAAGCCCGAGACGGTCGTGATCGTGCAGCCCTAGAACGCCGAACGGTTTGACCGCTCGGCGTTCTAGCCCTTTCCTGGTGGGGGCAGCTCGCGCCGTCCCCCTCGCCTGAAGTGAATTCAGGCGAGCCTCCCCCCATGCGGCGGCTCTGCTCGGTGCTAGGGAGTGTCCCTAATTGCTGGTCTCGGCGTAAACGTGCCCGTGCCCGTGCCCGTGCCCGTGCCCGACGGTCCGTAAGTTGCCGTCGGCGGTATCGGGGCTGGTAGGCCGGGGTTTGTGGCGCGT
>JAEYWK010000196.1 GCA_023431345.1 Pseudomonadota bacterium
GGGCGGAACGGGTGATCGAATGAGCGGAATCGCTGATCGAATGCTCCGGAATCCTGATCGGATACTTTCGGAACGCTGATCGAATGCCGTCGGAACGCTGATCGGATCACGTCGGAATACGCACCCAATGAGGGAGAGCGTCAGCTCTCGCATTCCTCCGTGTTCACGGAAGGGGAAGCGCGAGTAGATGCGGGCGTGCTCGTGGTGAAGTTTCCACCCGGACGAGCGATCCATAAGGTCAAGATCTCTTGCGAGCCATTCCACGGCAACTGCGTCAGCGTACGCTTGCGAGTCACGGGATTCTCTACGCTCAGATTCGCGCTGGGCGTCAGTGCGGACGGGCAGTTTCGCCGGCTCTCAGTCCAAAACCTATGGCTCGATCGCTGGGTAGACCTTTCGCTAGCCTTCGGTGACCTCGCATTCCGCATTCAAAACGCATGGGCGACCGTGCCCGACGGCTCGCTATCGGACCTACACCTGCACTTGACGGGCGAGGCGGGCGAGGCCGGCAGCATCGAAATAGAGCGGATTGAGCTGTGCGACGAACAGCCCGCCGACTTTCGCTTGTGCGTCCCGGAGGGCACGACCACCTTTCAGGGATTGCTCGATGCGGGAGCCCTCTGGACGAAGTTCGAACCGATGTCGGACGCGTTACTGGAAGTGCTCGGCGACTACCTGCACCTGCAAACGCCGGAGAGCGAGCAGCAGGCGGAGGCGTTCATGCTTCACGGGCACGCACCGTCCTACCGCGTCGTGCTCGATTGGTGCTTCGACCAACCACTGCCGACCGCCCACGCGGAGCTGAACACCTACCGCTGGGCATGGCATGGCCTGTACCCAGTCACGGTGCTCGCGAATCACGCACGCAAGTCGGGTAGGCTGGCGCCGCTGTTTGCCGCGCGCGACCTCGTCAACGCCTGGCTCGATCGCAGCTATTACGCGCCTGATCCCGACCAGAAGTACGCCTGGTACGACCACGGCGTCGGCGACCGTTTGGTGGCGTTTACGGTGATCTGGGATTACGGCTTGCGACTGGGTTTCGACCAGCGCTTCATGGCGCGCGTACTCGCGGCCATCGCTAGCCACATGAAGCTCCTTGGCAGCGAGACCTTCTACGCATGCCACCAGCGCACGCGGCATCACAACCACGCAGTGTTTCAGGACATTTGGCTCATGTTCGCGACGCTGGCCATTCCGAGCCTCGCCGGCAGCAGGCGCTATTTCGAGCTGGCGGCGGCTCGCGCTACCGACCAACTCGAGCAGCTCCTTGCGCGCGACGGCGAATACGCGGTGTTGGTCGAAAATTCGGTCAGTTACCACCTGGGCTTTCAATGGATGGTGGAGCTCGTCGACAAGCTGGTTCGTTTGGGCCGTCTCCCATCTCCGGTGCGGGAGCTCGCGACGGGCATGACGCGCTTTACCGAGCTCGCACGCTACCCCGACGGGCGCCTGCCAGGGATCGGCGACAGCCCGCGCCGCGCCAACGGCGCGACAGCAGACGCGAAAGGACGGACCGCCTACACGCGACCTTCGGTGCACGTCCTCGCGCGCGTCGGTCATGTGTTCGTGAAGGGCAACCACGATGGGCGGCCCTTCATGCTGACCATGTCAGCCACTTCGCTGGGCGAAACCCACAAGCACGAGGACAACCTCTCTTTTACGCTGTACCTCGACGGTGTCGAGTGGCTCATCGATCCCAGCTTTCACTCGTATGAGCCGACGCTTCAGCTTCCTCGATATTTGCGCAGCGCAGCCGCGCACAACACCCTCGTGCTACCCGACCAGCTGTACTCCCTCGCGCCCGGTGTCGCTCGGATCAACGCCGAGCAGCGAGGCGATGGGGTCATCATCAACGGCGAACACACCGCCTACCACGGGTTCCGCATTGCACGCAGAGTCGAAGGCCGATTGGATGCCCTCGCGCTGGCGTTCAAAGACGAGGTTGTGTCCACGGGAGGCACCATGCCGGAGCGAGCCTACCTCATGCTCCACTGCGGTGACGGCGTGGAAGTGGAGAGCGATGGCGCACGCCTGCTGCTGAGTCACCCGACTTCGGAGCTGCGCGTAGCGGTGGAGCTCCCGAGCGAGCGTTGTCGAACCTTTCGTGACACCACCGACCGCGGCGAGCCGCGCGGAGTGACAGGTCTGGGATTCACCGAGCGCGGTCCTATAACGAGCGTCGAGTGTGAGCTGACCAATCCGTCGCATGCAGCGTGGCAAATCCGCGCTGTGCGCTAGCGGCGCCGATTTGATTCCGCGGCCCTCGCAAAATATCGGATGCTAGCGGCCCGCTACGAGCTAAACAGGAATCAACATGGCGAAAATGGGCCTTTCGTACACTCTCGAGGCGCGCATGGATCGCGCTCGCGCTCGCGCCGTCGAGCTCGACAACTGGGTGGGGATGCGCGGCACCCGGGTGTTGGAGGTCGGCTGTGGCATGGGTGATTTGGCCCGCGTGCTGGCCACCGAATACGACTGCACCGTCGTCGGCGTCGACGTGATGAAACACGCACAGTGGTCAGCAGATCCGACGCCGCCCCAGCTAACCTTCCTTCAAGGAGACATCTCTCAGGGCACGCTGGGCTATGAGGATGACTCCTTCGACAGGATCATTTCATTCGTGGCTTGGGAGCACATCTTGCACCCTTGGTCGGCGCTCTCGAACTGCCAGAAATTGCTGACGCCGAACGGCAAGAAGTACCTCTACGCTTGGCTGTACGGCTCGACGCATGCGAGCCATCTGTACAGCATCACTGACGATCCTTGGCCCCACCTTATCTATTCGGTGCGCGAAGCTACCGAACGCTACAAGCTGGACCCCCTGCCCTGGTACTACTGGTGCAACCGCTTGTCCTATCAGCACTACCTGCACCACTTTCGCAAGCTCGGGTTCTTCATCACGAAGGAGGTCATGTTGAAGAGCGACGCGCGGCTACCGGAGGACCCTTACGCGCGAAAGACCCTCGAGCTCTATCCCCAATTCGATTTGATGACGGACGGCTTCAAGGTCGTGCTCGAGTTCGATCCAGAGCGACCGAAGCAGCCCGTGGCAGACCCCGTCTACCGGCTCTGACCCGCGGCTATTTCTCGAGCACCGGCGCAGGTGCCACGTAGTTGCCGTGGCTGACGAGCATCTGCTCCCACGCTTCTGCAGCGACATCGCGCCGCGCACCGTACTTGACGAACAGCAGCTCGGAGTAAGCTCGCCTGGCGGGCGCCCGGTAGCCATCCTCCAGCGCTTCCGTGCCCGGTTGTCGCGTGACTGATCCGTTCGTCCAGCGCGCGAGCAGCAGCGGCGTTCTAACGCGGACCATGCCGCCCACGGGGTGCTCGCGCAAAGCGCTGTACAGCTCCAAGTCCGCGCCGACTCGGGCGGCGCGAAATGGGCCGCACGCGCGAAATAGCTCACGCCTCAGCATCATCGATACAGGCGCCAACCGCGTCGCTCGTTGATCTTTGAAGAAGACGAAGCTGTCGTCTGCCTTGATCCTCAGACAACTCCCGACACAAGCAGCTGCGCGGCTCTGCGCCATCACGCTTACTTGCAAAGAGATACGGTGCGGCAGTGCTAAGTCGTCGGCATCGTGAAAAGTGACGAGCGAGCCGCGCGCGCGCTCGATCAAGGCGTTCCTCACGTTGTAGGTGCCCTGCTGCTTCTCCGAACGGAAGAGCCGTACGCGGACGTCCTGCTGCTGCAGCTCGCGCAGCAGCCGCGGAGTGGCGTCGTCGCTGGCATCATCGCAGATCAGGATTTCCAGCGCTCGGTACGACTGCTCGAGCAGGGAGCGAACCGCGTAGCCCACCGTGGCCGCCGCATTTCGCACAGCTATTATCACGGACACGAGTGGACCAGCGTTTACGCTGCGGCTGCTCTCCCAGCAGAGACTGCCCAAGAGGCCCGCCTCACCGCTGCGGATTGGGGAAGGGAGCGCTCGAGGAGCCCCGTGAACACCCAGGAAGCGATTGAGGTGGGCGAACGCGAGCGCCGGCCGCTTCTTCAAGTTCGCGCCACACGCGAGCAAGTGCAGCTCCGGTTGCGTGACCCACGTCCAAGGTCGTGACGCGATGGCGCGCGCCAGTCCGGAGCCGTCGAGCTCTTGCGCGCTCACGTCTCGAGCGAGGGCGAGCAAATTGGCTCGAGCGTCGGGTAGCCAGGTGTCGTTTCGGCCTTGCTGCAGCACCTCGAGCAGGCCCACGCCCACCACACTTTGGCGTAAGTCCCCCCGCCAGCCGGCGGCGAGCAGGCCGGCGCGCTCGCGTGCGCCGTGCGCGAGCAAGGTTTCGAGCACGTTCTCGCGAGACCGGCGGCGTAGCTTGGAAGGCAACGTCTCGAGGACGGGCAGGAGCTCTTCCGTCAACGCCGCAGCCGACTCGAGCGCCCCTTCGCGCAACGCGAGCGAGAGGGCGCGAGCCACGTCTTCTGGCGGCAAGCCGCGCTGCATCACCCACGACGCGTCGCCCAGCCGCGCGACCGGACGGGTCAAGGCCGACCGGCCGCGACGACGTACGACGCCCATACACCACCAGGCGCGGTGCTCGGCCCGGGCCCAACCGGGCACGACCCGCCCCGCTCGCTGGAATTCGCGCGCCTTGGCGATCACGAGCACAACCTTCGGACAAAAGCCCCCTGCGACGCCAGCATTTTCGCTCTCGAACGGCTTGCTGGGCTATGGAAGCTCGGCGAACATCCGCGCCAACGGCGGGTAGACCAAGATGTCAGTCGATATTAGCGATCGCGTCTTCGACGCATACACGGGCGAGATGGGGCCGCGCTTCATGCGGGAGACGCAGCGGCGGGTCCACTGGATGTGCGCGGCCGCGCGTGGGACGAGCGTGCTCGACGTAGGTTGCAGTCAGGGGCTCCTACCCATTCTGCTCGGGCGCGAAGGCAAGACCGTGGTCGGGATCGACATGAGCTCGGCCGCGATCGCCTCCGCCAATGAAAACCTGATGCGCGAGCACGTCAGCGTCAGACGACGCGTATCGTTCGTCGAGGCCGACCTGATTGGTCATCAGTTTGGCGACATGACCTTCGAGTGCGTGGTGATGGGTGAGGTCCTCGAACACTTGCTCGATCCTGCCCGGCTGGTCCAAACCGTCGCCAAGCTCCTGGCGCCCGGTGGTCGCGTCGTCGTTACGGTACCGTTCGGGATCAACGATCACCTCGATCATAAGCAGACGTTCTACCTGCTCGAACCGATGCGGCTACTCGAGCCGTACTTCGAGCTAGAGACTCCCGTAGTTCTCGGCCGCTGGCTTGGTCTGATCGGAACACGCCGCGCTCAAGAGCTGCCTGCGCCCGCGCGGCTCTGGACGCAAGATGAGGTCGAAGCGCTCGAAGCGGCCTTCGAAGAGATCGAGCGTTCTCTCGTTGACGATCTTGCCGCCGTGCGTAAGCGACTGGACGACGCCAACGTCAAGTACCGATCGAGCAACGAAGAGCTCGCGAAGCTGAAGCGTGAAGCCGCTCATCACGAGGCCGAGCGCAAAGCGTCGGAACGGGCACGCGCTCAGCTGGAGCAGCAGCTCGCGCAGGCCGCGCTCCTGCCCGCCCCCGGCCAAGCCGAGCTCCAAGCAGCTCGAGACGTGGCGCGGGCACGTGAGCTGGAAGCAGCGAGGCTGGAGGAACGACTCACCCACGCGGTTCAACTGCGGAGCCTCGAGCTAGCGGTTCGAGAGAGTGAGATTGAACGCCTTCAGAAGGACCGCGACGAGCTCACTCGTCGCGCCCTCGAAGGAGAGCAACGTGCCAAAGCGAGCGACGAGGGAAAAGCCGACGCCCAAGCGCGAGCCGCCGCAGCCGAAGAACAGACCCGACAGGCTGAGCAACGCCACTTGCTCGTCGCCAACATCGTCCAGCAAGCCGAAGAGCGAGCGATCGCCTCCGAGCAGCGAGCGCTAGACGCCGAGCAGCGAACACTAGACGCCGAGCAGCGGGCAATCGCCTCCGAGCGGCGAGCGCTAGACGCCGAGCAGCGAGCCGAAGTCACGGCAGAGCAGGCGCGCGTAGAGAGCGCGAGCCGCGCCAAAGTCGAGGCCGAGCTGCACTCGGCGCTGCAAGATGCATCCGAACGAGAGGCGGTGGCGACGGAGCGCGCAGTCGCTCTGGAGGCCGCGCTCGAAAGCGTGCAACGGCAGGCGAGCGAAGATGCGCGACGTAGCGAAGAGAGCGCGCGTGCCGAGTCCGAACGCGCCCAGGCCGCCCTCGACGAAGCTCGCATGACACGCGATGAGCTCCGCGTTGCCCGCGAGGCAGCCGCCGCTGCGCAGGCTGACTTGGCCGCAGCCGTCAGCCGCGCGAGCTCGCTCGCGAGCGAGCTTCAGAGCGCAGAAGGCCGAATAGCTCGGCTCGAGGCGCAGCCGCCTCCGACAGCCAGCGCGCTGCTCAAGGATCGCCTGTGCGATCTGGAAATCACGCAGCAGACCACCGCCCGCGAACTCGCGCGCCAACGCACGATGGCGCGCGAGCTCGATCGGCGGTTGGAGCAAGAAAAACGCGGTCGTGTCGCGGCAGAGCGCAAAGTCGTTCAAACGCAGAACACGCTGTCTTTCCAGCTCGGTTACGAGCTGATTCATGGCTTCAAGTCACGGCAGCGCTTGCGCATGCTGCCGAGCAAGCTCTTGGCGCTTCAGAAAGAGGCGGCCCGGCGGCGCGATGAGCGAGCCGCTCGCGACATGCCGCAAATCTCACACGAGCCGGACCTATCGAGCCGCGCGCCCGCGCCTCTGGCGTCTACCCCGGCTCGCCCCGCAACGCCCGCGCCGCGCTCGGGCGTCGAGGCGCCGGATTTGACGAACGTATCGTCACTTCGTGTGGCCTGCATTCACGACGAGTTCACGTTCGCGTCCTACGCCCCGGAGTGCAACCTGCTGCCTCTAACGCCCGCCAACTGGGAGCAAGAGCTGACCGCGTTCGCACCGCAGCTTCTGTTCGTCGAATCCGCCTGGAGGGGGAAGGACGACCTCTGGGGAAAGAAGGTCTCGCACCGAAGCCGCGAGGTCGTCGATTTGGTGGAGCACTGCCGTAAGCGCGGCATCCCGACTGCCTTCTGGAACAAGGAAGACCCGGTCCATTTCGGCACCTTCATCAACACGGCGAAGCTGTTCGATCACGTCTTTACGACAGACGTCGATTGCATTCCCCGCTACCGCCGCGCACTCGGACACGACCGCGTGCATCTGCTGCCGTTTGCATGCCAACCTGCGCAGCACAATCCGCTCGAGAAATATCAGCGAAAAGACGCGCTTTGTTTCGCGGGTGCTTACTACGCGCGCTACCCCGAACGACAGAGAGATCTAGAAAGCTTCGCTCGCAATTTCGGTGAGGCTCCGCGCCTGGAAATATTCGACCGCAACTACGGCAAGAGCGACCCAAGCTACGCCTTTCCCGAAGAATATCGACAGTTCATCGTTGGGACCCTGCCCTTCGAAGAGATCGACCGCGCGTACAAGGGCTACCGTTACGCGCTCAACCTCAACTCGATCAAGGACTCGCAGACGATGTTCGCGCGGCGCGTGTACGAGCTACTCGCCTCGAACACGGTCACGGTCAGCAACTTCTCGCGCGGCATTCGCCTCATGTTCGGGGATTTGGTGGTTTCGACCGACCGCGGAGAGCTAGCGCTCACTGCGATCCAACAGCTCGCCGCGGATCCAGGACGGGCCGGCCGCCTGCGTCTCGCGGGCCTGCGAAAGGTGCTCACCGAGCACACCTACGGGCATCGCCTCCGGTTCATCGCTAGTAGCGTCTGGGGCCAGACCGTAGATGACCGGCTGCCCGAGATCGTGGTCGTCGCTCGAGCGCGCTCGGAGGCGGAGCTTGCCGACGTGTGTGCCGCGTTCGAGCGACAGGTCTACCCTCACAAGAAGCTCGTGATCTCCACCGAGCTGCCGGTCGCGACGGCGCTGCCGCCCGGTGCGCTGAAGCTCGGATCCGCCGACGCCAAGCGGCGAGAGCTTCGCAGCATGGTGCCGGCGCGATCACTTCTCGCCACGTTCGAAGCCGCCGATCACTACGGAAAGCACTACCTGCTCGATCTCGCGCTGACGACGACCTATTCGAAGGCGAAAGCGATCGGCAAGGCAGCCCACTACCAAATGCGTGACGGTCGACTCTCGTTGGTGGACGACGGTTCGCAGTACCGGGTCGTCGGCGCGGTGGTTCCTCGTCGTGCCCTGATCAACGGGACGCTCGTGGCCACTCGCTCGCTGAATGACTGGCTGGCAGCAGCACATCAGCCCTTCGAACTCGCCGACTCCTTGGCCGTAGATGAGTACAATTACTGCGAAGGTGCCGCGTCGTCGACGGGCGTCTCGGCGGTGGTCGATGACTTGACGGATCTCGATGCGGGCTTACCCCTCGATCGACTCGTCCGTGCTCACGATTCCTCGCCCTTGGACGTCGTGAGCCGTGCGGAGCAGCGGGCAATTCCTGGCGAACGGTTGGCGAAGCTGTTCAGGGTCCCGTCAGGGAAGCCCATTACGCTCTCTGCCGAAGCGGGCGCCATGCTGGTCCATTCCAGCTTGGCCGACGACGCGCACGAATACGTCTACGCGGGCGAGCACTGGAAGCTGAGCGAGCTCGGCCTCCCCCAGTCGACACAGGTCCATTTCGATGCAGCTCCAGGGCTGAATCTGCAGCTGGCCATTCGTTTCCTCGATAGTCGCAAGCAGCGCCTCGGCCACCAGTTGTGCGCGGCCGCGAAGAACGAAACGCTCGTGCCCCCGCCAGGTGCCGAGCTCGTGCAACTAGGGCTCCGCGTTTACGGCGTCGGAAGCGCCAAGGTCGGCGGGCTACTGCTCGGTCACGTGCCGGAGACCCCCGGGACGCTCTTCGGCCGCTCGGACGTCTTGCTGCTGACCAACCACTACCCGGCCTACGACGATCTCTATCGCAATGGCTTCGTGCACCGCCGTGTCGTCGACTACCGGCGCCAAGGCGCGCGCGTGGACGTTTTCCGGCACCGGCCGGGTCACAAGCTGGGGTACCGCGAGTTCGACGGCGTGGATGTGCTCAGCGGCGGCCGCGACGCCCTGACGACGCTGCTGCGATCGCACCGCTACCGCGCCGTCCTCGTGCATTTCCTCGATCCGGCGATGTGGGAGGTGCTGCGCACGGAAGCGCAGGGCGCGCGCGTACTCTTGTGGCTTCACGGCGCAGAAGTGCAAGCCTGGCACCGGCGCACGTTTGGTCCACAGACCGACCTCGAACGGGAGGAAGCAAAAGCCAAGAGCGCCAAACGCGACACTTTTTGGCGCAAGGTTTACAAAGAGCTACCGGCCGACGGAAAACTCATCTTCGTCTCCCGTCATTTCGCCCAGCAGACGCTAGCCGACCTCGGGCTACCGGAAGACGGTGAGCGCTGTCAGGTCATCCACAACCTCGTCGACGGCCGGCTGTTTCGCTATCACGAAAAGACGCCAGATCTTCGCAAGAAAGTGTTGTCGATCCGGCCGTTCGCGTCCCGCAAATACGCCAACGATCTGAGCGTCACCGCCATCCTCGAGCTCGCAAAGCAACCGTACTTCGAGGACATGAGCTTTCATCTCGTCGGTGACGGACCGCTCTTCGAGGAGACGGTCGCCCCCTTGCGAGGCTTTCCGAACGTGCGAATCGAGCGGTGCTTCCTGAGCCAGCAAGAGATCGCAGAGCTGCACGCCCAGTACGGCGTGTTTCTCTGCCCCACGCGCGACGACACGCAGGGCGTCTCGCGCGACGAGGCGATGGCGTCAGGGCTCGTGCCAGTCACGACCAGGATCGCTGCCATTCCGGAGTTCGTGGACGAGACCTGCGGCGTCCTTGCCGAGCCGGACAGCGGGACCGACCTCGCCCGCGGTATGGCGAGACTCTACGAAGACCCGGCGCTATTCCAGCGCTTGTCGCGCAGCGCGGCCACTCGCGTGCGTGCGCAGAGTAGCGCCGAGCAAACCACCGAGCGGGAGCTGGAGCTGATCATGGGTGGGGCGCGATGACGAGCCCTGCCGCGTCCGTCGACCCCCTTGGACCAACCGTCACTTCGTTCATCTCCTTCGACGTCGAAGCGCTGCCAGGTCGCTCCGCGAGCGATGGCGTGGAGTCGCTCGTCTGGGGCAGGCTGGGCGGGAGCGAGTACGGCATCCGCCGTATCAGCAAGATCTTGGGGATGCACCGACTCAAGGGCAATTTCCTCATCGACTTTGCGATGTGCCTCCTCTACGGCGACCGAGAGGTGAAGCGGATGGTCCAGTTTCTCCTCGAGGAAGGTCATGAGGTGCACGCGCACCTGCATTCAGAGTGGGTGGTCCGAAAATGGGAAGTGCTGGGTAAATGGAAAGGGCCGCTAGGCCTGGACCGCACTGACCCACAGCTCTCCGACGCGCTCTTGCAGTTTACGGCGTGGAAGTACGAGAGCCTCACCGGCCTGGCGCCGGAGGTATTTCGCTCTGGAGCCTACCTGTTCTCGAACCACACCATCGAAGCGGCGAAGCGCGCGGGATTTCGCCTGATCAGCAATTACAATGCCACCCGTCACGCCAGCTTCAACTTACCGCTCGCGACAGCGCACAACGAGCCCTTCCTTTGGGACAATCGGTTGCTCGAGCTGCCCGTGGATTTCTCACCTGAACCGTTGAGCTTCGACTGGGTCAAGTACGAGGGCTGGTACCACCGCGCGCGCACGCGCAAGAAAGAGCGAACGTTCAACCTCGTGCTCCACTCTTGGTCCTTGCTCGCGCGCGAGGGGGCTCAACTCCAAAAATACGAGCCCATTCATGAAGAGCGGCTCAATCAAATGTGCGAGCACCTCGCCACGCACACCAGGCCCTCCGGCTACTCCGAGTACCTACGCCGTCGAGAAAGCGAGCCCGAACGCGCAGCCATCATCGCGTCCGACACCTGCGTCGTCGAGGTGGGGGAGCGCAGCTCCAGCGTGACTTGCTGTAGCATCTGCGGTTTTGCGTTCGTGAAGCGACCTACGGAAGACACGTGTCCTGGGTGTGGCAGCCGTGCTCGTCATCGGCAATTGAAGGACGTCTTCGCTCGCCTCGGGAATCCGTTCGACGGCAAGGTCGTCTTGGCCAACTACGCGAACTTGGTCGAACAGCGAGCGTTCTTGCGAGGCGCGCGCAGCGTGTTGAACTTCGACGTGCGTCCCGTCTCCGAGGTCGAGCTGCAGATGGACGTTCAGGATCTCGTGAGCGTACGCGCTGGATCCATCGACGCTTTTCTAGGCATTCATGTGCTCAACCACGTGCGCGATGACGAGCGGGCCTTGCGGGAAATCTCGCGAGTGCTCAAGCCGGGCGGCTTGGCATGCTTGACCTTGCCCTACCGCGACAATTTCTCGACCACCGCGCTGCCCGACCCGACCGAGCACTACGGCGCTGATGCTCTCGAGAAGTACGGCGTGGGCACGTTCCGCCGCTACGGCCTAAACGACGCGCTGACGCAGCTGCGCGCCCATTTCGAGGTGGACGCGCAGGGCGGCACGGATCCCGTGACAGGCGATACGATGCTGGTGTTCTTGCTACGCAGACCGGCCAGCAGCAAGCCCCATCCCGAGGCCTGATCCGGGAGTCGACCACGGTTGCCTGCGATCCCTATCCGAAGCATGATGCCGCGCGAATGCGTCAGGAGTTCCTCGTGCGCCATCGGATCCGCCAACGGGCGTGCCGGGCACTCACCTGCTTTCTCTGCATGCTGCCATCCGCCTGCTCCACGGTGCGACAGCCGAGCGCTCGCGACGTCGCGGACGCCAACGACGTGGGTGCCAGGCTAGGCCCCAGCGGCGCGGCCGAGCGAACAATCTTGACGCGCGTCGCGACGCTCCCTAGCGGCCGCGCGGCACAGCTGGACGCTGAAACGCAGGTGATAGCCGAGGCCGCCTACCAGGCCGCCTCGGGGCGAACCTGCAGAGCCATCCGGGTAACGACGAAAGCCCGACAAGTGGTAACCGACAGGCTAGCGTGCTCCGATGGTGACGCGTGGTTCTTCGTGCCCGACGTCTTCGCGGGGTCCGCGAGCATCGTAGGACGTTAGTTGCCATGCGCGGTGCTCTCACCCAGCTACAAGTCGTGCACGCGATCCTGCTCCGCGAGACGCGAACGCGCTTCGGTGCGAACCAGCTCGGCTATGCGTGGGCGCTCATCGAGCCGGCGCTCTGGATCGGCATGTTCATCGCCGTATACAGCGTGCTGGGTCGGATGACACCCCCCGGAATGTCTGCTGTGGCCTACCTGGCGACCGGCATCGTTCCGTTTTCCCTGTTCCGAGATACGTGCCAGCGCTGTATGTCGGCCATCGAGGCCAACAAGGGGCTGCTCTTCTATCCGCAGGTGCGCCCTCTCGATCTGGTGATTGCCCGAGCTGTCCTCGAGGCGGCGACACATGTCGTGGTCTTCGTGCTCTTCATGGCTGGCCTAGCGCTTTACGAGGGGCCTCCTCGCGTCGATAGCGTGCTGCGCACCCTCGCCGGCTTCGGCCTCGCCTCTGGCTTCGGCGGGGCGCTCGGCTTGGTTTGCTGCGGCCTGGGCGTCTACACGGCCACGGTCGACCGGCTCTTCCCGAGCCTGCTGCGCCTGCTTTTCTGGGTTTCCGCGGTGTTCCACCCCGTGGAATCGCTGCCCCAGAGCGTGCGCGATATCTTACTCTTGAACCCGGTGACTCACGCAGTCGAAATCGTGCGCGACGGCTGGTTTGCTGGCTATGACGCCAGGCACGCGAGCGCGACCTACGTAATGCTGTGGATGCTCGTGCTCTCCTTCTTCGGGCTGAGCCTGGAGCGAGTGGCGCGCCGTCGCCTGGAGCTATCGTGATCGAGCTCGATAACGTCTGCAAAGTCTACCCCACGAAGCACGGGGAGAATGTCGTGCTCGATCGCGTGAGTTACACGTTCCCCAAGCAGACCAATGTCGGCATCTTGGGCAAGAACGGCGCCGGAAAGTCGACGCTGCTCCGTATCATCGCGGGCACGGAGCAAGCAGACAGCGGCGGCGTCAAGCGCGCCGGCATCGTATCTTGGCCAATCGGCTTCTCCGGGGGATTCAACGGTTCTCTGAGCGGTGAGGAGAATTGTCGCTTCGTGGCGCGCATCTACGGCGCCGACATCGACGAGGTCGTCGGCTTCACCGCCGAGTTCGCCGAGCTGAGCGACTATTTTTACATGCCCGTGAAGACCTACTCCTCGGGCATGCGCGCTCGACTCGCTTTCGGGCTGAGCATGGCCATCGAGTTCGACGCTTACCTGGTCGACGAAGTTACTGCCGTGGGCGACTCCAACTTCCAGCAGAAATGCCGGAAGGCCTTCGCTGAGCGCAGCGGTCGCTCTTCGGTAATTATCGTCTCACATCAACTCGCCACGATCCGTGACTATTGCCAGAAGTGCCTGGTCTTGACCGCCGGCCGTCTGCGAGCGTTCGACAGCGTCGAAGCGGCGCAGGCCGCATACGAGGCGGCCTGATGAGCGCCTCGCCGGAAAAGAAGCCGGATGCCCGCTTGAGCGAGGTGACTGCATTGGCCGCGGAGCGGCCGACGACGACCAAGGCCCACGCTCAATCCTTGAGGCGCGCGCGCAGCCGGCGCTTGCTCACGCGCCTCTTGCTGTTCGTGTTACTGCCGACTGCGCTGACTACCGGCTACTACGTCGGCATCGCTAGCCCGCAATTCGAGTCGGTCGCCATCTTCACGGTGCAGTCCTCCGAGCTCCGGTCGGGCCTGGCCATGGATGGCCTTCTCGCCGGCCTCACCAGCGGGGGCGGGGGGCACGACGCTCTGGCCGTTCGAGACTACGTGCTTTCACGCGACATGCTGGCCCGACTCGACAAAGCGCATCAGTTCATTTCGCACTACAAGGACTCACGTCAGGATCTTCTCTCACGCATGGCGGGCGACTCGAGCTTCGAGGACGCCTATGAGTACTTCGGCCGCAAGGTCTACGCCGACTACGATCAGCTGTCGGGGTCCGTCACCGTCCGCGTGCGTGCTTTCAGCGCGGAGAAGGCGGTCGCGTTGGGCTCAGCGATCCTCGCTTATAGCGAGGAGATGGTGAACAAGCTGTCGGAGCGCGAGCGGCGTGACCGAACGGCGTATGCGGAAGCGGAGGTCAAGAAAGCCGAGGAGCGGCTCACGAAGGCGCGGCAAGCGATCGTGTCGCTTCAGCAGAAGCACGCTGATTTCAACCCGTTGCAAACGGCGACCGCCGCGATGACCATCCGCACGGAGCTGGAAGGCGAGCTCGCCAAGGCGCGGGCGGAGTTGATGCAGCTGAAGAGCTTCATGAAGGACGACGCGCCTCAGGTGCGAGCGGCGAACGAGAAGGTGAAATCCCTCTCGGCGCAGGTAGCAGGTGAGAGCCGGCGTCTCGTTGACCCATCGAAGCCGAACGGCTTGAACACGTCGTTCGCCGACTTCGAGGGCGCCATGGTAGAGAAAGAGTTCGCGCAAAAGGCCTATGAATCGGCGATGGCGACGCTCGAGATGGCGCGCGCGGATGCGGACCGCCAGCACCGCTACGTGGCCATCATCGCGGCGCCGTCCAAGCCGGACGAGTCCACTTACCCGCACCGCGTACGCAGCGTCTTGGCCGCGTTCGTGGTGTGCTTTCTACTTTGGGGAGTTATCAGCTTGATGACCGCCGCCGTGAGGGAGCACGCGCGACTATGACTTACCGTAGTCGTTGGCTCTGCATCATGAGCTTGCTGCTCGTTTGCGCCGCCGTCTTCGCGCCCGCGCGCCGCGCGCTGGCGCAAATCGAGGCGCTGCCATCGAAGCCCGCGCAGCTCTCGCCTGCGGAAGATATCCCGGCGCCGCGCTTCGAAGACGAGAAGCCGACGAAGCCGGCGCCGCCGCCGGCGAATGCGACGAGTGGTGCGGCGGCGGCGGTGGCGACGCCGCCCGAGCCCTTTGGGGCGCGGCTGTTCACCGGTAATTTCTTGCGCACGCGGCAAGATGGCTTGAACGCGGACTACCTGGTGATGCCGGGCGATCGCATTCAGGTCAATACCTGGGGCGCGGTGGAGATGAGCCAAGTCTTGCTCGTCGACGCGCAGGGCAACGTGTTCTTACCCAACGTGGGGCCGATCCACGTGGCGGGCACGAAGAACGCCGAGCTGACGAGCCGCGTGAAGACCGGCCTGGGGCGCGTTTATGCGCGCAATTTCGAGGTTTACACGAATTTGCTCAGCGCGAAGCCGGTGGCGGTGTTCGTGACGGGCGGCGTGCTGCGGCCGGGGCGCTACGCGGGGGTGCCGTCGGACTCCGTGCTGTTCTTCTTGGAGCAGGCGGGCGGCATCGACGCGCGGCTGGGTAGCTACCGCAGCATCACGCTGCTGCGCGGCGGGCAGACGCTGGTCGAGCTCGACCTGTACGACTTTTTGCTGAAGGGCACGCTGCCGCCGGTACAGTTCAAAGACGGTGACACGGTGCTCGTGAACCCGCGCGGGGCTGTGATCGAGATGCGCGGTGATGTGACGTTGCCGGCGACGCTCGAGTTTCCGCGCGGCGCGCTCACGGGCGAGCAGGCGCTCGCGGTGGTGCCGGGCGCCGCGCGCGCGACGCAAGTAACGCTCGAGGGCATTCGCGCCGGTGTGCCCATCAGTCGAACGCTGAGCGTGACGAGCTTCAGGTCGTTCACGCTTCAAGATGGCGACTCCATCACCCTGCGCGGCGATGGGCGCCCGGGCACGATTTTGGTGCGACTCGAGGGCGAGTTCAACGGGCCTTCGGTGTTGGCGGTGAAGCGCGGAGCGCGCTTGGTGGATGTGCTCAACTACGTGTCGGTCGACCCGGCGCTGGCCAATCCGAGGGCCGTCCACGTGCGCCGCAGCTCGGTCGCCAGAGCGCAGAAGACGGCGATCGACGACGCGCTGTTCCGGCTCGAGCGCAGCGCGCTCTTGGCGCTGTCGTCGTCGCAAGGCGAGGCCGCGATCCGCGTGCGCGAGGCGGAGCTGACGCAGAAGTTCGTCGAGCGGGCGCGGCTGATACAGCCGCTCGGGCGCGTCGTCACCGCGCGCGACGACCAGCAGCGCAACGTGGTGCTCGAAACGGATGACGTGATCGTCATTCCGGCGCGCACGAACGTGGTGCGGGTAGGCGGCGAGGTGATGATGACGCAAGCGGTGATGTTCCGGCCGAAGGCCACCGCTTACGACTACATCGTCGATTCAGGCGGCTACACCGATCGCTCCGACCGCGATCGCGTGATTGTCATCCGCGCCAACGCCGAGGTCGCGGTGGGCGAGCCCGGCTTGGCGGTGTACCCGGGGGACGAGATCTTGGTGCCGCCGAAGGTCGACACGAAGTTCTTGCAGAACGCGGTCGACGTGACTCAGATCATCTATCAAATCGCGGTCTCGGCCGCGGTGGTGATCGCGATCCTATGACCGACGCGAAGCGCTTCGGCGTGATCATCCCTGCGCGCTACGCCTCCAAGCGGCTGCCCGGCAAGCCGCTGGCCGACCTGGGAGGCAAGCCGATGATCGTGCGCGTGCTCGAGCTGGCCAGGGCCTCCGGAGCCGATTTCACGCTCGTCGCCACCGACGATGAGCGCATCGCGCACGTCGTGCGCGCCGCGGGAGGAGAGGTGCAGCTCACCTCGCCCGAGCACACCACGGGCACGGACCGACTCGCGGAGGTGGCGCGTAAGCGCGGCTTCGACCCCGAGCAGGTACTGGTCAACCTTCAGGGTGACGAGCCGGCGCTGCCGCCGCGCCTGGTCGGGCTGGTCGCGCGCACCTTGCTCGGCGCGCCCGACGCCGCGCTGTCGACGCTGGCCACGCCGCTGACCGTGCGCCGCGAGGTGTTCGACCCGAACGTGGTGAAGGTGGTGCTCGGTCCGACGTCGCGCGCGATCTACTTCAGCCGTGCCCCAGTGCCGTGGCGACGCGACGAGCTCATGGACCCCGAGAGCCGCGAGGCGGGCGAGCCGTTTCACTCGGGCGCCTTCCACCGGCACATCGGTCTCTACGCCTACCGGGCGCGGACGCTGCTGGAGCTGAGCCAGTCGCCGCCGGCGCCGATCGAGCTGGCGGAGAGTTTAGAGCAGCTACGCGCGCTCTGGCTCGGCCTACCGATCCAAGTTGCGGTGGTGCCCGAGCTGCCAGCGGCCGGCGTGGACACGGTGATGGATCTGGTGCGCGTCAAAAAGTTTTACGAACCGTGATGCGACGGCTGGGCAAGGTGGGCGTGTTTTCGCCGGGCCTGTGGCGGCTCGACGGCCTCGCGGAGCTGCTCGGTGCCGAGCGTCTCGTGCTGCGCCCCGGCGCGCGCGGGGCGCGAAAGCTCGACGCCGTCGCCGGCTGGGGGCACAAGCCGACGGCCACCGGCGCGCGCGCCTACGCCCAAGCGCACGGCTTGCCGTACCTCGCCCTCGAAGACGGCTTCCTGCGCTCCGTCGACCTCGGCGGCAAAGACCCGCCACTATCGCTGATCGTGGACGAGCGCGGCATCTACTACGACGCGCGTGCTCCCTCCGACCTCGAGCAGCTACTGGAGCGCGATCCGGAGCGGCGGCTCGAAGATTCGGAGCTGCTCGCGCGCGCCGAGCGCCTGCGGGCGCGCATCGTCGAGGCCGGCGTCTCGAAGTACAATCATACGCCGACTACGCTGCCGCGCGAGCTGCGCGGCGCGGACGAGCTGGTGATCGTCGCCGACCAAACCTACGACGACGCCTCCGTGAGCGGCGCCCTGGCGAACGAGACGTCGTTCCGGCGTGCGCTCGAATGCGCGCTCGACGAGCACCCGCACGCGCGCGTGATCGTCAAGGTGCATCCGGCGACGGTGGCGGGAAAGAAGCGCGGTTACTTGGCGCAGCTGGCGCCGCGTCCGCGCGTCCGCGTCGTGAGCGCGGACGTGAGCCCGCAGGCCCTGCTCGCGCGCACCCGGCACTTGTACGTGGTCAGCTCGCAGCTGGGCTTCGAGGGCTTGCTGGCAGGCGTGCCCGTCACCTGCTTCGGGCAAGCGTTCTATTCGGGCTGGGGGCTGACCGACGATCGCCAGCGCTCGGAGCGACGCACGCGACGCGCGACGCTGCCCGAGCTCGTGGCGGCCGCGCTGCTCGTTTACCCGCGCTACCGGCATCCCCTCACCCGCGAGCGGTGCGAAGCGGAGGTAGTGCTGGAGCACTTGGCGCTGCAGCGCCGCATTTTCGCGGAGAATTCACGAAAATTCGTGTGCTTCGACATGAGCTACTGGAAGAGGCCGTTCGTGCGCCGTTACTTGAGCGCGCCCGGGAGCTCGGTGCGCTTCGCGCGCTCGGTGGATGACCTGAGCGGCGCGGGCGACCTCGGCGAGCTCACGGCGGTGGTTTGGGCCAGCCGCAAGACTCCCGCGCTCGAGCGCTGGGCCGCCGCGCACGGCGTGCCGCTCTGGCACATGGAAGACGGCTTCCTGCGCTCGGCCGGCCTCGGCTCGGATCTCACCGCTCCCGGCTCTCTGGTGCTCGATCCCGACGGCATCTATTACGACCCGTCGCGCCCCAGTCGACTCGAGCAGCTGCTCGAGCACAGCGAGCTCACGACTGAAGAGGTCGAGCGAGCGGCTCGGCTGCGCGCGCGCATCGTCGCCGCGCGCGTCAGCAAGTACAACCTGCCCGGAAGCGCGCTCGTGATCGCGCCGCGCCCCGGTCAGCGCGTGCTCTTCGTGCCGGGACAGGTGGCTGATGACGCCTCGGTGCGGCTCGGGGCCGGCGTCGTCAGCGACAACGCAGGCCTGCTCGCGGCCGTGCGGCGCGCGCACCCCGATGCTTACATCATCTACAAACCGCACCCCGACGTGCAGGCCGGCAACCGGGAAGGGGCCGTCCCCGAAGGCGGTCAGCCGCTCTGGGACCTGCAGGTCGGACAAGTACCGATCGCGAGCTGCCTGGACGTCGCCGACGAGGTCCACACCATGACGTCGCTCGTGGGCTTCGAGGCGCTCTTACGCGGCCTCCGCGTGGTGACTTACGGGCAGCCGTTCTACGCGGGCTGGGGCCTGACCATCGATCGCGCCCCCATCCCGCGGCGCACCCGGCGGCTGTCGCTCGACGAGCTGGTCGCGGGCGCGCTGCTCCGCTACCCGCGCTACGTGAGCTGGCAAGCTCGCTGCTTCTGTGAAGCGGAAGACAAGGTACAGGAGCTCGAGCGCGCCGCGGCGAAGCGCGGGCTGTCGTCGCGCGTCCGCCTGCCGCGCCTCGCGATCAAGCTCGGCAGCCTGTGGCGCTCCGGGGTGGAGTGGTGGCACGGGCGGGAGCTTTCGCGTGGCTGAGACGCGGCTCGACGGACGGCATTTGCTGCTGCTCCAAGGCCCGGCGGGGCCCTTCTTCGCGCGCGTCGCCGAGCAGCTGCGACTCGCGGGCGCGCGCGTGACCAAGGTCAATTTCAACGGCGGCGAGGATCTGTACTTCCGCGGGCCGGGGGTGGTGCGCTACCGCGGCGCGAGCCGTGATTGGCCCGACTTCTTCGAGCGAATCGTGGGCGACCATGGCATCGACGGCGTGGTGCTGTTCGGCGACTGCCGGCCGCTGCACCGCGCGGCGATCCAGAGAGCTCGCGCTCGTGACGTCGAAGTGTTCGTCTTCGAGGAAGGCTACCTGCGCCCGGATTTCGTGACGCTGGAGCGCGGCGGCGTGAACGGGCACTCCCGCATCCCCCGCGATCCGGACGCGTTTCCGGCCACGGACGCGCCCGAGCCACGGCACGTTTCGGTGGAGCACGCTTTCCTCAAGTCGGCGGTGCACACCATTTGCTACGCCACGGCCGTCGCGCTGCTGCGCTCGCGTTACCCCGAGTACCGCCACCATCGCGACATCCGCCCGCTGGTGCAGGCCGGGCTGTGGCTCCGCGGCAGCAGCCGACGCGCTTGGCACACGCTGCGCGACCGCGCGATCGCGGCGCGCATCGACGCGCGCCAGATGCCCCCTTATTTCTTCGTCCCGCTGCAGGTGCACCTCGACTCGCAGCTGTCTCACTCGCGCTTCACCAGCATCTCCGCGTTCATCCAAGAGGTGATCGAGACCTTCGCCGTCCACGCGCCAGAGGGCCACGCGCTGGTGCTCAAGCTGCACCCGATGGACCGCGCCTACAGCGACTACTCCGCGCAAATCGCGGAGCTTTCGCGGCGACATCAGCTCGAGGGACGGCTCCACTACGTCGACATCATCAACCTGCCCGCCGCGCTGCGCGGCGCGCGCGGCACCGTCGTGATCAACAGCACCGTAGGCCTGTCGTCGCTCGTGCACGGCACGCCCGTCAAGTGCCTGGGGCGCGCGGTCTACGACATGCCGGGGCTCACCCACCAAGGCGAGCTGGCCGAGTTCTTCAGAGACCCAGGGCAGGTGGATCGGGCGCTCTACCAGCGCTTCCGCGCCTGGCTGCTGGCGAGCAATCAGCTCAACGGCAGCGTCTGGAGTCGCCTGTTCGAATCGCCAGCGCGCTTGATGACGCGGACGACTTAAACCGAGCGCGCGCGTCAGGGCCGGGCCCTATTTGGCGCAAAAGACGCGCCTGATCGCCGTTTGGAGTTGGAGCGGCGGCGCGCATGATGCGACGATCTGAGGCTATGGCGCTCGACTTCGAAGCCATCTTGGGACGGCTGACGCAAGCGGTGCTCGTCCACGACGCCGCGACTCGCATCCTTTACGCGAACGGCAGCGCCAGCCAACTGCTCGGCGTGCCGCTGGCCGAGCTGCTCCAGGCCGACTCGTTCCATCCTCCCTGGGATTGCGTCGACGAAATCGGACGCGCGCTCACGCCGGAACAGCAGCCCAACGTCATCGCGATGCGCACCAAGGCCGCGGTGCAGGGCGTCACCATCGGGGTGAAGCGGGGTGACCGCGACCAGCGAGTATGGCTCGAGTTCACGGCCGAGCCGAGCTACGGCAGCACCGGCGAGGTCGAGTACGTGGTCGTCACGTTCCGCGAGGTGGGTAGCGAGGGTCAGGCCCGCCGGGAAGCCGAGCGCGCACGCGACGCCAGCGAGCTCCTCTATCGCTCGGTTCTGCGCGCGATGTCGGAAGGCGTGGTGGTGCACGCGGCGGATGGCTCGATTGACTTCGCCAACCCCGCCGCGGAGCGCGCTTTGGGGCTCTCGGTCGAGCAGATGGCGGGGCGCGCGGCCGTCGATCCGCGCTGGCAGCTGGTCGATGAGCGCGACCAACCCCTGCCCCCCGAGCGAATCCCCTCCGAGGTGACGCGCGCGACCGGTAAGCCCTGCGATCAGGTCGCGCTCGGAGTGCACCGCTCGAACGGCGAGCGGGCCTGGCTATCGGTGAGCACCGATCCGGTCGCGATCGATCCTGCGACGAACCGGCCGAGCGCCGTCGTCGCCACGTTTACGGACGTCACCCGTGAGACGCTGATCAAGCACGAGCTGGCCGCGAGCCGCGCGCGCTTCCAGCTGGTGATGGATGCCTTCCCGGGGCTGCTCTACGAATTTCGGGGCAAGCAGGGCAAATACCGCTTCGGCTTTCTGAGCGGGCGCGCGGAAGAGTTCTTCGGCTCGCTCGCGCGCACCGCGCTCGAGGACGCGGGGCCCATCCTCGCGGCCGTCCACCCCGACGAGCGAGAAGCGCTCATGCGCTCCGTGCTCGAGTCGGAGCAAGCGCTCACGCCGTGGCACTTCGAGGGACGCATCCCGCGACCCGAGGGCGGCTGGCGCTGGGCGAGGGCCCAGTCCGTGCCGACTCGCGAAGGCGACGAGGTCGTGTGGCACGGCGTGGTCACCGACGTCACCGAGCAGCGGCGCATCGCCGACACCCTGCGGCACCGGCAGAAGGTGGAGGCCATGGGCGAGCTCGTCGCCGGTGTAGCTCACAACTTCAACAACATGTTGGCGGTGATCATGCCCAACCTCGACATGGCGCTCGACGACGTGCGCGGTGAGACGCGCGTCATCTTGAACGAGGCGCGCCACGCGACCCACAGCGCCGCCGAGCTGGTGCGGCAGCTGATGCGCATCACGCGCCGTGAGCCGGACGCGGCTCCGGAGCTGGTCGACATGCTCGCCATCGTGCGCGACGTCGGGGCCCTCTTGACTCGCACGCTGGGCGGCAGCATCGCGCTGGAGCTCGACCTGCCGTCGCGACCGCTGCACGTCCGCGGCATCGCGAGCGATCTGAACATGGTGCTGTTGAACCTGTGCTTCAACGCGCGCGACGCCCTGAAAGACCGAGCCGCGCCGTACCTGAAGCTACGGCTGCGCACGCAGCCGGCCGGCGCTGGCCACGAGCTCGTGCTCGAGGTGGAGGACAACGGCGCTGGTATGAACGAAGCCACGCTGCAGCGCCTGGGCGAGCCGTTCTTCACCACGAAGGGTCCGGGGGCCGGCACCGGCCTCGGCATCGCCAGCGCGTTCGCGTTGATCCGCAGCTTGGGCGGGCGCGTCGACGTCGAATCGTCGCTCGGCGTCGGGACGACGTTCCGCGTACGCCTCCCGCTCGCAGACGGGCCGGGCGAGTATCACCGCCAAGAAGCGCTCCCGCTGCGGCGCCTGGATGGCGTGGAGGTGTTGCTCGTCGAAGACGAGGCGTTCGTGCGAGAGGCGCTGACTCGCATGCTGGTCAGCATGGGCGCGCGCGTGCACGCGGAGCCCGATGGCCCCGCGGGGATCGCCGCGTTCGGCCGGCGGCGCTTCGACGTCGTGCTGCTCGATCTCAATTTACCTGGCATGACGGGGGTGGCGGTGCTCGAGGAGCTGCACGACATCGCGCCCGAGCAGCGCGTGATCGTGCTCACCGGACACGCGAGCGGCGAGGAGGGCCTGAGCGCGGCGAGCGCCGTCGCGATCAAGCCGATCACGCGCCAAGGCTTGGTCGAGGTCATCACGCGCGTGCTCGGCACAGGCGAGCAGCGCGCGCCGCTCGGCTCACGCGGCGGCAGCGCTTGAGCCGAACCGGGCGTAAGCCGAGCGCGCTCTCAGCGCGGGGCGATCGCCGGTAAGATGGCACTCGCCATCGACTCGGCGATGCGCGCGAATTCCTCCGCTTCTTTGGTGGCGCCCAGCTGTTGCATGGTGCGCGCAGCCTGCAAGAACGGCAGCTCGTACCCGGGCGAAAGCTCCGCGGCGCGGAGGAAGCGCTCGAGCGCGGGCCTCGCCTGGTGGGCGCCCAGGTAGTGCGCGCCGAGCGCCAGCTCCGCCTGCACCGAGCGCGGATTTTTGCTGAGCGACGCTAGCAGGTCGGCCTCGCTGTCGAGCGAAGCGCCCAGCATCAGCTCGGGCAGCGCCTGCGTAGGCTCCAGGCGCGCGGCTTCGCGCAAGGCTTGCTCCCCTCGAACCCGATCCTGAGCGCGCTGCAGCGCCAGCAAGCCATCGTGCAGCAGGCGCTCGTAGCGCGTGTGCGAAAGCACCAAATGCCGGCCCGACACCTCGGCGCCTTCGAGCTCGGCGAGCTCGGCGAACAGCGAGGCGGCGCGCGACTCCGCGGGTTGGGCATTGAGCTGGTCGTAGAAACCGAGGCGCTCCAGCGCGCGCGGCCCCTGCAGCCGCTCGCGAGCCACATAGGCGTAGGCCGCGTCTCGCACTCGCTGGCGCTCCGACGGATGACGGATCAACCACGACAAGGTTTCGAACAGCTCCGCGTGAGAGCCGAAGAGGAACCCGTTTTCGCGGTGCTCCACGCTGTCGAGGTAGGGTGCGAGGCGCTGCACGACTGCCACCGCGCCGCACGCGGCATACTCGAGGAACTTCACGTCCGAGCGGCAGCGGTTGAAGCCCTCGTCGCGGTTGGGGGCGATGCCGATGTCGAGCTGACTCACGAAGGCGTAGTAGTCGTCGATCCAACCGACCGGCGTGCGTCGCTTGCGCGCCGCCGGCAAGGCGTCGAACAGCGACCAGATCTTGTCGGAGCACATCAAACACAAGGTGACGCTGGGCTCAGCCAGCACGAGCTGTATCAAGCCCGGCGCGAGCTCCGCCAAGTCGTCGAAGTGGCCCGCTGATCCGCCCCAACCGACGCTGATGGCCGTGGCCCCGCTGGGTTCGCGGCGCGGCGGGAGCGCAGTGATTTGGTTCAGGAACACCCGACCGCGCGGGTTGAGCGAGCCATACACGCGCTCGAGCTCGGGCACGCTGTACTGCACTGCGTCAGCGGTCAACGCGAGCCGGCGGAAGAGACGAATGTTCTCGGGCTGCGCGAAGAAGGGCGCGAGCGGGTTGCTGGCTTGCATGGCCTGCACGTCGTCGTTGATCTCGAACACCGTCAGGCGGCGCTGCTGCTTGCGCTGCTGCATGACCGGCAGCAGATCCGCGCTACAAACCCCATTGATGACGAGCACATCCGCGTGCTCGATCACCAGCGCTAGCCGGCGGTGGGCTTGGTCGAGGTTGACGACGTACACGCCCGGCAGGTCAGCGAGCGCGCGGCTCGGCGCAAACGTGCGGTAGTACCAGTCGCCCCCGCGACTTTGATGCATCGCATCGAGCTGGGCCACGAGCAGCGGGCGACTCCGCATGATTCGCCCAAGCTAGCCCAGACGGAGCGCCATTTTGAAGCCCGCCCGGCGTTACGGCGTGCGGGCAGCGCGAAAAGTGACAGAATTGTCGACACGTGGGGGCACGTAGCGCCGAAGGCAGCGGCGCGTGATGTCATTTCCGAAGGAGGTACGATGGCAACCGAAGCGAAGCAATGGTGGCGCGACCCCAGCGTCGGCCTCGATGTGATCCGCATCTATTTGGGCGTCGGCTTGATGGTGCGCGGCGCGCTGTTCGTCAGTCGGCCCGAGGTGCTGATCGATTTCTTGAAGCACAGTAACAGCTGGTTCATTCCGCTCGCGGTCTCGCAGTACGTGGTGGCGGCGCACCTGTGCGGTGGCATCTTGCTCGCGCTCGGCCTCGGTACGCGGCTCGCGGCGGCCGTGCAGATACCGCCGCTGCTCGGCGCGGTGCTGTTCGTCCATTTGCACGACGGCTTGCTCACCGCCGGTCAGTCGCTCGAGTTTGCGGCGCTGGTGCTGTCGATGCTCGGCGCCTTCACGGTGTTCGGCTCCGGCCGCCTATCGCTAGATTCGTGGCTCGCCAAGCGTCACGAGCAGACTCAGCTCGAGATCGGTGACAGCCAGATGCCCCACCCCGATCCGGAGGCAGCCGAGCACGCGCACGCGCACGCTCACAGCTGAAGCTCGAGCAGCACCGGCGACCAGCCACGAACGCGCCGCTACCGCGAGACCTCTGCGCTGGCGGCGTTCACCCGCTGCGCGGCGTCCGCACGAGCTCGATGACGCGTTCGAAGGCTTCGGCGCGCCCGAGCTGCAGCAGGTGGCCGCCGTAGAAGGAGTGCAGGGGCGCGCGCAGGTGCGTGGCGAGGCGACGGGCGTGGGCGGCGGGGGTGACGCGATCCGCCTTCGCGGCGATGACGAGGCAGCGCTCGGGGGGCACCAGCGCCGGGCGCGCGACGGGGCTCACCCGCCGGTAAATGCTCTCGAGTAAACGATGCTGCGCGTCTTGCTCCTCGGCGATGGAGCTCAGGGAGCCTTGCTCGCGCGCGAAGTCGGCCAGTGACGAGAGCGGGATGACGGGCACGAGGAAATCGAGCCGCGGCTCGACGGAAGCGAGCAGAGACGCGGTGTAGCCGCCGAGGCTCATGCCGATCGCGCCCACCCGCGGGTGGCCGTCGCGCAGCAGGAACTCGACCAGGCCTTGCAGATCGAAGATGGCCTGCCGAAACCCTTCGACGTTGACGCGAGGGTCGCGACCCGGAAACTCGGGCACGGCGCCGCCACCGAGCCGCGCGCGCAGACCGTGAAAAGGCAGCGTGAAGAGCACCACGTCGAAGCCCGCCCGATCCAGCTGCGCGACGGGCCAGATGCGCTCCTCGATGGCGAAAGAGCCAGCCATGTAACCGTGCACCAAGATCACCGCCGGCCGCCGCTTGTGCCGGGCGAAGCGCCGCGCGACCGCGAGCCCGTTCTCGCGCGACGACAGGTAACGCTCGGTCACCTCGGGGTCACGCAGGGCGAAGCGGCTCGTCCACGTGAGATCAGTAACGGCGCCGCCCTCGCCGAGCGAGCGCACGCGACGCTCGCCGGGGACGATCACGCCCGGGGCGTCGAAGAAGCCGTGCAGGGCCTCGTCTCTGAAGCGCGCGTCGAGGCGCTCGAGCAAGCGCAAGGTCTCGGCGTGGGCACGCTCGCGGCCGGGTGCGCTCCGGCTCGCGTGCGCGGTGACGGCTGCCGTTGCCACGAGGTCGACGGCGGCGGCCGCGCTACCGAGCATGCGCCGCGTGATCGAGCGGATCATGGCGCTGAGCCTCGAGCCGCGAACACCTCGTCGGCGGAGAGCAACATCTCGATCGTGCCGGACTCGTTGAGCCAGCGCTGATCGTGCGGCCCCGGCGATACGCGCAGCGTGGACGTCTGGCCCTGCTTCTGCAAATGCTGGTGAAAGAGCTCGTTGACCCGGCGATACGAGTCGCTCGTCGAGGTGAGGATCTCTACTCGCCGCGCGCCCACTCGCGAGACCGCGGCCGCGACGCCTTGCGCGTAGCGAGCCGCCTGGTTCGGACCAAACGCGCCCTGCGCCGTACCGAGGCCTGCGAAATGCTCCGCGCTCCGCAAAAACACCTCGATCGCCAAGTACCCCCCCAGCGAAACGCCGGAGACCATGCAGCGCTTCGCGGGAAAGGTGAGGCCCGTGCGCTGCTCGACATCGGCCTTCAGCGAGCCGACGAGGAAGCTCGCGAAGCGCGCGATCGTCGCGTCCCCCCCGGTTTTGTAAGGGTTCGGGGTGAACGGGCAGAGCAAAACGGGACACTTGAAGGGCCGGGCCGAGAGCCGGCGGTTGATCGCGTCGAGCCGCCCGTCGCCGAAGTAATCTTGGGCTTTGAGGGTGCGCGCCACGGGCGGATGCATCAGCCGCGACACCGCGCTGAGCAAGCCGTAGCGCTCTGCGAACGCGCGCGCGCCGACCAGGGAATCGTGCGTCTCGCCGAGCCCGTGTAGCAGCACGAGCAGCTCCGGATCCTTCGGCAAGGCTTTGGGCACCGCGAGCAGCGCGCGCCCGAAAGCCGCGTCCGCGCCGACCTTGAAAATGCTCAGCTCCAGCTCGTCCGAGCTGAGCGGCTTGGCGGCGACGGCCGGCGCCGAGCGCCCCCAAGCCGCGCCGAGCGCGGCGCCCGCGGCCAGTAGCGCGCGGCGCTTCATACGCGGCGGTTCCCGGGGTGAAGAACCATCAGCGCGAAGCCGATCGCGCTCACGAGCAGTCCCAGCCCCACTCGGCCGAGGCTCAGCTCGGTGCTCCCCACCTGGCCCCCCGCGTAGACGTCGATCAGCGTGTAGGCGTTGTAGACCAAGTGACACATGATGCTGGTGAGCACGCTATCGGTGTACAGGCGAGCGATGCCGAAGCCCAGCCCCAGTACGAACGTGCCGGCGGCCTGCGTGGGCTCGAGGTGGAACAGTCCAAACATGGCGCTGGGCACGAAGATCGCCAACCAGGTGCTGCGCCCCACGAACGCGCGCGTCAAAACGCCACGAAATAGCAGCTCTTCCACGACCGCGGGCACGAGCGCGGTGGCGATGATGATCGCGAGCAGCTCCGGCGCCGAGAGCCCCTTCGCGAGGGCGACCACCATCGTCTCGGCGTTCACGTCGCGCGGCAGGCTACGCCTCACGAGCTCCGCGAGCATGCCCGACAGCGGCGCGAGCCCGAACACGCAGAGCAGCGCGCCGGCCGAGTCGCGCAACGAAGGCGTGCCGAGCGGACACACCTCGTGGAGGAACACGCGGTGCCTACGCAAGAAGCGCCACAGCGCCAGCGCGAGCACCGCGTCCGTCGCCACCACCGAGATCGCGATCCAAATCGAGCTCGTGACCAGCGGCGAGGCCTTCGGGTCGGAGAGGAGCTGGACGGCGCGCTCGACGCTGAGCCCGGTTTGCAGGGCCACCAAGGCGGCGGCAGCGCTCACGGCCATGCCCGCCCCCACCACGAGCACCATGGTGAAGAGCCAGAGCAATACAGCTTGCAGCGGTGATGGAATCCGCCGTGGCGGCGCCGAGGGCCGTAGAGACCAACGTCGCGCCGCCGTGGAGACCGCCATGCCGATCACGGTCCCAGCCTACCCCATCCCAGCGGGTCAAAAAGGCGCTGATAGCGCGCCGAGCGAGAGGGTTGCGGGAAGCTGACCAAAACGCTTTTCGCGGTGTATCGTCCAACCGCCCATGAGAAAGCTTATTGCCCTAGGTTTGTTGACGCTGACGCTCCCCCTCGGCTGTAGCAGCGAGGACGACACGCCCGACCCGCTCGCCAAGCGCGACGGCTTCTGTGAGGCGTGGGCCAAGAGCGCGTGCCAGCAGACGGTGGTGGACGCCTGTGACTCGCGCAGCGTCGACGACTGCATCGAGGCGCAGAGCGAGTACTGCTTGGGGCTGATCCCCGAGGTTTACGGCTCGAAGCACGCCAAGGAGTGCTTGGCGGCCGTGAAGGCAGCCTACAAAGATGCAGACCTGACCTCCGACGAGCTTCAGATCGTGCTCAAGCTCGGGGCGCCGTGCCACCAGCTCTCCCAAGGCATCGCCGACGAAGGTGACACCTGCGAGCGCGCGGACGATTGCAACACTTCCGCAGGCTTCACCTGCGTGACCAAGCTCGGCGCCGCCCAGGGCTCTTGCGAGAAGCCGACGGAAATCCCGGCGGGCGACGATTGCAGCGGCGACGCCGACGTCTGCGCCGAAGGCTACTACTGTAACGGCGACAACTGCGTCACCCGCAAGGCGACGGGCAAAGCCTGCGACGGCGACTATCAGTGCAAGGTTACAGACCGCTGCGTGTTCGAGGAGGAGGGCGAGCCCGGCGTGTGCACCGCGCGCGTGGCCCTGAACGACCCCTGCACCGCCGACGACGATTGCCAATCCCACCTGTGCGTGATCGAATCGGGGGCAACCGAGGGCGAATGCGCATCGAGAATCCGACTGTCACGAAGCGAACCGCTGTGCGATCACCTGTAGTCGCGCTCTTGGCGCTGCTCCTCGCCGCGCTCGGCTGCGAGGACGCTCCGAAAAAGAACCCCTTCGATCCGCCGAAGGACGCGGCGATCCCGGCGCCGCCGGCCAGCGCCATCCCCAAGGTCGACGCGGCGCCGATTTTCGAGATCGACACGATCAGCGTCAAGGTCGGCTCCGAGCGCGCGCTGCTCCACAACCCGGAGGGGCGCGCGCAGCTGACCCAGCTGCTGACCGACGCCAAGCGCTGGATCGAAGGCAAAGAGCTGCGCCTCATCGTCGATCGCAAGGCGAAGGTGCCGTGGGTCGCGACTTACCTCGAGGAGCTGGGCAAGCTCGGTCCATCGAAAATTACGATTCGTACCGAGACGCGCAAAGACTTCCGTGAAGAGCAAGTGTTCACGCCCGAGGCCAAGACGCAGGCGCCCCCGTGCTCGGTCGTCGGCATGGTCACGAGCGACTACGGGACCGCGGTTTGGAAGCTGTCGGGCGGAGTCGCGAGCAAGCGCACCAAGGGCATGGCGGGCCCTGACTTGTCGATGACGGGTGAAACCATCGAGCGCATCGCCAAGGGCTGCAAAGAGTCGAGCACGTTCTTCGTGCAGGTCGCAGACGGCATCGAGTGGGGCTTGGCCTTCGATCTGGCCGCCTCCAGCCACGTGCTGGAGCACGCCAAGTTCTCGGACAACGTGCTGCTCGGCGAGATCCCGGTGCCGGGGCACAAGGTAACGCTCAAGCGCTGAGCAGGCGGCGCGCGGCCTGCGAGATGGCGAGCACGCCTGGGTGCGCCAGGCGACGCTCGCCGCTGATGGCGTAGTAGCGCTCGCGCAGCTGCTTGGCGCGGCCGATCACCGCGACCCCGTACTGCTTCTTGATCTCGCGCTCGATCACCGTCGGTCCGGCGAAGATGCCGGCGCCCGCCTGCCCGAACGACATCAAGAGCGCGCTATCGGCGAACTCGGCCGCGAACGTGGGGTGCACGCCCACGTCTTCGAAGTAAGTGTCGAGCGAGCGACGCAGCACGGTTTGCTCTTCGGGGTACAGGAAGCGCTCGCCGTCGAGCGACTTGGGGAAGCCGCGCCCCAAGCGCTGCGCGTGCTCCTTGAGCGAGAAGAAGCTGACCGAGCTGTCACCGAGCAGGTGGTTGAAGGCGCGCACCCCCACGTGCGCCCCGACGGGTGAGTCGCTCAGCACGAGATCGATCTCGTGGATCGACAAGCCCGCCAGCAGCTGCTCGATGTGATCTTCACGGCACACCAGCTCGAGGCCGAGCTTGAGGGCGGGCTCGAGCAAGCGATAGACGATGAGCTTGGGCAGTACGTCAGCCACGCCGACGACCAAGCGGCGCGGGCGCCCTTCGCCCTGGGTCTTGGCCGCGTCCATCAGCTCGCGGCCGAGCGAGAAGATTTCGTCTGCGTAGCCGTAGATGGTGCGCCCGAAATCGGTGAGCACGAGGGAGCGGCCCTTGCGCTCGAACAGCGGACTGCCGAGCAGCTCCTCGAGGCGCTTGATCTGTTCGCTGACGGTGGGCTGGGCGAGCCTCAATTTCTTGGCTGCACGCGTCACGCCGCCTTCGCGAGCCGCAGTCCAGAAATAAAGGAGGTGGTGATAGTTCAGCCAATCCACGAAGAAATCATGTGGTTAGCGGCGATGGGTCGTCAAGCCACAGAATAGGTTAAACCGATACGGCGCATCCCATCTATCTATTGGAACGAAGTGAGCCACTTGCCCAGAGTGCTGCTCCGTTCTCGGAAACGAGGGAATTCGTGCACTCTGTCGGCAGCCCATTACATTGGATCGGTTTCCTCGTCTTCGTGCTGGCGATGCTCGCGCTCGACTTGGGTGTTTTTCACCGTCAGGCGCACGTCGTCAAAGTCAAAGAGGCCTTGGCGTGGAGCCTGGTGTGGGTGGCGCTGGCGGCCGTGTTCGGCGTCGTCGTCTACTACGCGTTCGGCAGTGAGCGCGCGCTCGAGTTCGCGGCCGGCTACGTGATCGAGAAGGCGCTCTCGGTCGACAACTTGTTCGTGTTCGTGGTGGTGTTCGGCGCCTTCAAGGTGCCGCAGATCGCGCAGCACCGGGTGTTGTTCTGGGGCGTGCTCGGCGCGCTCGTCATGCGCGCGCTGTTCATCGCCGCGGGCAGCGTGCTGCTCGAGCGCTTCCACTGGCTGATCTACTTGTTCGGCGCGTTCCTGCTGTTCACGGCTTTCAAGCTGGCGCGGGAGCAGGGCAAGGGCGAAGACGAGCCTGACTCCCCGCTCGACGGCAAGACTTACAAGCTGATCTCGCGCTTCGTCCCGACGAGCAAGGACCTCGACGGTGAGCGCTTCTTCACGCGCGTGAACGGCCGCCGACTCGCCACGCCGCTGTTCGTGGTCCTGGTGCTGGTGGAGATCACCGACCTCATCTTCGCGGTCGACTCGATTCCAGCCGTGTTCGCGGTGACGACCGACCCGTTCATCGTGTTCACCTCGAACGTGTTCGCGATCTTGGGTCTGCGCTCGCTCTACTTCGTGCTGGCCGACTTCGTGCACCGCTTCCACTACTTGAAGCCGGCGCTGGCGATCGTGCTCGGCTTCGTGGGCGTGAAGATGCTCTTGATGGGCGTCTACAAGATCCCGATTTTGATCTCGCTCGGCGTGATCTGCGCGACGCTCCTGGGCGCGATCGTGCTCTCGATCCGGCGTGAAAAGCGCCTGGCGCGCGAAGCGGCGGCGCTCGAGAGCGCTCGCCCTCCCGAGCGCGCTCCCGCCGGCTCGTCGTGAAGCCGCCAGCGTTCAAACGCGCAGCACCAGGATCTCTCTGAGGCCTCGTTTACCGCACAGCGGCAGCGCCAGAACAATCTCCGTGCCGGCCGCGGTCTCGAGCGCTCGGATCGCTGGTCGCTGCTCGGCGAGCACCGACTGCGCCAGCGCCCGGCCGGGCGCGTCAGGCGAAGACTGACCGCGCGTCGAGGTGAGGCCGCTCCAGTCGAACACGGTGGCGGCCCCCAGCTCGCCCGCGTGCGGATGATAGAGCTCGACGCTGGCGATGAACGACTGCAGCTCCGAGGCGAAGCAAGTCACCACTTGCACGAGCTGGCGGTGGCGATGGATGGGCAACCCGACACCGAACCTGAGCCCGCACAGCGCCGCGAGCCCAGCGCGCACGAACGCGTTCGAGCTCCGTACGTCTTCCAGCACGTGAGTTTCGCCGGCGAGCCAAGTGAGCCCAGGCAGCCCCGTGCCGCGTTGAAACTGGATGAACGGGCTCAGCCGCTCGAACTCGCCGCAGTGAACGTAGTAGCCCCACCCGTGCTTGAGCACGTTCAGCTCGTCGATCACGTCCCAGATTTCGAGGCAGCCCGGCGCGTCGCTGCGGCTGCCGAGCAGCAGCGTGAGCACCGCCATCAGCCGATCGCCGTCGAAGAGCGGCAGGCCGAGCGCGGCGTCGACCTTGGCCTGTGCGTCGGCCGGCACGAAGCCGCTCGGCAGGTCTCGCCAGAGCAGCGCGCGGCCGCCGGCCCAGACCGCGCCCGGTAGCCCCTCGCCGTATTGAAAGCGGAGCCGAGCGCGCTCGCTCGTGAGGACAGAGCGGCGGTGGGCCGCGGAGTCGAAGCCGAGCACCTCGCCTTGGGGAACCCAGAGCTCGGCGCCTTGAATGAGGGACTTGTCGCGAGCCATCGCAGCGAACGTTTCGGCAGAGTCGACGCTGCCCGACCTTTTGAGTCGGGACGGCTACACGCTGGTTGCGTGAGGCGCCGCGCTCAGCCCGCGGCACGCGTCCGTGGCATAGTGGCGCGCGTGCTCGTTCGTAGCTCCGTCCCTGCCCGAGTCGAGCTTTCCACCGACGCTGCGGGCTCGTTCCGCTTCGCGCTCGTGGCCGACACTCACTCCAAACCGCACCCCGCCACCCCGGAGCGCCTACGCGAGCTGTCACCGAACGTCATCTTGCATGCCGGCGACATCGGCGATCTGAGCGTTTTGAGTCAGCTGGCTGAAGTCGCGCCCGTGCACGCGGTGCGAGGCAACATCGACGCGCAGGTGCGCGAGGTGCCCGAGACGCTGCTCGTCGAGCTGCGGCACGAGCGGGTGCTGAAGCTGCGCGTGCTGCTGACTCACATCGCCGTGTACGGCCCGAAGCTGCGCGCGGAGGTGGCGCGGCTGGCCAGGAGCGAACGCGCGGGGCTGGTCGTGTGCGGGCACTCGCACGTGCCGTTCATCGGCCGCGATCGCGGCATCGGCATCTTCAATCCAGGGTCGATCGGCCCCAAGCGCTTGCAGCTGCCGATCGTGCTCGGCGTGCTCGACGTGCGAGGCTCGCAAGCCAGCATGCGTCACATCGACTGCGAGACCGGCGAAGACTGGCTACCTCCGCCGCGGCCTCGCTGAGGCTTCGTCAGGCGGCGCCGGCCGCCGAGAGCTCCGACAGCAACAGCTCGACTTCGTCGATATTGAAAGGCTTTTCCAGCTGGCGACCGGGGAAATGCGCCAAGAACTCTTGCGCGCGCTCGGTGAAGGCGCCGCCCGTCATGAACACGAAGCGCGGCAACAGGCCCGGCGCGTGCTCGACGACCGCGCGGAACACATGCTCTCCGCTCACGTCCGGCATCATCAGATCGCACAGCACGAGATCGAAGCTCGAGTCAGTGGCTAACAATTCGAGCGCATCACGGCCGCTCGCGGCGACCTCGACGTCGTGCTTGTCCTGAAAGGCAAAGCGCAGTGTTTGCCCGAGGAGCGGTTCATCATCGATGATCAGAATGCGAGCGCGATTGTTCACACGTTCCCGGCTTCCGGCCCGACTCCCTTCGGCCGGCGCCGCGTGGGCACCGGCCGCTAGCAGGGTGACCGTGAACCGGGTCCCTGCGTCAGGCCTACTCGTAACAGTAATGGTCCCGCCCAGTGCCGTCACGATATTCCTACAAATGGCGAGGCTCAGGCCCGAGCTGCGGGAGCGAGTCGGGGCGGAGAAGAAGGGCTCGAAGACGTCGGGCAAAACCTCTGCCGCAATTCCGTTGCCGTCGTCTTCCACGCTCACGAGCACTCGCTGGCCTTCAGTCGTGGTGGAAATCCTGAGGATGCCTTGTCGGCCGTCCGGGATGGCCTGGCTGGCGTTGAGCATCAGGTTGAGGAACACCTGCGCCAGGCGGGCCTCGTCACCGAGCACGTCGGGTACCGCGCCGAAGCTCTTGATCACGCGCACGCGATGACGCAGCTCGTTCCACGCGAGCTTCAGCGTCGACTCGAGCACCGCTTCAACGTCCGTCGGCCGCGGCGAGTCGGGCGCGGCCCGCGAGAACGCGGTCAGGTCCTTCACGATGCTGCGGATGCGCTCGACGCCGTCTTTGGCGTTCGAGAGCGCGCAGTGAGCGTCGGCGACGATTTGCCCCGTGCGGATCGCCTCGGAGTGGAGCGCATTAATCTCGCACAAACCGCGCTCGATCAGCTCGAGGCTGCCGAGCACGTACGCGAGCGGATTGTTGATCTCGTGGGCCACGCCGGCCGCGAGCCGACCGAGCGACGCCATGCGCGCCGAGGTGGGCCAGGGGCCGGACGAGCGCGGATCGCTGTCCGGCGCCGCCGCTGCGGCCGACGACGACGCTGCGGCCGACGACGACGCTTCGTGCTCCGGACTTCGTGGCATGGGCGTGGGCCCACATAGCGAATCCGAGCCGGCGACGAAAGCATCGATCGGATGCTCTTCGCTTGTGCGCCTAGGCTTTTGTTCCGGCTCGTGCGAGCCGCCCGAGTGCTTGACGGTCATGTCGAGCCCGGAGGCTCAACAGCAAAGTGCAGAAGGCCACGCTGCGCGGCTCAGTCTACGCGACTTCTTTGCCCCGCTTGACGTCCCCCGCGCTGGAGCCCACGCTGCCCCCTCCGCCACGAGCCGCCCCGTGACCGCCCCCAAAGCCCCCAAGTCGTCCGCCGCCAAGGCCCCGAAGAGAGTGAAGAAATCCGCGGGAGGCAAGCGCGGGGCCCCGGACGCTGACGCTGAGCGCCAGCTCGTCGAGGGCGCCGCTTCCGGCGACGAGGGCAACGAAGGCGACGCCGACAGCGACGCGGGCGAAGAGGAAGAGCCAGCGGACGAAGCGCTGGCCGACGGCGGCGCCTTCGAAGCCGAAGTGCTGGATTCTTCGCCCGGCGACGATGACGACGCGATCGAGGCCGACGCCGATGACGACGCTGAGCCCGCGGCCGAGGAAGACGACGAAGCGTCGACCGCGCTGGCACGCACGGGCGAGTCGCTCGGTCGCTTCGATCCGCTGGCCGCTTACATGCGCGAGGTGCAGCGCCACCCGCTGCTGAGCCCCGACGAAGAGCACCGGCTCGCCGTCAGCTACCAAAAGAGCCCGGACGATCTGGCGGCGGCGGCGCGCCTCGTCACCGCCAACCTGCGCCTCGTCGTCAAGATCGCCTACGAGTACCGCCGCGCCTACAAGAACATGATGGACCTCATCCAGGAGGGGAACATCGGCTTGATGCAGGCGGTGAAAAAGTACGATCCCTACCGCGGGGTCAAGCTCTCGAGCTACGCCGCCTGGTGGATCCGCGCGTACATGCTGCGCTTCATCTTGAACAACTGGCGGCTGGTGAAGCTGGGCACGACGCAGGCGCAGCGCAAGCTCTTCTTCAACCTCAGCAAAGAGAAGGCAAAGCTGACCGCGATGGGCATCGAGCCCACCGACGCGGAGATCGCCAAGCGCCTCAACGTGGCCGAGGCCGAGGTCGCGGAGATGGACAAGCGCCTCGCGCGCTCGGACGCCTCTCTCGACGCCAGCGTCGGCGAAAGTGACGGGCGCAGCGTGGCGCGCGTGGAGCTGATGCCGGCGCCGGGCAGCACGCCGGACCAGCTGGCGGAAGGCGCGGAGCTTTCGGTCATGCTGCAAGACCGTCTGCTCGAGTTCCGCAAGACCTTGCAGGGCAAGGACGTGATCATCTTCGACAAGCGCGTCGTGGCCGACGAGCCGCTCACCTTGCAGGAGCTGGGTGACGAGTTCGGCGTGTCTCGTGAGCGCGTGCGGCAGCTCGAAGCGCGCCTAACCGGCAAGCTGCGCGACTACCTCAAGCAAACGCTGGGCGACGCGGTCGAGTTGAGCTGAGCCGTGAGTAGCGCGGCCGGCAAGCTGTACCTGGTCGCCACGCCGATCGGGAATTTGGGCGACATCACCGAGCGCGCCGTGCAAACGCTGCGCGAGGTGCGTCACGTGGCGGCCGAAGATACGCGGCGTACGCGCGGCTTGCTTTCGCACCTGGGCCTGACCGGAAAAGAGCTGCACGCCCTCGACGCCAACGCCTCGGAGCGCGCGATCGAGCGGGTGGTAGCGCTGCTCAAGCAGGGCGAGCCTGTCGCGTTCGTGACCGATGCGGGCACGCCTGGCGTGAGCGATCCTGGGCGCGCCCTCGTCAACGCCGCGGCGGCGGCCGGCATCGTGATCACCACGCTGCCGGGGGCGAGCGCGCTGACGGCGGCGGTGGCGCTGTCGGGCCTCGTCGGGGGCCCGTTCGTGTTCTTGGGCTTTCTGCCGCGGCAAGGCAGCGGTCGTAAGGAGCTGCTCGAGCGCGTCGCGCGCGAGACCTTGCCGCTCGTGCTGTTCGAGGCGCCCCATCGCATGCAAGAAACGCTGAGGGACCTCGCTGCGTGCGGGCCTACGCGGGCCGTCGCGGTGTGCCGCGAGCTCACGAAGCTGCACGAGGAGGTGCTGCGAGGCAGCGCGGAGGAGCTGGCGGCCGCCGAGCGAGAGTGGCTGGGGGAGATCGTGCTCGTCCTCGGTGAGGGCGAGGCACGACCGGTCAAAGGCTCGAGCGACGACGAGATCCGCGAGCAGGCAGGAGCCCTGCTCGGCGGCGGGGTCAGCGTGCGAGCGATCGCCGATCACCTCGCCGACATCACCGGCCGCTCACGGCGCGAGGTGTACGCGCTGGTTCTGGCCGTGAAGGGCGAGAACGCAGCGAGCGAGTAGCGCGCTGCTACTCGCTCGCTTCCTCGCCAGACAGGGTCAAGCGAGGCGCGGCGGCTCACCCTTGATGCTGAGATAGATGTAGGCCGCCGCGATGGCCAACACCGGAATCGACACCAGCAGCGCGCCGATCAAGCACGCGATGTAGCCGGCGATCACGACGCCGATCGCGAGCAGGCCGAAGATGAAGAGGTTCAGCTTGTGGCCTTGCGTCACCTCCCAAGACTTCTTCAGCGCGTCGACGCCGCCCAGGCCCTGGTCGACGACCAAGAATTGATACTGAGAGATGCCGAGCGCCAAGATGATGCCGGGCACCAAGCACAGCACGCTGCCGAGCACCACGCCGATGGCGGCGAGCAGGGCCGCCACGAAGATGCGTCCGAAGTACTGTCCACCGGCGAACACGTCGCCGAACTGAACCGGCTGCCCGCGCGCGACCTTGAGGGAGAACGACACGATGCCGCCCCCGATGTAGCTGCCCACGAGCAGGTTCACCAAGCTGCTCGTCATCTGCACCAAGCCGCTGAGCACGCCGATGAACGACGGGTCGATGAACTCGGCCACGATGGCGGCCGCGAGCGAATAACCAATGTTGATGATCGCGCCCGGCAGCGCGACGACGAACGCGGCCACCGCGATCGGTAGCGCCACGCCGGCGAAGTTCTTCATGACCGCGTTCCAGCCGAAGCCCACCGCCGCTGTGGGTGACCACTGGGAAGGGCCACCGCCCGCCGTCGGCGGAACGAAGCCACCGCCGGGAGGACCGCCCCAGCCCGCGGGCGGAGCGCCACCGGGAGGGCCGCCGTAGCCACCGCCGGGCGGAGGCTGCGCGCCGGGAGGACCGTAACCCGGAGGGCCACCGCCGTAGCCGCCGGGTGAGCCGTAGCCGCCACCGGGAGGGCCGCCATACCCGCCGCCGGGAGGGCCATAGCCGGGAGGAGGGCCGCCAGGTGGCGTGCCGGGCGGAACGTAGCCGGGAGGCAAGCCGGGCCCAGGCCCCCCGGGAACGCCAGCAGGCGGACTGCCGGGCGGAGGACCCCAGCCACCGGGAGGCGCCCCTGGCGGCGGACCGCCGGGCGCGCCGGGTGGCGGGCCGCCGGGTGGTCCGTAACCCGGAGGGCCGCCCGGGCCACCAGGCGGAGAGCCAGGAGGAGGGCCCCAGCCGCCAGGAGCGCCAGGCGGAGAGCCGCCGGGAGGACCGTAGCCAGGAGGGCCGCCCGGGCCACCAGGCGGAGAGCCGCCGGGAGGACCATAGCCAGGAGGGCCGCCCGGGGCACCGGGCGGAGGGCCGCCGGGAGGACCATAGCCGCCCGGCGGCGCACCGGGGGGAGGACCATAGCCGCCACCACCGGGAGGCGAACCGGGAGGAGGCCCCCAGCCACCTGGGGGAGCTCCGCCACCAGGCGGATAACCGCCACCACCAGCCGCGTTCACAATGCCTTCGTGCATGGGGCCCGATTCTCCTCTGCGTTGAGAACCGGTGACGCTAGGCCGCCCGCTCGACGCGATCCACACAAACCCGCGGGTCAGTGGGTGGGAGCGGTGGGCTTCGGCGCGAAGTGCACGCGCCCGAAACGGGAGGCGCGATGGAAGTTCCCCTGCCCCAAAATCGGCGACCAGGCCGCGCCGCCGTTGTTCTCCACGACGTAGAAATTCATGCGCCACGTGTCGGCCGCGGTGGGCGGCGTGCGCTTCGCCTTGGAGAGCGCCGACCACGGGATCGCCATTTCGACCGTGTAGCCTTCATCCTCTCGATCGTCGTCGAGCGTGCCGTGCAGCTGCACCGCGCTCTTGACGTTGGACGACCAATCCTGATGGCCAAAGGGCCCGTGGGGCTCGACTCGCGGGCTGTTGTAAGCGTCGAAGCGAGAATCGAACACGAGGTTCTGCGGACCGACCTGAATCTCGTAATAGTCCTGGTTGTCGCCGTCGCCGTCGGGATCGATCATCACCTCGACGGCGTCTCTCGTCCACAGCTGCGGATCGGGCAGCGCCGGATCGAAGCCGCCGCGCAGATCTTCGTCGAACACCTCGAACGCGAGGTAGAGCGCTTCGTCGTCGTAGAGCAGCCGCACGTTGCCGGTGACGGCGCGCCCGACCTGCGGCTCGCCCGTGCCTGCGTTCACGAACGGCCCCGCGATCGCGGCGCGAGACCAGCTCAGATCGTCGAGCTTGCCGTCGATGACGAGCGGCCGAGACGGGATCCGCCGCGGTACCCAAAGCACGGGAGGTATGCTGCTGGCCGGCTTGCTCGGGCGCGTGATGGGCAACACCGCGACGAGCGCGCGATCTCCAGCGTGCTCGGGGCCGCCGCCGCGCGTGATGGGCAGGCGCTCGTCGCCGCGGAACAAGCCGGTCTTGATGCTGATCGAGTCCGTGCGCAACGAGAGCGGCACGGAGAACGCCTGCTTGTCGACGTAGACCTTGCCTTCTTCCCACGCGCTCGGCGGCAACACGGGCCGACCGCTTCGCGCCTCGCGCAGGGGGCCCGTGCCGTCGAGGTTGAGCACGCGCTCACCCGCTTCGTCGAGCACGTGCGTGAAGAGGCGAAAGCCCTTGGGAATGGCGGCTTTCTTTCGCCAGTAGAGCGAGAGCTCGACGTGGCTGCCCGGCTTGAGGCCGCTCGTCGGCGACACGCGCGCGCCGATCAGCTCGAGCGCGCCGCCGAGCTCCACCCGTAGGGGGAGCTGCACGTCCTTCGGCTCCGCGTCGAGCACGAGCGCCCGTTGCTCCGCCGTCAGCTCGCGCGCGCACCCTGCGAGCAGGAGCGCGCAGCCGAACAGCACGCCGAGATGCGAGCCGCGCACGACTACTGCGCGGGTCGCGCCGGAGCGTCGGGCTTGGCGGCGGGGCGGGGCCGGAGCGGGGGCTTGCCCGGCGTGGGGCGCTTGGCGTTGACGCGCTTGTCGTCTTTGGCCGCGCGGGCGCGCTTGGCGCCAGGAGTCACGCCAGTCGCGAGCGTGGCGACCACGCCGCCGAATTTCCCGTCGGCGACGCCGCTGATCACGGTCAAGTAGATGGGGCTGAAGGCGGGCTCGGCCGCGCTCTCCGCGGCGTCGTCTTTCTTGGCTTCGTCCTTGGCGTCTTCGCCAGCGGCGTCGGCCTTTTCGACCGGCGCTTCGGGCGCTACGGGCGCCGTCCGCACGCCCACCACGATCGAGAAGCTGGGGGCTTCGAGCTCTTCGGGCACCGACAGCTCGATTTCATCGACGTACACCTTGCCGGGCTGCCAATTGCTGGGGGCGAGCGCGTCACCTTGACGGAGCGGGCCCGCGGCCTCGACGTCGAAGCGCTTGCCGCTCGGGGTCACCAGCTGCGTGAACAGGCTGTAACCTTGACCGAGCTTGCTCACCGACCGCCAGTAGAGCTTGAGCGAGAGCTTGCTGCCGGGTGCGGCGAGGTTACTGGGCGAGAGCGAGTAACCGAGCAGCACGACCTTGCTGTTGAAGTCGATGTAGCGCGCGTTCGGGATATCCGTGGGGGCTTCGTCGAGGATCAACGCCTTCTGGGCCGCCGAGAGCTCGGGCGGCTCGGCCGCGGCTTCCGTCGACGGCGCGGGCGCGCAGCCTGCGAAAGCCCACAGCGCCACGACTCCCACTGCCACTCGCCTGATTCGCATCACTTCTTCTTTCCCTTCTTGCGCGCGTCACGCTCGCGCTTGCGCTGATTCTTCTTCGCGTTGCGCTCGGCCGCCGACAGCGTACGCATCGCGGGCGTGGGCCGGCCCGCGCCGGCCATGCCCGGCATACCCATGCCCGGCATACCCATACCCGGCATGCCCATGCCCGGGAAACCCGGCATGCCGCCCGGCATTTGCGGGAAGCCTTCCGGCATTTTTCCGCTCTTCATCGCGCGGCGCACGTTGCGCGCCATCCCGCCCATGCCGGGCAGGCCGCCGAACAGGCCGCCGCCTCCGCCGCCCATCCCGCCCATGCTGCTCATCATCTGCCGCATGTAGAGGAACTTCTGCACCAGCTCGCCCACCGACTGCTCGGTGCGGCCCGAGCCGGAGGCGATGCGGTTCACGCGCGACGGCTCGCGGATCAAGCTCTGCGGGTCTTGTCGCTCGAACTTGGTCATCGACAAGATGATGGTCTCGGCGTCGGTGAGCTCGCTGTCGTTCACTTGCGCGGCCGCGCCTGGCGGCAGCATGCTCGACAGGCCCGGGATCTTGTCGATCAGATCGCGCACCGAGCCCATCTTCTGGATCATGCGGATCTGATTCAAAAAGTCCTCGAGCGTGAAGTCGCCCTGCATCATCCGCGCGGCGTCTTTCTCCGCCTGCTTCTGATCGACGACCTCCTCGAAGTCCTGAATCAAGCCGACCACGTCACCCATGCCGAGCACGCGGGAGGCCATGCCCTCGGCGCGGAACGGCTCGAGCTTGTCGGTCGTCTCCCCCATACCGACGAACACGATGGGCGCGCCCGTCACTTCCTTGACCGAAAGCGCGGCGCCGCCGCGGGCATCGCCGTCGAGCTTGGTCAGCACCGTGCCGCTGATGCCGAGCCGCTCGTTGAAGGATTTGGCGGTTTTTACCGCGTCCTGACCGATCATCGAGTCGATGACGAGCAGGATGTTGTCGGGCGCGACCGAGCCTTTGATGGCGCCCAGCTCCTCCATCAGCGGCTCGTCGATGGCGAGGCGCCCGGCGGTGTCGTAGATGATGACGTCGGCGCCGAGCTTCTTGGCCTCCGCGGGGGCGGCTTCGCAGATCGCGAGCGGCGCGGCGCCCGGGATGTTGAAGACCGGCACCTCGATCTGCTTGCCGAGCACCATCAGCTGATCGACGGCGGCCGGTCGCTGCATGTCGGCGGCCACGAGCAGCGGCGACTTGCCTTGCTTCTTGAGCCAGCGCGCGAGCTTCGCGGCGGTGGTCGTCTTGCCGGAGCCCTGCAGGCCGACCATCATGATGCCGGTGACGCCGCCTTCGTCGAAGGTGATCGGCTCGCCCTCGTGGTGCATCATCCCGATCAGCTCGTCGTGGCAGATCTTGACGAACTGCTCGCCGGCGCTGACCTTGTGCGTCTCTCCTTGGTGACGGACGCGGGTCTGCACGGTCGTGCCGAGCGCCTTCGTCTTCACCGCTTCGAGGAAGCGCTTCACGACACCCAGCTCGACGTCGGCTTCGAGCAACGACACGCGCACTTCTTTGAGCGCGATGTCGATGTTCTTGTCGTTCAGCTCGGTGAGCCCAGCGAGACGGTTTTGCGCCTCGCGAAATCCTTTTGCTAATGCCTCGAACACAGCGGGCCGGGTCTTAGCACAGGCCTGACGGCGGCAGGACCCGGCGCCCAAAAGCCGCCGGGCAGGGCTCGGTAGCCGCGCGGCCGCCAGGAGCGTTCGGCTGTGACATGGGCGCTCGCTGGCTCGGCCGGGGGCTCGGCCGCGACCACCAGGCGGCGCCGAATGACACGAAGGGTGGAGATTTCAGCGGTCGGTGCCGTGCGCGCGGCGCAGCGCCGCCATCAGCGCGGTGCACTCGTCGATGCGCGATTGGGCGAGCGAGAGCTTCTCGAGCGCTGCGCCCAGCAGCTTGGCCGCCTGCTCGTCCTGGCCATCGGCCATGTTCTGCTTGGCGACGCGGGTCAGCGAAAGCGCGTCGACGTGGAGCGTGTAGCCGGAGGTGCAGGCGTCGCGCGCCGAGCAAGCGGCCGGCTCCAGGCACGGCGTGCGAGCCAGCTCCGCGAGCAGGTCCACCTTGGCGGCGTTGGGCGCCGAGCGCAGCTGCTCCTCGGCGCGACCCAGCCGCGCCACGCCCTGCTTCAGGCGATCTTCGCGCTGAGCATCGCAGCCGAGGACGAGCAGCGAGAGCGCGCCGGCGAGCGCGAGCCTCACTCGCTGGCTTTGGGCGGCGGCCCCATCTGGATGCGCTCGCCGATGTAGGAGCCGATCAGCGTGAAGACCACGCCCAGCGCCGACATCAGCACGTACATGAAGCCCGGCATCGTCTTCACGGTTTGACTCGCGTGGAGCAGGAACGCGGTGGGCAGCGCGACCAAGAACACCGCTACCATCGGCTCGACGAAGGTGCGCCCCGGTGACACCAGGCCGATCAGCATCCCGCCCAGGAACCAGACCGGGATCGCTATCGTCATGCCCGCGGAGCCTTCGAAGTCGAACAACGGCACCACCATCGGCAGGCCCATCACCAGCGCCGCCGTCATGACCGTGATGATGCCGATGGAAACGCCGAACCAAGGCAGGCTGAAGCCTTCCTGCTGGTAGCGACGCTCGAGCTCCTCTTGGCGCGTCAGCGTTCGCTTCAGATCTTCAATCTTCGCGCCGCACGACACGCAGCGGTTGTTCGCGAGCGGAGCGGTGTTCGAGAAGCCGCACGATGGACAGAGAATCTTCTTGCTAGCGACGGCCATGGCGACCTCCCAGACTAATCCAGTTTTGCGACGATTGCTGAGCCACTTTCACAAAACCCGTATCATTTAGATAAGTTAGCGACGCGCCCAAGCGGGGGCGCAGCGAGCGCGCCGGCTCACGGCTCGGCCATCGGTTCACGATTGAGCTGGAACAACGACGCCTTGCTACTGTCTATAAGAGCACCCCGAACGATGAGCGAGCCGACCGACGCCGACTTGGAGGCCCTCCCGGCCCCGCGCAGGCCCTGGCGCCGGCTCACGCTCGTGGTGATGAGCGTGACGCTCCTGGCTTCGGTGGGGCTGCTCGCGTCGCTCCGGGGAGAGCTCGCCTTTTCGGTGTCGGCGGAGGCGCCGCGCGCGATCGGTGAGCTGTCCGCGTTCGAGCCGGGCAAGGTGGACGAGAACAGCTGGGTGCGAGCCGAGGGTGAGCTCGAGGTGCAAGGCGCCATCGCCTACCGCCGCCCGCTCGAGACCGACTCGTACCGACTGTCGCGCGTGCGCGGCACCGACCGCGTCTTCGTTCAGGTGCGGGTGCCGCACGACGACGACGACCCCGAGCACAAGCGCTTCGTCCCGCCCACGTCGTTCGTCGGGCGGCTCGTTCCCGCGGAGCAAGGAGGCGTGCGGCTCTCACGGCTCGGCCGCGCGATCGACGAGGCCGGACGCCCGCCGCTGCCGCGCGACGCCTGGCTGCTGATCGACGGTGAGGCCCCCGCCACCACGCGCTGGACGCTCGGCCTCGCGCTGCTGCTGTTCGGGTTCGCTGTGTTCAACGTGGTCGGGCTGCGCCGCCTCTTGCGTCCCGCCGCTGGTTGACTCAAGAGCCCGGGGCATGAAACGAGGCCCGAGTCGACGCGCGCTCCCGCCCCCCCGCGCGACGGTCGTCATCGTCGGCGGCGGCGTGATGGGCTGCGCGGCGGCGTTCGAGCTTTCGCGCCGCGGCATTGGCGTGACGGTGCTCGAGCGCTCGGTGCCGGGCGCGGAAGCGTCGAGCGCGGCCGCCGGCATCCTCGGCGCGCAGGTCGAGTCGCACCACCGAGGGCCGGGCGCCGACCTGGCGCTGCTCGGTCGAGAGCTATACGCGAAGCTCGTGGCCGACGTCGAAGCCGCCTCGGGCATCGCGGTCGGCTACCGGCGCTCGGGCGTGCTCAAGGTCGCGTACGGCGCGCGCGAGCTCGCCGGCGTCGAGCGCGAGCGAAGCTGGCAAAAGAAACAGAAGCTGCGCATCGCGCGGCTGACGCCGGCCGCGCTCCGGCAGCGTGAGCCCGCGCTGTCACGCACGCTGGCGGGCGCGGTGTGGTTCGAAGACGACGCCACGCTCGATCCGCCCCAGCTGCTCGCGGCGCTGCGCATAGCGGCGGAGAAGAGCGGCGCGCGCTTCCGCAGCGGCGCGTTCGTGAAGCGCGTAGCCCTCGACGACGGACGAGCCGTCGGAGTGGAGCTCGACGACGGCGAGCTGGTGCGCGGCACGCACGTGGTGCTGGCGGCGGGCAGCTGGACGAGCTTGATCTCGCCGGAGGGCGGCGACGCGCCGCGCGTCGTACCGGCGCGCGGACAGATCGTCGAGCTCAAGACGAGCGTGCCGCTGCTGTCGGCGGTGGTGTTCGGCCCCGACTGCTACTTGGTGCCCCGCGCCGACGGCCGCTTGCTGATCGGCTCGACGCTGGAGTTCGTCGGCTTTCGACGCGGGGTGACGGCGGGGGCCGTCGCCAAGCTGCTGGCCGCCGCGATCCGCCTCGTGCCCGCGCTCGAAGCGGCCGAGCTCCACCGCACCTGGTCGAGCTTCCGCCCTTACACCGAAGATGAGCTGCCCCTGCTCGGTCCGAGCGCCATCCCCGGGCTGCTTTCGATGAGCGGGCACTACCGCAACGGCATCTTGCTGGCGCCCATTTCCGCCAAAATCATGGCCGCTTGCGTGACGGGTGAAGCTCCGCCGCTCGACCTCGCGCCGTTCCTGCCGAGCCGCCGTGCTAAGGGCGCCAAGTGACCTCGCGCCACTACGACGTGATCGTGCTCGGCCGCTCGCTCGGCGCGCTCACCTGCGCGGCGGTGCTCGCGCGGCGTGACTTCCGCGTGCTCGTGCTCGGCCAGGGTCAGCGCAGCCAGCTCTACCGCTACGACCAGCGCGTGCTCGCGCGCAGGCCGTTCACGTTCCTCGGCGGCTCGTCGCCCGTCTTCAAGCGCATCTTGCACGAGCTGGCGCAGAGCCAGCAGTTCCGGCGGCGCATGGAGGCGCTCGACCCGATGTTCGGTTGGGTCTCGCCGGGGCGCCGCCTCGAGGTGCCGCCCGACATGGACCTGTTCGTGCGCGAGATCGAGCGCGAGTTCCCGGAGGTGCGCCAGCTCGTCGACGAGCTCTACATCACCATCGCTCAGGTGAACGCGGCCGCCGATCTCGCCTTCGAGAAGGACGTGATGTGGCCGCCCGGCTCGTGGTGGGAGCGCTTCGAGACGAGCCGCGTCGCCGCGCATTTGCCGTACCTCAAGAGCGATCGCAACGCGGACCTGCTCAGCAAATTTCCGAGCGGGCACCCGTTTCGTGAGCTCTTGCTGTTGCCGGCGTCGTTCGCCACGCACCTGGCGATGCCGGCCGATCGCTTGCCCACCTTCTGCCTGGCGCGCTTGCACGGCGCGTGGACGCGCGGCGTCGCGGCCCTCGCGCAGAGCGAGGGCGAGCTGTCTGATTTCTTGATCGAGCGCATCGAAGCTCACGGGGGGCGCGTGGCGCTCGACCGCCGCGCGTCGTCGATCGTCGTCAAGCGCGGCAGCGCCGTCGGCGTCATCGAAGACGGCGAGAGCGAAGCCACCGGCTCCAGCGCCGTCGTCTGCGATCAATCGGGGGAAGCCGTGGCCGAGCTGTCGCAGGGCGACGGCGTGACCAAGCAAGCTCAGAGCGACTGGCCGCAGCTGCGCGCCGAGGCGTCGCGCTTCGTGGTCAGCCTGCGTGTGAAGAGCAGCGGCTTGCCCGACGCGCTGCCGGCGGAGTCGTTCGTGGTACCCGAGCGCTACGCGCGCCGTGATCCGCGCTGCCCGCCCGTGCGCCTGTCGCGCTTGTCGCCGCCCGCGCTCGATGAAGGCGACGCCGATCCGACCAGCACGCTGCTGGTCGCGGAGGCGATCTTGCCCGCGCGCGGCTCGCTCACCATCCTCGAAGCGCGCGACGCCGTGCTCTCCACCTTGCGCGAGCACCTGCCGTTCTTGGATCGCTCCCTCTCCCTCGTCGATTCGCCTCACGATGGCCTGCCGCTGTGGGATTTCCGCAACGGGCCTCGCCGCGAGGTCGAGCGCGCTCACCTGCAGGGCGCGTCGGCCCAGCCCGAGTCGATGGAGCGACTGTGGAGCGTCGAGCCGAGCGGCTACCTCGAGCTCGCGGGCGAGCCGGTGCGCGGCCCCGTTCCCGGTACCTTCTTGGTCGGCAAGACGGTGCTCCCCGGCCTCGGGCAAGAAGGCGAGCTGATCGCGGCGTGGAGCGCGGCGCGCGTCATCACCAGCAAAGACCGGCAGCGGCAGCGCATGCGCCGCCAAATGTGGAGCAAGATCGAGACCACGTGACGCTTCGCAGGCAAGCTCAGGAGCGCGCGTGCGCGTAGTGGCGGGGCAGCACCGCGGGCGCAACTTGAAGGCGCCGCCCGGCGACGCGACCAGGCCCACCGGCGCTCGCGTCAAAGAGGCGCTGTTCTCGATCTTGGGGAACGTCGAGGGCGAGCGCGTGCTCGACGCCTACGCGGGCAGCGGCGCGCTCGGCATCGAAGCACTGTCGCGCGGCGCGAGCTTCGCCGCCTTCGTCGAGAGCGCGCGCCCTGCGCTCACCTGCTTGCGCGACAACCTGTCCGCGCTCGCGCTCACGGGCGCGGCGCGCGTCTTGCCGCTGCGAGCGGAGACCGCGCTCGCCCAGCTCGAGCCGCACGCGCCATTCGACTTGGTGCTCTGTGATCCCCCTTGGCGCGAGGCAAAAGCCGCGCGCGAGCTGCTCGAGCGCTGGGCGAGCGCCGGCCTCTTTGCCGCGCAGGCGCGCGTCGTGCTCGAGCACTCCGCCAAAGACCCACAACCCCCTCCCCTGAGCGAAAGCCCACTCCAGATTCTCGACGCGCGCCGCTGGGGCGACACCGCTGTGACCATTTTCGGCTTGAAAAGCAGTCCGGCCGACGTGCCAGGGCCCGCGCACCCTTAATCCGAATCTCTCGCGCGCCGCCTAGGGGGTGGCTATAGTCCGCGACTGCCCCCGCATGCTTTGGAGAAAGCCAAATGGCTGAGAGTACCCCGCCGCCCCCCAAGTCTGGAGGCAGCGGACCCATCATCATCGCCGCCGTCCTGATGCTGTTCGTCATCGGAGGCCTGATCATCTGGAAGGTGACCGGCACCGAGGAAGAGCCGAAGGTCGAGGCTCCCGTGGCCGTGGCGACGACCGCCGCCCCGACGCTCGACGAGCCGCCGCCTCCTCCGCCGCCGCCCCCTCCTCCCGAGGAGTCGGCCAAGCCCGACGACAAGCAGAAGACGAAGGTCGCGAGCGGTCCGAACCCCTGCTCGCAAGCGTGCAGCGGCAGCCCCTCCGCGGCGCTCACGTCCGCGCTCTCCGGTCGCGCCGCGCAGTCGCGCAGCTGTTACGAGAAGGCGCTCAGCAGCAACGCCACCCTCGAAGGCACGCTCACCATCGGCGTCAAAGTCGGTCCGGGCGGCCAGGTGTGCAGCGCGCGCGTGGTCGCCGACGGCCTGCACGATCCGGGTGTCTCGAACTGCGTCGTGAATCGCTTCTTGGGCGCGAGCTTCCCCGCGCCACAAGGGGGTTGCGCCGAGGTCAATGTTCCGCTGAGATTCATGCCCAAGAAATGAGCCGCTCTCTGTCGCTTCCCGGCCGCGCGCTGGCCCTGCTGAGCGCCGCCGTCTTTACGCTCGGCCTGATCGCGTGCGGCGAAGACGGCAAGACGGCGCCCGAGCGCTGCGCGGATCCGCCGCTGCCGATTTTCGACATTCAGAGCGCCGGCGCGCCCGCTGACGACAACGCACGTTACAACGACGCGGGCGAGCTGCCGTGCGTGACCGAAGTCGGTCACGGCGTCAGCGGCCCTGCCGGCGACGACAGCTCGAGCGGCGGCAGCGACGGCGGGAATAGCCCTGCCGACGCGGGCGCTGGCGGCGCCTAGCCGTGTCTACGCTCGACGCGGCGCTCGAGCACGAGCGTCACGGCGTGCTGCTCACGCTCGCCTACGACGGTGAGCCCTTCTCGGGCTACGCCAAGCAAAAGAACGCGCGCACCATCGCCGGTGAGCTCGAAGGAGCGATCGCCAGCGTCGATCCGAAGGCGTCGACGACCCGCGGCGTGAGCCGCACCGACGCGGGTGTGCACGCGCGCGGCCAACTCGTCGCCTTCGACAGCGGGCGCTACATCGATCCACGCGGCTGGGTGCTCGCCCTCAACCGCCAGCTGCCGCGCGAGATCGCCGTGACGCGCGCGGCCACGACCGAGGCTGGCTTCGAGCCGCGCCGAGCCGTCGCGCAGAAGACCTACGTCTACCGCATCTTCGAGAGCCAGACGCGCGACCCGCTCGTGGATCGCACGGCTTGGCGCCTACCCTACAGGTTGAACCACTCGCTGATGGAGGCGGCGGCGCGCACGCTGCAGGGGGAGCACGATTTTCGGGCCTTCCGAGGCGCCGCCGATACGCGCGAGGAGACGGTGCGACACATCTTTCGCATCGAGCTCTGCGCTGCGGCGAATGATTCGCGCATCACGGAGCTGGTCGTGACCGGCAACAAGTTCCTCTACAACATGATCCGCATCATCGCGGGAACATTGGCCGACGTGGGCCGTGGACACTTGCCGCCCGACGCCTGCGAGCGCGCTCTCCGCAGCGGGCTGCGTAAAGATCTCGGCATCACCGCGCCCGCCGAGGGCTTGGAGCTCTGCGAGATCGTGCTCGAGCGAACCTTCGACCAGCACTGGCCGCCGGCCACCCGTCGCTGAATTCCTGGCGTTGCTGGCGGCCGGTTCAGTTGACGTTACCGGTCTTCTCTCGTAGGTACCCGGGCACCATGGGTCTGCGCCAAGCGCTCGTCGACAAAGGTAAGCAAGCTCTCCTCCGTCCGTCCGTGATGCGTTGGGTCTCCGACGATCGCGTGATGAAGGCCACCGAGGGGCTGCTCGACGCGCGTGGTCGCCTGAAGGCGGCTTGGAGCGTGCTCAAGAACGGCCACGAGCTGCCCAACGTCGATCCCGCGCTCGACGAGAACATCGGAACCTCGGCTCCGGCCACCAGCGCCCGCAACGGTCACGCGAGCGCCGCGAGCAACGGCCACGCGAAGAGCGCCGCCGCGCCGGCGAAAGACATCAGCTCCGGCTCGAGCGACATGGACGAGTCGATGAAGGAGCGCACCACGCTCGCGAGCATCGGCGGCAAAGACGTGTTCGAGAAGGCCTACAAGTTCATGGCCGCGGACAACGCGCGCAAGATGGGGATCTACCCGTTCTTCCGCCCGCTCGACTTCAACGACGGTCCGGAGGCCGAGATCAACGGCAAGCGCGTGCTGATGCTCGGGTCCAACAACTACCTGGGGCTGACCAAGCACCCCAAGGTTCGCGAGGCCGCCCGCGACGCGATCGATCGCTTCGGCACGAGCATGACCGGCTCACGCCTCGTCAACGGCTCGATGAAGCTCCACGAAGAGCTCGAAGAGAAGCTGGCCGCGTTCATGGGCAAGGAGAGCGCGCTGGTGTTCACCACCGGCTACCAGGTGAACATCGCCACCTGCGCCGCGCTGCTCAGCAACAAGCAGACCACCGCCTTCATCGATCGCAACGTGCACGCCTCGCTCTACGACGGTGTGCGGCTCGGTCAGGCCGCGGGCGCGAAGCTCGTGCGCTACAAGCACAACGACGCCGAGTCGCTCGATCGCGCGCTCGAAAAGCTGGACCCGGGCGAAGGCGCCTTCGTGATCACCGACGGCGTGTTCAGCGCCGAGGGCGAGATCGCCAAGCTCGACGAGCTCGTGCCGGTCGTGAAAAAGCACTCTGCGCGCATCCTCGTCGACGACGCCCACGCCGTCGGCGTGATCGGCCCTGGCGGCCGCGGCACGGCGCACAGCTTCGGCCTCGAAAGCCAAGTCGACTTGATCGGCGGCACCTTCTCCAAGTCGTTCGCCAGCATCGGCGGCTACTTGGTCGGCGAACGCAAGGTGCTCGACTACATTCGGCACTTCGCGCCGAGCTTCATGTTCGCGGCCAGCGCTGCCCCGCCCCAGGTGGCGGCGGCCATGGCCTCGCTCGAGGTGATGCAAGAGGAGGGCTGGCGCATGGAAAAGCTGCGCGAGAACTTCACCTACATGCGCGACGAGCTACGTAAGCTCGGCTTCGAGCTCGGCCACACGCAGACGGCCGTGATCCCCATCTTCATCCGCCAAGATTTGCGCACCATCATGATGTGGCGCGACCTGCTGGAAGACCACGGCGTCTACACCAACCCGTTCATCTCACCGGGCGTGCCCCCGAAGAGCGCCATGCTGCGCACCAGCTACATGGCAACGCACGAGCGACACCACCTCGACCGCGCGCTGGAAGCCTTCGCCAAGGTCGGCAAGAAGTACGGCGTCATCTGAGCGGCGCGGGGCGGCCCGCGTCGCTGGTTCCGGTAGGCGATTGACTCGGCGGCCCGGAGCCACTTAGCTGCGCTCGAAATGCCGGTCGAGATCCGTGAGACGCAAATCGGGGGTAAGCTGAGCGACTTCTTGAACGTGGTGGACTACATCTACCGCGGGGATTCGAAGTACGTCAGGCCGCTCGACATGGAGATGAAGGACCGGCTGAGCTTGAAGAACCCGTTCTTCGAGCACGCCGAGGGCGTCATTTTCACGGCTTATCGCAACGGCTGGTGCGTGGGCCGCGTCACCGCGCAGGTCGACCGCGAGCACTTGGCTCGCTACAACGACGACGTCGGCTCCTTCGGCTTCCTCGACACCATCGACGACGAAGAGGTGGCCAAGGCGCTGCTCGACAAAGCGAGCAGCTGGCTCCGTGCGCGCGGCATGAAGCGCATCCGCGGGCCGCTCTCGCTGTCGTTGAACGACGAGATGGGCTGCCTGATCGACGGCTTCGACACGCCGCCGATGATCATGATGCCGCACCACCGGCCTTACCAAGGCGGCCTGATCGAGAAGGCCGGCTTCGCGAAGCTGAAGGACGCCTACGCCTGGAGCTACACCGTCGGCAACGCGCCGCCGCGCGTGCAGAAGGCGCACGAAGACATCGAGGCCATGCCCGAGGTGCGCTCGCGCCACGTCGACATGAAGAACCTCGACGCGGATCTGCGCATCATCATGGATGTGTACAACGACGCCTGGAGCGACAACTGGGGCTTCGTGAAGTCTACGGAGCGTGAGCTGTCGAAGATGGCGGCCGATTTGAAGCTGATCGCCATCCCCGAGCTGTCTTACATCACCGAGATCGACGGCGAGCCCGCTGCGGTGGCGCTGGCGCTGCCCAACCTGAACGAGCTGATCGCCGACATGAAGGGCAAGCTCGGCCCGCTGGGCCTGCCCAAGCTGATGTGGCGGCTGAAGGTGGTCGGCCCGCACACCGCTCGCTTGATCATCCTCGGCATCCGCAAGAAGTTCAGGGGGCAGCGCAAGTACGCCGCGCTGAGCGCCTACCTCTACGCCAAGATGAACGCGGCCGGTAAGCGACTCGGCCTGCGTGGCGGTGAGCTGTCGTGGACGCTCGAGGACAACGCCCCCGTCAACACCGGCATCAAGCTGATGGGCGGCAAGATCTACAAGACGTACCGCATCTACGAAAAAGAGCTGTGAGGCGCAACGCGGGGACTTTGGCCCCGCGTTGCCGAGCGGAGCGCCTGCGTTAAGCTAGCGCCTGCCCTCGATGCCTCGATCCACGCTGCCGGACGCCGTGAGCGCGAAGCGCTCGCCGATGACCACCAATTTGCGCCGCGTGTCGCGGCGCCAGGCCGCGCTGCTGTTGTGCGGTCTGGCCGGCTGCGCATCCCAGCCGCGCCATGGCTCGATGAGCTCGCTGAGCACGGCCTCACACGCGAGCTGGAAGGCGTGCGTGCACGAGGTGCCGGAGGAGGTGTGCGTGCGCTGCCACCCCCGACTCGCAGCTCGGTTCAAGCAGCGCGGGGATTGGTGCCCCGAGCACGACGTGCCGGAGTCGCAGTGCCTGAAGTGTCACCCCGAGCTCGATTTCTCACCGGCGCTCGCGCCGCCTGCAGGCGCGGACGTGAGGTCGCTGGTCGAAGAGGGGCAAGACTTGCCCGCGCTCGAGCCGCACCTCGTCAAAGACAAGGTGACGATCTTCGACTTTCACGCCACGTGGTGCCCGCCTTGCCGCACGGTCGACGAGCACCTGTACGCGCTGCTCGAAAAGCGGGCTGACCTGGCGCTACGCAAGATCAACGTCGGTTCTTGGGATACACCGGTCGCCCAGCGCTGGCTGGCGAGCGTCCCCGAGCTCCCCCACCTGATCGTCTTCGATCGTCACGGCCAACCCGTCGCGGCGATCTCGGGCGCCAAGCTCGCTGAGCTCGACGAAGCGATCGCAAAAGGCAGCCGATGAGCTCGTTCGCTCGCTTCTCGCTCGCGATCGCGGCAGCCCTCGGCGTGCTCTCGGGCAGCCTTCAGGCGCTGGCCTGCGCGGGCTGTCGCAATCCGTCGTTGGCTACGTCCCGCGGCAGTGAAGGGCCGCTGCCGAGCGGCGCTTTTCGTTTGGGAGCGAGCCTGACCGGCAGCACGGTTCACGTGGTGCACGAGGCCGGCTGCGCCGATTTGGAGAGCTGCGAAGAAGTCCCGGTGCAGCCCGTGCATTTGCACGATCAACACCTGTACCCGCTCGAGCTGCGCCTCTCGGGCGAGTACGGCATCGACCGCACCTTCGGCGTCGAGCTGCAGGCGCCGCTGCGCGTCGTGACCACGCGCGTGAAGTACACGACGCCCGACGGCGCGCCCTACGAGCCGCTCGACGAGGGCGTGCACCACCGAGACGAAGCCGTGTGGGGTCCCGCCGACTTTTGGCTACTGCTCCGGGTCGGCACGCTGCTCGACAGCTGGTGGCTAGCGGCCCGCCCCGGCGTCTCCCTGCCCGTCGGCAAGACCTCCGAGAACCCGTTCGCGCTCGGCGACCGCGGGCAGAGGCACCAGCACATCCAGCTCGGCTCCGGTACCTTCGATCCGGTGCTGGTACTGGAAGCTTCTCGCGACTTCGCGCCTCTCACGTTCGAGGCGTTCGCGCAGGGCCAGGCTTCACTCTACGAAAATTCGCACGGCTATCAGGCTCCCTGGCGCGTCAGCGTGGGCGCGGCGCTCGGCACGAAGCTGGCTTACAAGCTGAGCGGCGCGCTCGGCGGTGAGGTTTTTCACGATAGCGCTGAGCGCTGGGAAGGCGTGATCCGCCAGGACGGCAACCTAGGGCGGACGGAGATCCTCGCGTCCGTGGCGCTCCGACAACAGGTCGGCGCCGGCCTCTTCAATTTGAGCGCGCGCTTCCCGCTCTGGCGCGACATCGTCGTCGGCGAGGAGCCGCCTGGCACGCTCAGCTCGCCCGTGATCGTCAGCCTCGGCTACGCGCACACCTTCGGCGGCCCTACCGACTGAGCTCGAGCGCCACGTCGAGCTCGGCGGCCTAGGCAGCGAGCGGCGGTGCGCCGTGCTTGCCGCGCAAGCGATTCACGACCGAAAGGACCTTCGGCTTCGAGAGCATGCGCACGAGCAGGGCGTGCTTGCCCGGGATATCGACGAGCAGCAGCCCGACCAACAGCGTCAGCAGGCCTTGCCCCGGGAGCAACAGCATGAGCAGGCCGAGCGCCACCAGCAGCACGCCGAGCAGATTGCGCAGCACCTTGAGCAGCACCGACTCTTGACGTGGCACGTCCCCATCACGCAAGAAGCCCGGCGGCAATTTGGCCAAGAAGCGCGGCACGAGCAGCACGCTCGCGACCACGGCCGCGACCGAAAACGCTCCCAATCCCCAGGCCACCGCAGGCTGCTCGAACCAGCTGGTAAGGGTATCCATCATGCTAGCGTCCCAGCCAAATGGTGAAGCGCGCGCTCGAGTTGTCCACTGTAGCGTGGCTGCTGTTGATGCCAGCGTGCAGCAAGAGCGGTCCGCGCGAGCTGCGTGACAGCGAGGGGCGCATCTTTTCTGCCACGTGTGGCGCAAAACAACCCTGCCAGCTCATCCAAAAGGCCGGCCCTCAGCGCGCGGACAAGCCCGCACAAGCGCTGCTGGTCGGCTCGCGGCTCGTCGGCGTCTGCGACGTGCGCCCCGGCGAGGAGCCGCGAGAACCGTTCGACTGCCGCCCGCTCGCGTGCCGCTCCGACGCAGAGTGCCCGCCCCTGCACGGCATGCGCGACGGCCAATGCCTGAACGAGCGCTGCAGCGACCCCGCCCAGCCCCTCGGCGTTCACGACTCCGTCATGCTCTGCTTGGCCGGCACCGGCCTCGGCCGTGAATCGCCCCTCCAAGTCGAGCGCTACGCGCTGGCCCTGAACTGCGGCAACCCGTGCAAGGTGCCCGGCCCCTGCCAGCAGCCGTGATGCGACCGGCGCTCTAGGGAGTGTCCCTAATTGCTGGTCTCGGCGTAAACGTGCCCGTGCCCGTGCCCGTGCCCGTGCCCGACGGTCCGTAAGTTGCCGTCGGCGGTATCGGGGCTGGTAGGCCGGGGTTTGTGGCGCGT
>JAEYWK010000257.1 GCA_023431345.1 Pseudomonadota bacterium
ATTCAGTTACAGGCTCAGGGCAACATGGAAAAACAAGATATTCAAACTATGGAAGCCGAATTGATTGTTATGCATGGGGAAAAAATGTTTTTACGGCTAATCCCTTGCGAACGCCTCCCTACGAACCAGACTTTTCGGGAACATCAAGTGCTTCAGCAATTATAGCAGGAGCCGCCATTGTCATTCAAAGTATCATTGAAGCATCAGGCAAGCAGCGTTTAAGTCCTGGTGAAATGCGGGATATTATAAGTAATCCTTCTAATGGCACCGGCTCAAGAAATAAGATAGGTATCATGCCCGACTTAAAAATGATAATTGACCACGCAATTCCAACCCTGCGCCCATAAATCGATAGTATCCTAAACCTGTATTCGCGGATCTATTAAGCAGGCAGCTATGTGGATTAGAGTATTAGTACCGGTTTGCATTTATTTGCTTTTTTGCAGTCCCGCTTTCGGACAATGCCCTGAAAGAGATTGGCTATGGAAAAGACTGATTTTTCTAAGAGATTCCTCAACATCTTCATCTTCAGAAAAATTAACGGAATTATTGAGTTATCAAGACCGCATTCAATTCTGCCGATACCAGTTTGACTCAACCCATGCCTTGCTGTTTCAACGTATTGGAGCTGCCTTTTTCTATGAAACAGATTATTTGAAGGCTGCTCAATATATGCAGCAGTCCATTAACATGATCAATGCCAACGCTGATAAGTCTTCTGTAAACATCAAACACACTATAAGAAGCTATTATAGCCTTGGATGGATTTACGATGCATTGAATGACGTTACCCGGAAGATGAAATGCTTTGATAGTTGTATTGCTCTGGCAATGCAATATAATTGCGTGGACGACTATCTGCTCAACTCTTTGCTTGCCAAAGTAGAGTATTTTTTTAACCTGGGAGATTACCAGCATTGTATAGATTATGCGACCGTTTGCGAACGGTATATTAGAGAATATATCGGAAATGCGCCAAAAAACGAATATTCGGACTGGAGAGATATTGGCTTGCGAAGTTTATTATGGAAAGTGAATGCATTACTTATTTTAAAAGATGATGAAACTGCAGAAAGGCTTCTAACCAATAAAGCCGATGAATGCAAAAGGACCGGGTTAAAGGATTACCTGGCAACCATATATTCTCAATTAGCAGAAATACATCTGCACAGACGAGATCCTCAAAAAGCGCTTTTGAATTATCAACTGGCGTTTAAATACGCAGCCGAAACACAGTACGATGTAGGATGCAAGGTCATATTAAACAACATAGGCAACAAGATTCATTTCCGTTATTATAATGATAATGACCAGGCGCTATTCTATTGTAAAAAAGCTTTATACTTTACCAACAGAGATAAACTTGAGAAAAGTACAGAAGCGATTGAGTCTGCAGATATATTGAACAATATCGCAAATATTTATGTCCGAAAACAGCTTTACGATTCCGCGTTTTATTATTTCCATCTTGCATTTCGGCAAATTCATACCGGGGCCGACGAAACGTCTATACTCAATTCCTCATCTGATGAGTTTGTTAAGCGAGGAAAAATGCATTATCTCACCGGACTAGTGATCGATAAAGGTGATGCCTTTAAGCATCAGTATGAACACTTAAAAGAACCCAATCTTCTTAACCAAGCACTGAACGTTTACAAAGTGGCTGATCAATTGCTGGACAAAGTGAGATTAAATCAATCCGAACTAAAATCCAAACTTTTCTGGAGGTCCGATTCCCGGCGCCTGTATGAAAACGCTATTGAAGCATGCTTTTTACTGGGCAATACCAAAGATGCGTTCTATTTTTTTGAAAAAAGCCGGGCCGTATTATTGAACGATCAACTCAGCCAGCAACAATGGATGGGAGAAACTGATATTTTAAAACAAACCCAGTTGAAGAAGCAAATACTTCGCCTAGAAAACGAATTAAGCAACGCAGATACTGCCAGGCAGCAAATTATTACCGCTGAAATTTTTTCAAAAAAACAGGAGCTGGATTTCCTGGAACAACAAATCAAAGCTGCCAACCCCCTGTATTACCAGAGCTTTCTCGATACCGGGTTTATCGGAGTGAAGCATGTACAACAAACCCTGTTAAAAGAACACCATACGTTGCTTGAAATTTTTTCGGGCGATAGCGCGGTTTACGCCCTGTTGGTAACGGCAAGCAACAGCTATTTAACCAAAATAAATAAGCAGGATTATGAAAACGCCACACATAAATTTATTTCCTATTTATCTGATGCAGGATTGATGAACCGCAGCTTCAATGATTTTGTTATAACCGCCACAGATTTGTACCAGCTCATCTTTCGCAATTTGCCTGCACCCGGCAACCGGATCATCATCTCGCCCGATGGTCAATATTTTCCGTTTGAAGCGTTGGTAACCAGTCGTCGGGGGCAACCACCTGCCTGGTTTTTGAACGATCATGCCGTAAGCTATACCTATTCGGCCCGCTTTCTGATGAACGATTTTACTTTGCCGCCTGCAACAACCGGTAAAAGTTTTATGGGCATAGCGCCGGTCAGGTATCCTTCCTCTTTTTCACTGGCAGCGCTTCCGGGAAGCGACCAGTCATTGCATACTATTTCTGCTTATTTCGATCACGCTGTAACCTATACAGCGGCTGATGCTTCCAGGAGTAATTTTACAGAACAATTCTCCCAATACCAGGTTATTCAACTGTATACACATGCCGCCGACAGCAGTGAAAATAACGAACCCGTTATATATTTTGCCGATTCGGCGCTGTACCTTTCAGATCTCGTTAATACACATAAACCCTTTACACACCTCATCGTGTTGTCAGCCTGTCAAACTGGTAAGGGCAGGATTTATCACGGTGAAGGCATTTTTAGTTTCAATCGAGGTTTTGCTGCACTCGGCGTTCCTGCTGCTATCGCCAATTTATGGTCTGTTGACAATACTTCCACCTATTTGCTTACGGAGCTGTTTTATAAGCATCTTGTTAGGGGCCTGCCCACGGATATGGCGTTACAAAAAGCCAAACTGGAATTTTTGAAAACAGTTTCCAAACAAAAATCCATGCCTTGTTACTGGGCCGGCCCTGTGCTGATTGGTAAAACAGATATCCTTGCACCAAACAAACCCTATCCCGTAAAGTGGGTAATTATGCTTTCGGTTTTAAGCTTCGTTGTTACAGGAGCAATAACAAAATGGTTTATGAAAAAACAAAAAGCCAAAAGAACAGCGGTTTAAATTGAACACTGTCATCCCATCACTGTTAATTTCAGTATATTTATCCTTTTTCAAATTGCAATGAGAACCTGGAATTTCGGAATTATAGGGTCCGGCATGGTGGCCGATTTTCATGCCCGGTCTATTCAGCATCTTAACAATGCACGGCTAATAGGAATCTGCGGCGCAGGATCCGGCAGGGCAGCATTACTGGCAAAACAATACAATTGCCGTGAGTTTTCCGATTATCATGCCATGCTGCAAAGTCACGAGATAGACATCGTTACCATTGCCACACCCAGCGGCATGCATATGGAACCTGCTGTGGAAGCAGCTTTACGGGGGAAGCATGTGTTGTGCGAAAAGCCGCTTGATATTTCGCTGGAAAGAATTGATGCAATGATTGAAGCGCATGCCAAAGCGGGAACCCGGCTTGGAGGAATTTTTAACTACCGGTTTACCGATACCGTTCATTTGCTGAAAAACGCCGTTGATGAAGGCCGGTTTGGAACCATCACATATGCTTCGGTACATGT